>DASSEX010000050.1:0-52663 GCA_035695045.1 Mycobacteriales bacterium | reverse complement strand
CGGTGGCCGTCCCGTCCTCACCCGGTGCGGAGAAGGTCATCTTCTCCTTCGGCGCGGGCAGCGACGCCGCGATCTCCTCGGGGTCGACCTGCACGTGGAACAGGTGCTGGACCGACTCCTCCTTGATCGACTCGTTCATCGCCTCGAAGAGCTGGAAGCCCTCGCGCTGGTACTCCACGAGCGGGTCGCGCTGGGCCATGGCCCGCAGGCCGATGCCCTCCTGCAGGTAGTCCATCTCGTAGAGGTGCTCGCGCCACTTGCGGTCCAGGACCGACAGCACGACGCGGCGCTCGACCTCGCGCATGACCTCCTCGCCGAGCTCGGCCTCGCGGGCGTCGTAGGCGTGGTGGGCGTCGGAGGTGATCTGCTCGCGCAGCAGGTCGGCGGTGATGCCGGACCGGCCGCCGGCCAGCTCGGCCACGTCGTCGGGCGTGATCGAGACCGGGTAGAGGGTCTTGAGCGCCGACCACAGGCGGTCGTAGTCCCAGTCGTCGGCGAAGCCTTCTGCGGTCTCGGCCGCGACGTAGCCGTCGATGACGTCGTTGACGAAGTGGCGGATCTGCTCGTGCAGGTCCTCGCCCTCGAGCACGCGGCGGCGCTCGTCGTAGATGACCGTGCGCTGCCGGTTGAGGACGTCGTCGTACTTGAGGACGTTCTTGCGGATCTCGAAGTTGCGGCCCTCGACCTGGCCCTGCGCGCTCTGGATCGAGCGGCTCACCATCTTGGACTCGATCGGCACGTCGTCGTCCATCTTGGCGGTGGTCATGAACCGGTCGACCATCGCGGCGTTGAACAGGCGCATGAGGTCGTCCTGCAGCGACAGGTAGAACCGCGACTCACCCGGGTCGCCCTGGCGGCCGGAGCGGCCGCGGAGCTGGTTGTCGATGCGCCGCGACTCGTGCCGCTCGGTGCCGAGGACGTACAGGCCGCCGAGCTCGGTGACCTCGTCGTGCTCGGCCTTGACGGCCTCCTCGGCCTCGGCGAGCGCCTGGTCCCAGGCCGCCTCGTACTCCTCCGGGGTCTCCTCCGGGTCGAGGCCGCGCTGCTTGAGGGCGGCGACCGCCATGAACTCGGGGTTGCCGCCGAGCATGATGTCGGTGCCTCGGCCGGCCATGTTGGTGGCCACGGTGACGGCGCCCTTGCGACCGGCCTGCGCGACGATCGCGGCCTCACGCTCGTGCTGCTTGGCGTTGAGGACCTCGTGCTTGATGCCGCGCTTCTTCAGCTGCTGCGAGAGGTACTCGCTCTTCTCGACCGAGGTGGTGCCGACCAGCACCGGCTGGCCGACGGCGTGCTTCTCGGCGATGTCGTCGACGACGGCGTCGAACTTGGCGATCTCGGTGCGGTAGACGAGGTCCGGCTGGTCCTTGCGGATCATCGGGCGGTTGGTCGGGATCGGGATGACGCCGAGCTTGTAGATCGAGTTGAGCTCGGCCGCCTCGGTCTGGGCGGTACCCGTCATGCCCGAGAGCTTCTCGTACATGCGGAAGTAGTTCTGCAGCGTGATCGTGGCGAGCGTCTGGTTCTCCTGCTTGATCTCGACGCTCTCTTTGGCCTCGATCGCCTGGTGCATGCCCTCGTTGTAGCGACGTCCGTGGAGGATGCGGCCGGTGAACTCGTCGACGATCAGGACCTCACCGTTCATGACGACGTAGTCCTTGTCGCGCTTGAACAGCTCCTTGGCCTTGATCGCGTTGTTGAGGTAGCCGACCAGCGGCGTGTTGACCGCCTCATAGAGGTTGTCGATGCCGAGGTGGTCCTCGACCTTCTCGATCGCGCTCTCGTTGATCGAGATGGTGCGCTTGCCCTCGTCGGCGACATAGTCGCCCTCGTGCTCGCGGCCCTTGTCGTCGGGGGCGCGCCGCATCGACTGGGCGAGCCGCGCGAACTCGACGTACCACTTCTGGTTGAGGTCGGAAGGTCCGCTGATGATGAGCGGTGTCCGGGCCTCGTCGATGAGGATCGAGTCGACCTCGTCGACGATGGCGTAGAAGTGTCCGCGCTGGACGAGCTCCTCGGCGCTCCAGGCCATGTTGTCGCGGAGGTAGTCGAACCCGAACTCGTTGTTGGTGCCGTAGGTGATGTCACAGCCGTACGCCGCGCGGCGCTCCACCGGGGGCATCGCGGACAGGATGACGCCGACCGTCAGGCCGAGGAAGCGGTGGACGCGGCCCATCCACTCGGCGTCGCGCTTCGCGAGGTAGTCGTTGACCGTGACGACGTGAACGCCCTTGCCGGCGAGTGCGTTGAGGTACGCCGGCAGGACGCCCGTGAGCGTCTTGCCCTCGCCGGTCTTCATCTCGGCGATGTTGCCGAGATGAAGGGCCGCGCCGCCCATGAGCTGGACGTCGAAGTGGCGCTGACCGAGGGTGCGTCGGGCCGCCTCGCGCACGGTCGCGAAGGCCTCCGGCATGAGGTCGTCGAGCGACTCTCCGTCGGCGTACCGCTTCTTGAACTCGTCGGTCTGCGCCCGCAGCTCACCGTCACTCATCGCGGTGAAGTCGTCCTCGAGCAGGTTGACCTGCTCGGCGATGCCGGTGAGCTTGCGGAGGATCCGTCCTTCACCTGCACGCAGGATCCGGTCGAGAACTGCCACGGTGCGGCTCCTGACTTCTGCTTCGCGACGGGCTGCCCGCCGGTTCCGCCATCGTAGGCCGACGCCTGCTCGGCGACCCGACTCTGCCGAAGCGGCTACGTTCGCGGAATGTGCCGGAGCATCAAGACCCTGCGTCCGCCCTATGTGGAGACCGCCGAGCGGGCAGACGTGGAGGCGGCCGCCCTCCAGTACGTCCGGAAGATCGCCGGGATGCGCTCGCCCTCCGCGGCGAACGCGCAGGCCTTCGACTCGGCGGTCGCTGAGGTGGCCGACGCGACCGCCCGGCTGCTGGCCGGGCTGACCGTCCGAGCCGCGCCCGTCCGCAGGAGCACGGCGGCCGAGTGATCGCGCAGGGCGACGTCAACCTCGCGCTGCTCGGCGGCGCGGGCGTCGCCCTGATCGCCGTCGCCGGTGTGCGAATGTCCACGCGCGTCGGCGTGCCCAGCCTGCTGCTGTACCTCGGCATCGGCATGCTCCTGGGCGAGGACGTCCTCGGGCTGCGTTTCGACGACACCGCACTTGCCCAGGCGATCGGTCTAATCGGGCTCGCGCTGATCGTCGCCGAGGGGGGTCTCACCACCCGCTGGTCAACCGTGCGACCCGTCGTCGCGCCCGGAGCCTTGCTCGCGACCGTCGGGGTGGCGGTCAGCATCGGCCTCACCGCGGTCGCGGCGAGGCTCGTGCTGGACACGAGCTGGCGGACAGCCGCGCTGGTGGCGGCGATCGTGTCTCCGACTGACGCGGCGGCTGTCTTCTCGACGCTGCGCGCACTGCGTCTGCCGCGGCGGCTCGTGGCCCTGCTGGAGGTCGAGTCCGGCGTCAACGACGCCCCGGTCGTGATCCTCGTCTCCGTCCTGTCCGCGTCCGGAGGTACGTGGGCCGGCGTGGGCGCTCAGTTGGTGTACGAGCTGCTGGCCGGTGCGGCGGTGGGCGTCGCCGTCGGGCTGTTGGGGGTGGCGCTGCTTCGACGCGCCGCGTTGCCCGCTGCCGGCCTGTATCCAGTGGCGACGTTGGCGCTCGCCGTGGCGTCGTACGGCGCGGCAGCGAGTGCGCAGGCGAGCGGGTTCCTCGCGGTCTATGTCACGGGTCTCATCCTGGGCAACGCGGCCCTTCCACACCGTCGCGCCACGGCCGGCTTCGTCGAGGGCATCGGCTGGCTGGCGCAGATCGGGCTGTTCGTGATGCTCGGGCTGCTGGCGACCCCCTCGCGACTCGGCTCCGCGGTGCTCCCGGCGCTGGCCATCGGTTCCGTCCTGCTCTTCGTGGCCAGACCGGCGTCGGTGTTCCTGGCGACGATCGGCTTCCCACTGGCCTGGCGGGACAAGGTCTTCCTCTCCGCCGCGGGCCTTCGCGGAGCGGTGCCGATCGTGCTCACGACGATTCCCCTGACGAAGGGTGTCGCCGGGGCGGACCGCGTCTTCGACGTCGTGTTCGTCCTCGTCGCTGTCTTCACGCTCGTGCAGGCACCGGCACTTGCTCCGGTTGCGCGCCGCCTGCGCCTCGTCGCACCCGCGGCGGCGCACGACCTCGACGTGGAGGCGGCGCCGCTCGACCAGATCCTTGCCGACCTCGTCACCGTTCAGATACCTGCACAGTCGAAGCTGCACGGCGTGGAAGTGTGGGAACTGCGGCTGCCGGAGACCTCGGCGCTCGCCTTCGTGGTGCGCGAGGGCCGGGGCTTCGTCCCCGATCGCGACACCCGGCTGCTCGAAGGCGACGACCTGCTCATCGTGACGTCGCGGGAAGAACGGGACGCGGTCGAACGACGCCTGCGCGCGGTCGGCCGCACCGGCCGGCTCGCCCGTTTCCTGGGCGACGACGGCACAGACGCCCTCGGCTAGGTCAGCCCCACCAGAAGGACGCGGCGATCACGCCGTAGACGCCGACAAGGGCGGCGCCCTCGAGCCAGACCGACTCACCGTCGATGATGATGAAGCTGACGGCGAGCACGGCAGCGACGACGGTCGCGATCAGAAGTGGCGGGAACACGAGGACGAACGCTGCGCCACCGACGACGAACGAGAGCAGCACCAACAGCGGCGCCAGGACGAGGGCGATCTGCAACGGGCTGTTGAGGATGACCGACAGGGCGTAGTCCGCCTGGTTGCGGGCCGCGAGCTGGATACCGACGACGTTCTCCACCGCGTTTCCCGCGATGGCCACGATGACGAGTCCGGCGAACGCCTGGCTGATGTGCAGTGCGCCGATCGCCGGTTCGAGCGCATGGATGAACCAGTCGGACACGAACGCAGCCAGCACGCCCGTCACGGCCAGCATGCCGACCGCCAACGGCAGCGGCCATCGCTCCTCATCCTCGTGCGCCTGACGTCCGTCCGGCTCGGCACCGGAGCGCCGGATCGATGACGGCACGGAGCAGACGAACACGAGGAGCAGCACGATCGCGGCGAAGACGGACAGACCGCGCTCGTGCGACGCAGCCGGCGTGTGCAACTGGAAAGCCAGCGACGGCAACAGCATCGCGATGACCGCGAGCAGCATCATCGCGGAGATGACGCGGGCCCGCTCGCTGTCGAACCGTTGCACGCCGTTGCGCAGACCGCCGACGAGGAAGGCGAGTCCCAGGACGAGCAGGACGTTGCCCAGGATGGAGCCGATCACTGCCGCCTCGACGACCTTCGTGAGACCTGCTCGCAGGGCGAAGATGCAGACGAACAGCTCGGGCAGGTTGCCGAGAGCGCTTTGCAGCACTCCGGTGGCGCCCGCGCCGAGCCGGTCGCCGAGCTGGTCGACGCTCCGCCCGACGAGTGATGCGAGAGCAGCGATGGTCAACCCGGAGAGAACGAAGGCAAGCACGCTGTTGATGTCGACGTACCGCGTGACTGCGGCGCCGGCGACGAGGACCACGGCAACCGCGAGCAGCAGCCGGTCGGTCCGCGAGAGCGTCTGGGTCATGGCGGGCATCCTGCCAATGGGAATGCGCGGTCTCAGCACCGCGTTGCCGACCGCGTGAGGGGGCAACGGGTTCGCAGCGTCCCTCGGATGCCCTGGTCCGCCGGCTCGCGCTGGAGCGCGCGGCCGACAACGCTGGTGGTGCTCGCCATCGGGCTCTGGTTGTTCGGCACCGGTGAGGCGTTGCTCGTCGCCAGCCATCTCGGGAACACGCCATGGACGGTTCTCGCGCAAGGCGTCAGCAGGCACTCGCCACTGTCGATCGGCGAGGCGACGCTCGCGATCAGCGCCATCGTCCTCGTCGGTTGGGTCCCTCTGCGTGAGCGTCCCGGGCTCGGCACCATCGCCAATGCGGTCGTGATCGCCGTGGCGATCGACGTGATGCTCGCCGTCCTGCCGAGACCATCTGCAAACGCCGGCCGCCTCGTCGAGGTGGGGACGGCCATCGTCTGCATCGGCGCGGGCAGCGGCTTCTATCTGACGACCTGGCTCGGGCCCGGGCCGCGCGACGGGTGGATGACGGGGATCGCGTGGCGAACAGGCTGGCCGATCGCCGGCGTACGCCTCTCACTCGAGCTGGTCGTCCTCGTCGCGGGATATCTGCTCGGTGGCCGCGTCGGCATCGGCACGGTCGTCTTCGCGCTGACCATCGGCTACGCCGTCACCGGGTCGATGCGCCTGCTCGCTCGCGCAGCTGGTCGACCAGCAGCGACAGCTCACCCGGCCGTCGGACTCGCAGCCAGCGCGGATCTCCCGAGCTGAGCTCCTCGCACCGTCGCCGTACGACGTCGTGGTTGGTCCAGCTCCACACCAGGATGTTGTTCTCCGGATCGCGGCTGAAGAGGGAGGCGACGCGCTCGCGGTTGCCGTTCCACAACGTCCGGCGCAGGAGCACCCGGCCGGCTGTTCGGCGAAGCACCCGCCAGAACACGACCCGGCGCGGGTAGTCGAGCCACACGACGAGCTCTGCTCTGTCGAGGACAGACCGGCCCAGCCGATGCGTGTAGTTGCCGTCGACGACCCACCCGTCATGTTCACGCTCGGCCGCCGAAAGCGCGTCAGCGACGAGGGCCCGGAACTCGTCCACGGGCGATGGCTGCCAGTCGGGATAGTGCATGAAGCCGTCGAGCTCGACGTGCGGAACGTCGAACTCGCCCGCGAGCCGGCGGGCGAGGCGAGTCTTGCCGGAACCACTGTTGCCCACGACGCAGATCCGACGAGGAGCTGCGGGGATGCGAGACGGAATCAGGTGATCTCGAGCAGCTTCTCGCGTACGGCGTAGACCACCGCTTCCATTCTCGAGTGGAGCTGGAGCTTCTCGAGGATGTTGCGGATGTGGTTCTTCACCGTGTTCTCGCTGATGAACAGCTGCTTGGCGATGTCACGGTTGTTGAGACCCTTCGCCACCAGGCGCAGGACCTCCATCTCGCGGTCGGTGAGCCGAGGTGCCGGCAGCTGCTGGCGCTCGTCGCCGCGCTTGATCATCGACGCGAACTCGTTGAGCAGCTTCGACGCCATCGACGGCGAGATCAGCGACTGGCCGCCGTGCACGGCGCGGATGGCGGAGGCGACCTCCTCGATGGAGATCTCCTTCAGGAGGTAGCCCATCGCGCCGGCCTTGATGGCGTCGTAGAGATCGGCTTCCTCGTCACTGATGGTCAACATGATGATCTTGGTGGACGGCACGGCGTCCTTGATGGCCGTGCACGCGTCGATGCCGCCGCGCTTGGGCATCCGGACGTCCATCAGCACGATGTCCGGCGTCGTCTCGACCGCCTTGTGCACCGCTTCGGCGCCGTCCTCCGCCTCACCGACGACGTCGATGTCCGGTTCCTGCTCGAGCACCATCTCCAGCCCACGGCGGAACAGCGCGTGGTCGTCGACGACCAGCACGCGGATCGGGTCGCCGGTGCCAGGCGGCACCGGGGGCATGCTGCCGCCGACCGCCATTTCGCTCACGATGCCTCCACCACTGGTCCGACGACGCCGGATGACGAGGTCATGATGGCACGCCGGGATCACCCAGAAGGGTAGTTTGCGTCAATCGCCGGGCGGGGTGTCACTGGTCGTGGCCAACCTGATCACGCCGTAGTCGTACCCGTGACGGCGGTACACGACGCTCGGAGCGCCCCGCTCGGCGTCGACGAAGAGGAAGAAGTCGTGCCCGACCAGCTCCATCTCGAACAGCGCCTCTTCGAGCGTCATGGGCGGGGCACTGTGGGTCTTCTCGCGGACGACGAAGGGCGCTGTGTCGTCGTCCAGCTCGGCCTCCGCGACGGCGACCGACGCGGAGGCACCGTTGCCGGCGACAGCGGCGGCGGTGGCGGTGGCGGCCGCAACGGACACAGGCGTGCGGATCCCGTGGTGGACGCGCCGCCGGTCGGCGCCGCGGCGTAGCCGGGCCTCCAGCTTGGTGGTCGCCACGTCGAGTGCGGCGTAGGGGTCGGCGGCAGCAGCCTCAGCACGCACGACCGGACCCCGGGTCCGACAGGTCAGTTCGATGCGGGAGCGCTGGCCCGCGAGTCTCGGGTTGTGCTCCTCGCACACCTCGACGTCGATGCGGGTCACCTTGCCGTCGAGTTTGGCAAGCTTGGCGAGCTTCTCCTCCGTGTGAGCGCGGAAGCGCTCCGTCAGCTCCGTGTGCCGGCCCTTCACGACGACGTCCACGCGACCGCCTCCTCGGATCGATACCAGTCTGCGGCTGCCTCTGACCGTAGTGCGCACGACCCCGCTTGTGCAGCCCCATTCATCGGTCGACCGCGCGGCGTCGGGTGGCTGCCACGCTGGCTGCCGCGAGAACGTTCGCGCCGGCCGCCCGCAGCGCACCCGTGCACTCTGTCAACGTGACACCGGTCGTCACGACGTCGTCCACGACGACCACGGACGTGCCGGCGATGCGATCGCGGCAGGGCGCGCGGACAGCGAACGCGCCCGCGAGGTTCACCGAGCGCTCGGCCGCCGTCAGCCCTGCGGAGTCGGCGACCCGGCGCGCGTGCCGCAACACGCACACGACCTCGACCGCCCGGCCCTCAGCGCGTAGCTTCGCCGCCGCTACCCGGGCGAGTTCCGCGACGTGGTCCCGACCCCGACGGCGGCGCGCCGCACGACTGGACGGGACGGGCACGATCACGACCGGTCGGTCATCCGGCGGCAGACCGGCCCGCACCGCCGTCGCCAGCGCCACCCCCAGCGGCCGTCGCAGGCCGACGATGCCCTCCTCCTTGTAGGCCAACAGGAACTCCCGCGGGCGACCCGCGTAAGCGGTGACGGCCCAGGGCGGTGGGAGTCCCGGCGGGCTCGGTCGCGGCCAGCAGGGCTCGGCCCGTGCGTTCAGCTCGAGAAGGCAACCCGGGCAGGCGACGGTGCCTCGGTGTCCGCAGCCGGCGCACTCCACCGGCAGCACGAGGTCGAGCAGGGCGCGCACGGCTCGAGGTTGGCGCGCGTCCGCAGACCGGCGGTCTCCCCAACGCGAGGATGTGGACGATCAGCCGGGGTAGCCCGGCTGTCCACCGCGCCCGATGCGGCGCCACCCGCCGTTGACCCGCGTCGTCCACACGGAGTCGCGGGCGAGCAGCACCAACGGTTGTCCCGGCGCTGCGGCGACGAACACCGGTTCCCCCCGTACGCCGTCCGTCGACAGCACGCGTGAGGAGTAACCGTCGACGTCGACGGCCACCAACCTCCGGTGGTGCGCGTCGTCAGCAGCAGTGACGACCAGCTGTGCTGCTCCGTCCCACGCGACGCTCCGCACGTCGGTCCACGTCGGCAGCACATTGCGGAAGCCGTCGAAGACCATGCCGCGTCGCCCATCGCTGATCCGACCGAGCAGCAAGCGCCCACGGCCCGGCGCACCGACGACCACTGCGACGCGGCTGCCGTCCGGCGCCAGGGAGAGGGCGCTGACGGGAAGGGACTCGAGAGTGGGAGCGCGGACATGTGTACGACGGCCGAGCGGCGTCACCATCACGACATCGTTCGTGCCGTGTCGTCGGGTCGCGACGACGATGACGTCGCCGGTCCGGTCCACGGCTGGTGGTGTCACGGCGGCTGCTGACAACCGGGTCTCCGGCTGGCCGCCGCTGTGCCAGGTCAGCAGTCGTTCGCTGCCCGGGCCGCCTCCGACCGCAGCCAGGAAGCGGGCGTCCTGGCTCATCGCGAGCCAGGACAGGCCGGCCGCGCTCTGCAACGAAGGGTTGCTGCCGCCGGCAGCGCTTCGCCAGCCTCCGGGCCCGGAGTAGAACGCAGGCAAGTCCTGTGCCGGGGCGGGATTCCAGTCGTCCCAGGTCGCCCGCGTCTGCACCGCTGGGACACCGGGCAGGTTGAGCGGCGAGCCGTCCGCGAGCACGCGAACCCGCGAGATCTGCGAGTCCTGCAGCACGGTCCACACGACCTGAGCCGTCAGCTCGCGCAGCTGGGTGCGCGAGGCCTGCCGGACCGCGGCGCTGAGGTTGACCTCGGCCGTGCCGTCCTGGCCCACCGCGACGTTGCCGAGGAGGTTGACACCGCGAGGGAACCCCGTGCGAACCGCTGGTGCGAGCCAAGGGCCAGGTCCGGCGAGCAACGCGCGAACTGCTGCCGTCGTGAAGCCGATGGCCTCCGGCCGCAATAGCACTTGCTCCGGCACCAACGACGTCTGCGAGCGGTCGATGAAGAACAGCGTCGCGAGGCGCAACGCGCGCTGCGCATCGGATGTCGAGAGGAGCACGCCGTCGGGCAGCTGGTCGATCCGCCAGTCCCGGCGCTGGCGCACGAGCCGGAACGTCGCGGTCAGCCGACCGGTGCTCGGGCTGAACTCGCCGCGCGAGTCGACGCGCCCCCTGCGGTCGACCTGCAGCTGCACGGTGCGGCCCTTTCCGGCCGGCAGCGCGGCTGAGATCTGAACGGAGCCGTCGTCGTACGTCGTCACGCCGGTGGTCTTCCAGGTCTGCGCGGCGTGCGCGGTGAGGTAGCTGCGCGCGATCTCGTAGTCACCGTCGTTGTTGACGACGGCGCGCAAGAACCCGAGCACCACGCCGGTGGGCGAAAGGCCGGGCTGCGCCTGGGGTGGCTGGACCCGCACGTCGACATCGCCGAGCCCGCCCACCGCCGACAGCGGCCGCCCGACATGGATGGTGCCGCTGGTAGGGATGTCCGCGCACGCCGCGACGAGCGCGACCCCGGCGGCCACGACGAGTGCGGCACGCGCGGCGCGCCGGTCACGCATCAGCCGGCTCCGTGGTGACGTCCGACCAGGGCGCCGGGGCTTCGACGTCGTCGGTCGGATCGAGTGGAAGCGGCGACTCGGTGATCTCCTCGCCCACCCGCCAGGGCAGCGTCAGCCGGAAGACGCAGCCGACGCCGGGTTGTCCCCACGCCTGGAGCCACCCACCGTGCAGCCGGGTGTCCTCGAGCGCGATGGAGAGCCCCAGCCCGGTCCCGCCGGAGCTGCGGGCCCGCGCGGGGTCGGCTCGCCAGAACCGGCCGAAGACCAGGGCCGCCTCCCCCGGCCGCAACCCCGCGCCGTGGTCGCGAACACTGACGGCGACTCCCCCGGGACCGCCCGCCACCCGCACCTCTACCGGCTTTCCTGCGCCGTGCTCGATCGCGTTGGCGACGAGGTTGCGCAACACCCTCTCGATCCGGCGAGGGTCGACGTCCACGATGACCGCATCGCCCGGCAGCTCCAGCTCCACGCGCGACTGACGCCGTTCGGCGATTGGCTGGGCCCCTTCGACGACGCGAGTCGTCAGCGCCCCGAGGTCGACGGCGTCGAGCTCCAGAGCTGCTGCGCCCGCATCGTGGCGGCTGATCTCGAGCAGGTCCGACAGCAACGCCTCGAAACGGTCGAGCTGTGTCTGCAACAGCTCCGACGAACGGGCGAGCTCCGGGGGAAGATCGTCCCGGGAGTCGTGGAGCACGTCGGCCGCCATGCGGATGGTCGTGATCGGCGTACGAAGCTCGTGGGACACATCTGCGACGAAGCGTCGCTGAACTCGCGAGAGCTCTCGCAACTGGGAGATCTGCGTCTCGACGGTCTGCGCCATCCGGTTGAACGAAGTGGCGAGGCTGGCCAGATCGTCCTCGCCACGCACTGCCATCCGGTCGCGCAACCGTCCGGCGGCCAGCCGCTCCGCGGTCGCAGCCGCGTAGCGCACGGGGCCGACGACCTGCCGGGTGACGATCGCCGCGATCGCGACGAGCAGCAGGACCAGAGCCGCCCCCGCGAACAACATCGTCCGCTCGACGAGCGCGAGCGTCTGCTGCTCCTGGGCCAGTGGGAAGAGGTAGTAGAGCTGGTACGACGCCGAACCCGCCGGCACCGGGCCGCCCACGGCCAGGGCAGGCGAGAACCCACCGCTGCCGTCGCTGACCTTGCTGTAAGTCCATGCCTCCCGGCCCTCGCGCGTCACGACGCTGCGAAGTGCGACCGGGATCGCGCCGACGGTGTCCGCAGCCGGCGCGTTCACCGACTCGCCCCCCGGATTGGTGACGAGCACGACGCCGTACGTCGGCGCACCGCTGCCGCGTGGTCCGAGATCGCCGACGATCGTGCTCGCAGTGCTCCGGAGAGTTGCCGGGTCCGGACGCTCGACCGCGTTGAACTGGTCAGCCGCGTGCTGCAGACCGAAGTCGAGCTGGGCCAGGGCAGCGCGCGTCTTGCCGTCCACGAGCCCGTTGCGGATCTGCTGCAGCAGGACCACGCCGAGCAGCACCGAGACGATCGCCGAGAGAACCAGGGTGGTCGCGGCGACGCGGATCTGCAGCGAGCCGCGCCAGCGGTGCACCACCGCGCTCGCGAAGTCGCGCAGCGCAGGGATCATGGCGGGCCGGCCTTGTAGCCGACCCCCCTCACGGTCACGACGAGCACCGGACGCTCGGGGTCGTGCTCGATCTTCGCGCGCAACCGCTGCACGTGCACGTTGACCAACCGGGTGTCGGCTGCGTGGCGGTAGCCCCACACGTGTTCCAGCAGCTGCTCACGGGTGAAGACATGGCCGGGCTTGCGCGCCAGTGCAGCCAGCAGGTCGAACTCCAACGGGGTCAAGGCGATCGGTTCGCCGTCCCGCGCCACCACGTGACCGGCAACGTCGATGGTGACGTCGCCGATCGTCAGCGTCTCAGCGCCCTGCGCGTCGTTGCGCCGAAGTCGCGCGCGCATCCGCGCGATGAGCTCCTTGGGCTTGAACGGCTTGATGATGTAGTCGTCGGCGCCGCACTCCAGGCCCAGGACGACGTCGACCGTGTCGCCGCGGGCGGTGAGCATGACGATGGGCGTTCCGCTCTCGGAGCGGATCTGCCGGCACACGTCCAGTCCGTCGGTCCCGGGAAGCATCAGGTCGAGGAGCACGAGGTCCGGCTTGGTCGAGCGGAATGCCGACAGGGCACGGTCACCGTCGGCGACGAACGACGGTTCGAAGCCCTCGGTCCGCAGCACGATGCCGAGCATCTCCGCGAGCGCCGGGTCGTCGTCGACGACGAGAACGCGTCCTCTTGCCACGTCTCCATGGTGACATCAGTTACGCGCTGTGGCGGGTTCCTCTGACACGATGACGCCTCGGGCGAGCGGAATCCGGAGGTAGCGCGGCATGACCGGCGGCGGCGATGGCAGCGGTGACTGGGCACTGCCCGGCGTCCCGGCGCCCCCTCCCGGCTGGTCCGTCGAGCAACCACCGCCCGCCTATCCGCCACCCGTCGCACTGCCGCCGCCCGTGTCCGGACAGTGGTCGGCGTACTCGCCGAGCTGGCCGTCCGCAGCGCCTCGGCCGGGCATCATTCCGCTGCGTCCGCTCAGCGTCGGCGAGATCCTCGACGGGGCGTTCACGGCGATTCGGCGCTACCCCCGCACCGTTCTCGGTCTTTCGGCGAGCATCGCGGCGATCCAGCAGTTGCTCGGCTTCGTCGTGGACGTCAGCACCGGCGGCTTCGCGTCGCCCACCGCCAACGAGCTGACTGCCGTCGGCACGGTGTCCGGACTCGTCACTGTGCTCGTCAACGCCGTGCTCGCAGCGGTGCTCGTGGGAATGCTCACCATCGTCATCGGCGATGCGGTGATCGCTCGCCGTGCCCCGATCCGCGTGGTGTGGGCACGACTTCGCCCACTTCTCTGGCGGCTCATCGTCGCCGCGTTCCTCGCCGCGGTTCTGCCCTGGCTCGGCCTCATCGCCCTGATCGTCGGCGGCGTACTGCTCTGGGTGGCGCTGAGCTTCACCACACCGGCTCTCGTGCTCGAGCGCTTGACGGTCCGGCAGGCCCTTCGCCGGTCGTGGCGGCTGACGATGGCGTCGTTCTGGCGGGTTCTCGGCATCCGGCTGCTCGCGTGGCTGCTGGCGGCGGTCCTCAGCGGGATCCTGGCGATCCCCGGCGTGATCATCGCGCTCGCGTCGACGGCGAACTCCTTCGACGGCACGAGCGGCAGCGTCGGCCTGGGGGCGGAGATCGCGATCCGCCTCTCGTCGTTCGTCGCCAACGCGATCACGTTGCCGTTCGTCGCCGGTGTGGTGGCACTGCTGTACATCGACAGCCGCATGCGCACCGAGGCACTGGACGTGACCCTCGTCCGCGCAGCGACGGAGAACCCCGCGGCGTGATCGCCACCGTTGCCGGTGGCGGGCCGATCACCCGGGACGGCGCCCGGGAAGCGGCGCGTCGTGAGCTGTCGAAGGGGATCTACCACCGCAACGACGAGCCGTGGCCGGTTCGCATCTTCCGCGCCGTCCAGCGGTGGCTCGACCACCTGATGCAGTCGGTGTCGCACCATGCGCCGGGCGGAGGTGCCGGCGCGATCGCTCTGCTGTTGGCCGCCGCGGCGTTGGTTGCCTTCGTGTGGTGGCGCGTCGGGCTGGTTCGGCGCACCGCGAGGGGTGAGCGGCCGGTGCTGCAGGGCCCCTCGCGCACGAGCGGCGACTTGCTGCGGGAGGCAGAGACGGCGGCCGCGGCCGGCCGTTGGGACGATGCGGTGGTTGCGCGCATGCGATCGCTCGCCATGGTCGTCGAGGAGCGCGGCATCGTCGATCCCCGTCCCGGGCGGACGGCCGACGAGCTGGCCGCGGAGATCGCCCTCGTCGTGCCCGCCAGCCTGGACGCCGGCCGTGCGGCGGCGACCACGTTCGACGCGGTGGTCTACGGAAAGCGGACCGCCACGCGCGAGTCGTACGACGTCGTCGTGGCGGCCGCCGACGTCGTGGACCGCGAGCACCGGGGTCGACGCCTGCTGTCGGTGTCCACGCGATGACGGCAGCGGCCATCGAGCCGGCGCTGGACGTGCGCGCGGTCTGGCAACGATGGCGAGCGCCGCTGTCCGTCGCGGCGTTCCTGGTCTTCGTGGCCCTGATCCTGGCCATCGTCGGCAGTCCTGCGACCGGCCGGCCTCTCGACCCCGGCGACCCGTCCGCTGCGGGCGGACGCGCCCTGGCGCAGCTCGTGCGCGAGCGCGGCGTCACGGTCGTGCCCGTCCACGCGGTGAAGGGCGCACCCCCGGACTCCTCGACGACCGTCTTCGTTCCGGATCCCGCTTCGCTGGCACGCACAGAGCTCCGGTCGCTCGCCGCAGGGGGCGCCACGTTGGTCGTCATCGCGCCCAGCGACCGCGAGCTCGAAGCGCTCGACGTCGTGGCGACGCCACTCCCCGATGGCATCCAGCAGGACAAGCAGCCGCCCGCGTGCGACTTCCCCGCAGCATCGGTCGCAGGGGCAGTGCGTTTCGAGGGAGCGACCTACGCCGCGCCTGCGGCCCGGCAGCAGTGCTACCGCAACGGGGTCGACGCGGGGCTGTTCGTCTACGACACAGGACACGGTCGTGTGGTCGTGCTCGGTTCGGGTCGGACCTTCAGCAACGAGTGGCTCGGCGACGAAGGGGACGCGGCGCTGGGCCTCGGCCTGCTGTCGGCGTCGCCACGGCTGCTCTGGGTCGTTCCGCGACCTCCGACACAGGCGCCTGCCGACCGGCGGTCGAAGGGCCTGCTCGCACTGCTGCCCGACCGGGTCCTGTGGGCGACGCTGCAGCTCTTGCTCGCCGTCGTCGTACTCGCGCTGTGGCGGGCGCGCCGGATCGGGCCCGTCGTGCCGGAGCCACTGCCGGTAGTGGTGCGAGCGACCGAGACGGTCGAAGGCCGGGCGCGGCTGCTGCGGGCAGCGCGGGCGCGGGACACCGCCGCTTCGGCCTTGCGCGCGGCGGCGGCCGAGCGAATGCGTGACCGGCTGGGTCTTGCGTCGGACACCACGCCGGAAGCGGTGGTCGAGTCCGTCGCACGGCGCAGCAAGTGGCGCGCCGCGGACGTCCTGCAGACGCTGTACGGCCCGCCACCCGAGGGCGACTCGCAGCTGCTCCGGCTCAGCCGGGATCTCGACCAGCTCGACCGCGCGGTGCGGAGCGGGCCTTGACCATCGACAGGGAGGACGTGGCGTGAGCCCCACTTCTCGACGGACCACGAATGCATCCGCCGACCCGCGCGCGGCTCTCACGGCACTCCGGACGGAGGTCGCGAAGGCGGTCGTCGGCCAGGACGGGGCCGTCACCGGGCTGGTGGTGGCGTTGTTGTGCAACGGCCACGTGCTGCTCGAAGGGGTGCCCGGTGTCGCGAAGACTCTGCTCGTCCGCGCACTCGCGGCGGCGATGTCGCTGCAGACCCGTCGGGTGCAGTTCACACCGGATCTGATGCCGGGCGACATCACCGGTTCTCTGGTGTACGACGCCCGGACCGCGCGCTTCGAGTTTCACGAGGGGCCGGTGTTCACCAACCTGCTGCTCGCCGACGAGATCAACCGCACCCCTCCGAAGACGCAGGCGGCCCTTCTCGAGGCGATGGAGGAGCGGCAGGTGTCGGTGGAGGGCACACCGCGCCCGCTGCCGGACCCGTTCGTCGTCGCAGCGACGCAGAACCCGGTCGAGTACGAAGGCACCTACTCGCTCCCTGAGGCGCAGCTCGACCGCTTCCTGCTCAAGCTGACGGTGCCGCTGCCCGAGCGCGACGACGAGGTGCAGGTGCTCGCGCGTCACAACGAGGGTTTCAACCCGCGCGATCTCGCCGCCGCCGGCGTCACGGCCGTCGCTTCGGCGGCAGACCTTGCGGCCGGCCGCCGCGCGACGGCGTCCGTGGGAGTCACTCCGGAGGTCATGGGCTACATCGTCGACCTGTGTCGCGCGACCCGGTCGTCACCATCGCTGTCCCTCGGAGTGTCGCCTCGCGGAGCGACGGCGCTGCTCGCGACGAGCAAGGCGTGGGCGTGGTTGTCCGGGCGCGACTTCGTGACGCCGGACGACGTGAAAGCGCTCGCGCGCCCGACTCTGCGGCATCGCGTCTCGGTGCGACCGGAAGCCGAGCTCGACGGGGTGACCGCGGACGGCGTCCTGGACGGCGTACTGGCATCGGTCGCGGTGCCGCGATGACCGGAAGCTCTCGCCGGTGGCACTGACCGGCCGAGCAGCGCTGGCCGCACTCTGCGGCGTCGTCATCGTGCTGCTGGCGCCGCTCGGCGGTCGCATGGTCCTGATCGTGCTGGCGCTGTTGCTCATCGGAATCGTCGCCGACCTGGTCCTCGCCGCCTCGCCACGCGCGATCGCCATCAACCGTGGTGGTGACACCAGCACGCGTGTCGGTGACACCGCCACCGTCTTCGTCGCCATGCAGAACTCCTCGTCGCGGACCGCGCGGGGCTGGGTGCGCGACGCATGGCCACCGAGTGCAGGGGCGAGCCCGCGCACTCACCGCATCCAGCTCGCTCCGGGCGATCGACGTCGGGTCATGACGACTCTCGCCCCGACCCGACGTGGCGAGCGACGTGCCGCCGAAGTGACGCTTCGCCTGACCGGTCCACTGGGGCTCGCCGCGCGGCAACGCACCCGGCACAGCGAGTGGCGCGTCTTCGTCCTGCCGCCGTTCACCAGCCGTCGGTTCCTGCCGGAGAAGCTCGCTCGACTGCGTCAGCTGGACGGTGCCGTCGTCGCACCCGTCCGGGGCCAGGGCACGGAGTTCGACTCCCTCCGCGAGTACGTCGTCGGCGACGACACGCGGTCCATCGACTGGCGCGCCACCGCACGACGCGGAGACGTGGTCGTGCGCACCTGGCGTCCGGAGCGCGACCGACAGCTGCTGCTCGTCCTCGACTCGGGTCGTACTTCTGCGGCCCGAGTCGGGGGCGCACCGAGGTTCGACGCCGCCATCGACGCCGCCTTGCTGCTGACCGCGCTCGCACGACATGCCGGCGACCGGGTCGGCGTCCTCGTGCACGACCGCAGGATGCGAGCGGCCGTCGACCGCGCAGCAGGCGGTGCGGGCCTGGCGGACGTCGTACGCGTCGTCGCACCCGTCGAGCCACAGCTGGTCGAGACGGACATGTCCGCCGTCGTCGCGCAGATCCTTCGGCGACTCCGCCGGCGCTCGCTCGTCGTGCTTTTCACAGCGCTCGAGCCGGCCGCCCTGCAAGAGGGCTTGATGCCGGCGATCGGTCCGCTGCTGCACCGCCACGTCGTCGTCCTCGCCTCGCCGTCCGATCCCGCGGTCGACCAGCTGCGCAGCGAGCGCGGAGACGTGGACGCCGTCTACCGGGCAGCCGCGGCCGAGGCGGCGGACTCCGACCGACGTCGGATCGCCACTCAGCTACGACGTCGTGGTGTCGTCATTACCGAAGGGCCGCCGGACACCTTCGCCTCGCACGTGGCGGACACCTATCTGGGACTCAAGGCGGCCGGACGGTTGTGAGACCGCGTCAGCCGGCGACCGGCACGTAGTCCCCTCGCAGCTCGGCTTCCAGATCGCCTGTCTCACCGAGCTGCTCGGCCCGGCGGCCGAGCGTCCAGACATAGCCGAGGAAGAGCAGCTCGGCGACCACGCCGATGCCGACCCGGGCCCAGGTCGGCAGCCCGGACGGGGTGACGAATGCCTCGATGACTCCCGACACCCCGAGCACGATCACGAGACCGAGGGCGATCACCACCGTCGAACGGCCTTCTTCGGCGATCGCGTCGGCACGTCTTCGCGGTCCTGGGTCGATGATCGTCCAGCCGAGCCGCAAGCCCGTTCCGGCGGCAACGAAGACCGCTGTCAGCTCGAGGATGCCGTGCGGGGAGATCAAGCCGAAGAACTGCCCGCCGCGACCGGCGGCGAACATGTAGCCACCGATCACCCCTACGTTGACCGTGTTCTGCAGCAGTGCGAACAACGTGAACGTCCCGAGCAGGAGACCGCCGACGAGAACCTGTGCCGCGACCCAGACGTTGTTGGTCCACACCTGCGCAGCGAAGTCGTGCGCTGGATGCGCACGGTAGTAGTCGGCGAAGTCGTGGTTGACGAGCTGACGCACCTCGCTCGGCGGAAGAAGAGCTCGCTGGACGTCGGGATGGGTCGCGACCCAGAGCCCCAGACCGAATGAGAGTGCGACGGAAGCCAGAGCCGTCGGGACCCACCACCGCCTGCTGCGGTACACGGCCACGGGGAAGACGACCGTGAAGAACCTCGCGACCTGACGCCAGGCGGGTGCATGAGCGCCGGCGACCGCGGCCCGTGCCGTTGCGACGAGATGGGACAGTCGCGCGACCAGTACGGGGTCCGGAGAGCGCGTCTGCACCAGTGAGAGGTGAGTCGCAACGCGCTGGTAGAGCCGTACCAGCTCATCGACGTCGGAGCCGGTCAGCCGACCGGGGCGGGCCGCCTTGCGGACGAGCGTCTCGAGTCGAGTCCACTCGTCGCGATGAAGTGCGACGAACGCATCGATGTCCACTAGCGAGGCAGACTAGTCAGGTGAGCGAGGCGGCGTACGGCGATCCGATCATCATCGGCGAGGCGGTCGCACTCGAGCTCCGACCGGCCGGAATCGGTTCGCGAAGCGTGGCGGTGCTCATCGACTTCGCGGTGCAGTACGCCTTGGTCATCGGCTTGATCCTCATCAGCGCCAACGTGTTCAACGGTGCCGACGACGCGGCGGCCGCTGCCTTCCTCGTGACGGCGATGGTGCTCGTCGTCCTCGGTTACCCCGTCGGCTTCGAGACGTTGTGGCGCGGTCGCACCCTCGGCAAGGCCGCGATGGGCCTGCGGGTCGTGCGCGACGACGGAGGGCCGGTGCGCTTCCGGCACGCCTTCGTCCGCGGTCTCGTGGGCGTCGTCATCGACCGGCCGGGCATCACCTGGGGACTGGGGGCGCTGCTCCCGATGCTTCTCAGCTCCCGGTCGAAGCGGATCGGTGACTTCGCCGCGGGCACAGTGGTCGTGCAGGAACGAGTGCCGTCCAGGCTCGCGCGCCCGGCCATGATGCCTCCGCCGCTGGCCGGATGGGCGGCATCACTCGATCTGGCGATGGTCGACGACGGGCTGGCGATGGCACTCCGGCAGTTCCTCGCCCGCAGCTCTCAGCTCGCGCCCTGGGCGCGCGAGCAGATGGGGAGCCAGCTGCTCGGCGAGCTGAGCCGTCGAACCGCGCCACCGCCTGCCGGCACGCCTCCGTGGGCTTACTTCTCCGCCGTTCTGGCCGAGCGCACTCGCCGCGAGGTGGCGCGCTCGACGCCTCCCGATGCGCAGGCGCCGCCGATGGCGACCGCGCCTGCGCCGACGCCCACCACGTCGCCACCTCCGGCCGTCGCGGCGTCACCGCCGCCGCCACCGGCAGCAGACCCGCCGCCGCCGGGTCCGTTCGCCCCGCCTGGATAGCGAGCGAACAAGCCGTGGTGGGTCAGTAGCGGTAGGTGTCCGGCTTGAACGGTCCCTCGACCGGGACGCCGATGTAGTCGGCCTGCTCGCGGGTCAGCTCGGTGAGCTTGACCCCCAGCGCGTCGAGATGCAGTCGAGCGACCTTCTCGTCGAGGTGCTTCGGCAGCACGTGCACACCGAGCGGATAGTCGTCGGCCTTCGTGAACAGCTCGACCTGCGCGATGGTCTGGTTGGTGAACGAGTTGGACATCACGAAGGAGGGATGTCCCGTGGCGTTGCCGAGGTTGAGCAGCCGGCCCTCGGACAGGACGAGGATCGAATGACCGTCGGCGAAGACCCACTCGTCGACCTGCGGCTTGATGTTGCGTCGCTGCACGCCGGGAAGCTTCGCCAGACCCGCCATGTCGATCTCGTTGTCGAAATGACCGATGTTGCCGACGATCGCGCCCTGCTTCATCCGCTGCATGTGCTTCGCGGTGATGATGTTGAAGTTGCCCGTCGCCGTGACGAAGATGTCGGCCGTGTCGACGACGTCGTCGAGGGTGAGCACCTGGAACCCGTCCATCGCTGCCTGCAGCGCACAGATCGGGTCGATCTCGGTGATGATGACGCGCGCGCCCTGGCCGCGCAGCGACTCAGCGCACCCCTTGCCGACGTCGCCGTAGCCGCAGACGACGGCAACCTTGCCACCGATGAGGACGTCGGTCGCGCGGTTGATCCCGTCGACGAGCGAGTGACGGCAGCCGTACTTGTTGTCGAACTTCGACTTGGTGACCGAGTCGTTGACGTTGATGGCGGGGAACAACAGCTCGCCACGCTCGTGCATCTGGTAGAGCCGGTGAACACCGGTGGTCGTCTCCTCGGTGACGCCCTTGATGCCGTTGGCGATGTTGGTCCAGCGGGTGGGGTCGTCGACCAGCGAGCGCTGCAGAACCTTGAGGATGACCGCGAGCTCTTCGTTGTCCGTCGTCGACGGATCGGGCACGGAACCCGCCTTCTCGAACTCGACGCCCTTGTGCACGAGCAGCGTCGCGTCCCCGCCGTCGTCGAGGATCATGTTGGGCCCTGCACCGTCCGGCCAGCGGAGCACCTGCTCGGTGCACCACCAGTACTCCTCGAGGCTCTCGCCCTTCCACGCGTAGACGGGAACGCCCTTCGGGTCGTCAGGAGTGCCGTCCGGTCCGACGACGATCGCGGCGGCCGCGTGGTCCTGCGTCGAGAAGATGTTGCAGGACGCCCACCGGACCTCTGCGCCGAGTGCGACGAGCGTCTCGATGAGAACCGCGGTCTGCACCGTCATGTGCAGGGAACCGGTGATCCGTGCTCCTGTCAGCGGACGGCTGTCGCCGTACTCCGCCCGCATCGCCATGAGGCCGGGCATCTCGTGCTCAGCGAGCGCGATCTCCTTGCGCCCGAAATCGGCCAGGGACAGATCGGCGACCTTGAAATCCATGCACCCAGACTAGGCGAGGGCGGCGCCGGAGGACGCGATCGCGTCAGGCGAGCCGCATCTTGAGTGCGTCGATGGGCGCGACGGGCGTCGGGTCGATGTCGTGCAGCAGGGCGAGATAGACGGTGGCGTAGTCGATGAGGCCCACGAGCGAGGCCAGTCGCTCGAGAGGGCCGTCGCCTTCGGTCCGGAGGCTGGTCACGGGCACGCCCCGTTCGTGGGCGATCTGCTCGGAGACCGACACCCGCGCCGCCACCGCCGAGTCGCCGTCGTCGTCGTGCAGGACGACCAGGCGCACCCGCACCGGTTGCTCGTCCTCGACCCGGTCCCGGAAGAGGTCGTCAGACGCGGAGCCTCCGGCGAGGTCACCGTCGAACGCGACCACCTGGTTGTGATGGGCCTCGGGCAGCCGGCCCACCACTGCTGGATACTTCGCGTTCTCCGCGAGCTGGCATCCGAAGCGGTACGCCGCAACACCGCCGGTCGTGCCCGCACCCCAGACCATCGGCAGCGAGCCACTCAGGTCCAGGGCGAGCTGCTTGCCGGGATTGACGAACGCCTCGCGATCGGGGCGGCAGGTCTCGGCGACGGTCTCCAGCCGAACGGCTGCCGCCTCGAACGCGTCAGCGGTGAGGTCGACAAGGCCCAGCCGCATTCCGGCGACCAGGACCGGCGTCGCGAGCGCCCACATCGACGCGCGCGGCGCGAGCTGCTTCGTCACCGCGACGAACGGCGCCCTTGCCTGCGTGCAGCGACGGGACAGCGGGGAGTCCGCGGCGCCGATACCGACCAGCGCAGCGCCCCGGCGAACCGCCTCATCGGTCGCGGCCAACGTCTCCTGCGTTCCGCCGGAGCAGGAGACCGCGATGACGACGTCGGCAGCTCCCACCCATCCGGGAAGACCCGGCTCTCTCTGCACGATGACCGGCGACTGTGCGGCGGGCGCCGCCATCGCCGCGAGCACGTCGCCGGCGATGCCCGATCCGCCCATGCCGGCGACGACGACGGCGCGTGGACGCCCGAGCGCCTGCAGCTGCTCGAGTCCGGCTTCGTTGCTCGCGGTCAGCGCGCTACGGATCTGTGCCGCGCCGGTGGCAACGGCTCGCAACATCTGGTCGGGGTCGCGCGACTCGAGCGCGGGGACGTCGTCGAGGACGGCGTCGTCGACCTCCACCGTCACGCGCCGCCACCCTCCCGCGTGTCTGCGGCGGGGTCACCGTCGGGCCGGCGCGCCTCGTCGACGAGCAGGACGGGAATGTCGTCACGCACCGGGTAGGCATAGCCGCACGATGTGCAGACCAGCTCGTCGTGAGCGTCGTCGACGCGGAGCTCCGCTCGACAGTTGGGACAGGCGAGGATCTCGAGCAGCGCCGGGTCGAGGTTCACGCCGAAGGAGACTAGTGCGCCGCCCGGGTCATGGTCAGCCCCGGACCGTGCCGAGCACCTCGTCGCGCAGTGCGCCCATCGTCGCTTCGTCCGGAGCCTCGACGTTGAGACGCAGCAAAGGCTCGGTGTTGGACGGCCGCAGGTTGAACCACGACCCGTCCCGCAGCTGGACGGTCAGACCGTCCAGGTGGTCGACGGATGCGCCGTCGCGGCCGGAGAAGGCGGACTCGACCTCGGCGATCTTCGCCGCAGGATCCGCGACCTCGCTGTTGATCTCTCCGGAGGCGACGTAGCGGGAGTAGTCGGCGAGCAGCGCGGACAGTGTTGTGTCGGTCGTGCCGAGTGCGGCGAGAACGTGCAGCGCCGCGAGCATGCCGGAGTCCGCGCGCCAGAAGTCGCGGAAGTAGAAGTGGCCGGAGTGCTCGCCACCGAAGACGGCGCCCGTCTCCGCCATGGTCGCCTTGATGAACGAGTGACCGACGCGCGTGCGCACCGGCTGGCCGCCCCGCTCCGCGACGATCTCCGGAACGGCGTGCGACGTGATCAGGTTGTGGATGACCGTCGCTCCCGGCTCCTTGTCGAGCTCGCGCACCGCGATCAATGCGGTCAGCACCGACGGCGCGACGATCTCGCCACGCTCGTCGACGACGAAACAGCGGTCGGCGTCGCCGTCGAAAGCCAGACCGATGTCCGCGCCGGTTGACCGCACTTTCGCCTGCAGGTCGCGCAGGTTCTCGGGCTCGATCGGGTTGGCCTCGTGGTTGGGGAACGATCCGTCGAGCTCGAAGTACAGCGAGGTCAGGTCGATCGGGAGTCCGTCGAAGACGACGGGGACGGTGAGCCCGCCCATGCCGTTGCCGGCGTCGACGACGACCGACAGGCGGCGGATCTGCTCGATGCCGGGGACGAGCTTCTTCATGTACGCCGCGTAGTCGGCGAGCAGGTCGCGCTGGGAGATGGACCCCGGGGATCCGTCGTACGACGGCACGCCGCTCTCGACGAGCGCGCGGATCTCCGCGAGCCCCGTGTCCTGACCGACCGGCGCCGCGCCGGCGCGGCAGAGCTTGATGCCGTTGTACTTCGCCGGGTTGTGGCTGGCGGTGAACATCGCGCCAGGGACGTCGAGCGAGCCGGCGGCGTAGTAGAGCAGGTCGGTCGACCCGAGCCCGGCCTCGACGACGTCGGCGCCCTGTGACGCGGCACCCTCGGCGAAGGCGCGGGCGAGTCCGGGCGAGGTCTCCCGCATGTCGTGGGCCGTCACGATCGTCGACGCCTCGACGACCCGGACGAACGCGGCACCGACGTCGCGCGCTAGCGACTCGTCGAGCTCGTCGGGGACGACGCCCCGGATGTCGTAGGCCTTGACGATGCGGGCGAGGTCCGGCACGTCGGCAAGCCTAGGGGAGCCGGGACCGCGCCTCTGCGGTCAGACCTTGGTCTTGGTCGCCCGCGTGATCACGTCGGAGAAGGTCAGGGCGCGACCCTCGTGGCTCCAGTGCCGGTGCTCACACCGGTGGCAGGACGAGAAGCGGACGGGCGTGCCATCCGTCAGGGTCATGGAGAGCGCGGTGACCCGGTCGCTTCCACACTCCGGGCACTGCCCTGAGTGGTTGGCGCCGACCTGCGTGAGGGACGCGGGCTGGGTGGACGGGCTAGCGGTGCGCTGCGAAGGAATCATCAGAGTCTCCCGGGTGGGCGGCGGGACCTGACGTGTCTCGGCAGTACCTCGAAAAACCTTGAGCGGCGGGAGGTAGCCGCTCAAATCGGACGTCGGACCCGGCTCAGCCCGGGGGCCGCAGGACGCGCAGGTGGCCCCGGCGACCGGTGCCCTGCCCGGCGCCGGGCTCCAGCGGCGGGTGCGCCGAAGGTCGCGCCGCTTCGCGCACGGCATTCGCCAGCGCCTCGAGGTCGTCACTGTTGGGGACGGCGGCGGCTACATCCACGTCGAGGCGGACGACCTCCCAGCCCAGCGGCGCGGTCAGCCGTTGGGCGTGCTCCTCGCACAGGTCGTAGGAGTGCGGCTCGGCGTAGGTGGCAAGCGGCCCGACGACGGCCGTCGAGTCGGCGTAGACATACGTCAGCGTCGCGACGGCAGGCCGGCCGCACGCGGTGCGCGAGCAGCGGCGCAGGGGGCTCACGGCGGCGACCGTACCCGTCCGCGGGCCCGCGAGCCACTTCCGCGCCCGTGTCGCGCCTCTACGCTTTGCCGGTGAGCCGCATCCCGCGTCGTCGGCGAGACCGCAGAGGCCGTGGACCGCGTGGCCCGTTGGCCCCCCGGCGGGTGCCCTTGGTCGTCTCGCCCGGCCAGCGTTTCGACGATCTGGTCCTCGACGCGGTCGAGCACGTCGAGGAGCGGTGGCGCGAGCAGCTGAAGGGCGTCGACTTCGCTGTCGAGGACGTGCCGCCCCTCGAGGGAGTCGGGCCCGTCGACGACGAGATCGAGTCCGCAGGTGTCCCCCTGGCCCGCCTTCTGCCCGGCGGGCGCGGCGCTCCGCCCCGCATCGTGATCTACCGGCGCCCGCTCGAGCTCCGCGCCGTCGACCGTGAGGACCTCGAGGATCTCGTGCACGACATCGTGGTCGAGGAGGTCGCGCACTTCCTGGGCCTCGATCCCGAGACCGTCGACCCCGGCTATCGCGGCGACGACTAGGCCGTCTCAGCGCAATCCGACCCGCAGATCCTCCTGCACCACGGGCAGGCGGATCGGCGGGCTCAGGCCGCTCGGCACCAGCGCGGTCACGAGCGGCCCGTGCGCACCGTTGGCCTGGATGCTCCGCGATGCCCACAGCTCGCCGGAGACCGGCACGATCGCCACTGGCCCGCTGCCGTCGGCGCCGAGCAACGTGCGCAGATCGACAACCGTGGTGCGGTCCGCGGCCACCTCGACCGTGTTCGACCGGCCGGACACACCCACGACCCGGACGGACGCCTGGCTGCCGACAGCCGTCAGGGCGAGCTGCGCTCCGGCGCCGAGCTCAGGGCTGTTGTCGGCGAGGACGGCCGGACCGCCGAGCGGTCCGCTGGCCGGATGCCAGGCCAGGTCGGGCAGCCCGCCGGGTGCCGTGACCTGGCTCATCCCCGCTGCCACGATCGGTCGGTCGCTGGTCAGCTGCGCGGTCGCGTCCTCCCCGCCGAGGGAGGTGCTGAGGTCCACGAACGCGGACCGGCCGGGCGCAACGTCGATCTGCGGATGGTCCGCGGGCACGAACGCACGGTCCCGCGTGAGCAGACGCAACCGCACCGTGGCATCGACCCGGCCGGGGTTGGTCACCAGGAGCAGACGAGGGCCCGGACCCGCCTCGAATCCGCCGACGACCAGCCGCGGGGAAGGCGGCGACGTCGGAGGCACCCAGTCCGTGCCGACGGGTGTGAGTCCGCTGACCTGGACGTCGCGCACCTGCGCCGCCACGCGCCCGGCGTCGGCATGGATGTGCAGGCTGACCATGCCGTCGTCCGGCGCGTAGTTGGCGACCGGCAGCTCGATCGCATGTCCGGCGGGAACGGCGAGAGACTCGAGGCCCGGCAGGTCCACCCGGCCGTTCACCGACCAGGCGGTCGCGGTGACGTCGGCATCCGTGCTTCCCGGGTTGGCGAGGACGAGTACGTCGTTGTGCCCGACCCGGCCGTCCGCGCCGGTGATCCAGCTGTCGGTCACCGCCGGCAGGCACGGAGCAGAGATGAGGCCACGGGCTGGACCGTCGGGCATCAGCTGATGCTGTGACGCGACGACGTTGCCGGCTCCGGCGCCGACCGCGGTCACGACCGTGGGGAGCAGCCGTGCCGGGACGGTGCTGGTGGCAGCCGGAGCCAGGGAGAGCACTGCGGAGCTGCCGGCCGGCGCACCGGCCACCACCAGCGGCGAGGTCGTGACACGGACCCCCGGGGACCTTGTCGGGTCGAGCAATCGGCCGGCGTCGACCGCGCTGATCTGGACGGGCGCCGCGCTGCTCCCGTCGCCGCCGGGGCAGACGAGCTGGACCTCGCCGACGGGCCTGCTGAGCGCCGACGCGCTCCTGGCCGACGTGCTGGCGGGCCGCGTCGCCCCACCCACCGCGACGACCGCGGCAATGCCCACCACGCCGCCGACAACGGCCCACGGGGGCCTCACGGGTGCCCGCTCTCGGGTCGTCGTACCGGTCGGGCCGACAGCAGGAGCAGCACGAGCACGACCAGCTCGCCGACGAGCCACCAACTTCGCCCGTCCGAGGATCGCGACACCGTGAGGTGCCCTCCGCCTGCCGGCAGCCGCCACGCCTGGGCCCATCCGTACGCCGTCGCCCGGGGCAACCGCCGCCCGTCGAGGGTCGCGCGCCAGCGCGAGTCAGCAGGCTCGGCGAGCACCAGCAGGCGGCCGGCAGGACCCGCGGGCAGCCGGGTCCGCGCGCGACCGGCGCCCGCCGGCAGAGGTGCCGGGACGGCGTCGCCCGGCAGCGGGCCGCCGGCGCGGACAGCCTCGGCGACATTCGGTGACAGCACGACGAGCTCGCCGGCGGGCACGGCGGCCCGCCGGACGACGACGCCGGACGCTCTGACCCCGGTGAGCCCGTCCACCTGAGCGAGCCCGGGAAGTCGACGTTCGTCCGTGGCCCGGTCCACGACCTGAGTGACTCCGAGCTCGGCCAGCGCCGCCGCGGCCTGCGGGTCACCACCGGCAAGCCGCGAGACGGTCTGAGCCACTCGACGGTCGGCCCGCGACCGAGAACCGTCCGCGCCGCTGTCGACGTCGGCGTCACCGAGCCGTGCCCCCGCGGCCGACCGCACGAGTGCGTAGGAGACCCCGGTGCCGTCCGACCTGAGGACGAGGGCGCGCGGTGAGGTCGGCAGCTCGACGGTCGCCGCGGCGAATGGTGGCAGCAACTGGCCCTCGCCGTGCGCAAGCGGCCGGGCGACCCCGCGACCGAGCCACACGACCGCCGTGCCGACGGAGGCTGTCGCGGCCGCTGCGGTGACGAGGACGGCGGCCAGCTGTCGCCAGCCGAAGCTGTACCGCGCGAGCGCCGTCCGTGCACCGACGCCGGCGACCAGCGCACACGTCAGCAGCGCGAGCCCCGCGACGGCGAGCGGGACGCCGGTCCAGTACCTCGCGTCCGGAGTGCTGGCCGGGACGTGGACCCGGCTGACGACCAGCGCGGCCGCCACCGTCACGAGGAAGGCGGCGAAACCGGCACGGCAGATGCGCTGCCCGCCGCTGCGCGCCAGACCGGCGAGGCCCGCGAGCAGGTAGCCCACGAGCAGCCATCGGGGCGGTTGCGCGACGCCTCCCGGATGCAGCAGCACGAGATCGAGAGCCGGCTGCGCCCGTGACAGCCGGAACGACTCGGGAAGGCCGGCGCCGCGAAGCGCGAGCGACGGGTGCGCGAGCACGTGTGCGCTCCACGGGAGCAGCACGACCAGTGTGGTCGCGAGAGCGATCAGCAGCCGGCCGAAGGCTCGAGCGACGGGCCGGACGGCCACGACGATCGCCGCTGCCGCAGCCAGTGCGAGCACGGCCCACAGCAGGGGAGCGAAAGCCGCCGAGACTGCGAGAAGAAGGCCCGCGGCAACCGGCCGCGCCGCGCGAGTGGTCGACGTCGCAGGCCGCACTGCGCGGACGAGCAGCCACGCGGTGACCGGCAGCAGCACGACCACGACGACGACGTCCAGGCGACCACCGGCAACGGCCCCGAGGCCGACCGGGAGCAGCGCGTAGGCCGCTGCGGCCCAGACGCGCATCCACCGCGACGGCGTCACGGCAGACCCGGCGGCGTACGCCGTCCAGCCGGCCAGGGGGACAGCCCCGAGCATGAGCGTCGCGACGACCAACCACGGCTTGCCGAAGAGGATCGTCGAAAGGGCCGCGATCACCGCCACCCATGGAGGCGTGGGCGCGGAGGAGCCCATCCCGACGGCGTGCCAGCCGGCGAAGTAGGTGGACCAGAGGTCGGAGGCGCCCGCGGGCGCCGGCAGGAGCCGACCACCGTGGAGCGCACCGCTGAGCACGCCCCGGTCCGCGACGAGGGCCAGGGCGACCAGTCCGAGGCTCAGCCACAGCAACGGCCGGTCGCGCCAGCCACGCCGCTCGCCGATGGCGGGGTCGTGCAGCCGCCGGTGCGCGAACCTGGTGGCGACGTCACGGCGCACCTGCGCAGACGCGCTGCCCATCAGTGGTCGCAGGTCGCGATGGCTACGCACGCGGGAGCCCCGCCGCCGGCGGCGCGCCGAGGCGACGAGCCCGGGATGACGCAGCGCTGACATGAGGCCGCCCGCTTCGTCACGCGCGCCGCGGAAGTCGCCACTCGTCAGCCGGGCGAGCGCGACGAGCCACCCGCCGAGCACGGTGCGGAGCACGAGCAGCGGCAGGCTCGCCGAACTCACGTTCGCCCACAGCACCTGCAGCTCATGGCGGCGCCGGACCACGCCGGCCCGACCCGGGATTGCGCCCGCCGAGCGCCGGCCCTGGGTGAGCGCCATGGCATGGCGCACCGCCGCGCGCGGGACGACGACGACCCGCTCCCCGGCCGCGTTCGCCCGCCACCCGAAGTCGATGTCCTCGCCGTGCACGGGCCAAGCCGGGTCGAACCCGTCGAGCCGGTCCCACACGTCCCGACGGACGAGCAGGCCGGCCGTGCCGACCGCGAGCACGTCACGGAGCTCGTCGTGCTGGCCCTGGTCGACCTCGTGCGGCTCGACGCCGGTGCGTCGTCGGCCGCTGCCGTCGACGGTCGCGCCCATCTCGAGCAGGTGCCGGCCGCCGAGATCGGTCTGCTTGCAGCCGAGCACCGTCGCCGAGGGCGACCGGTCGGCCTCGGCGAGCAGCTCGAGCAGCGCGTCCGGCTCCGGGCGGCAGTCGTCGTGCACCAGCCAGACCCAGGGCACCATCGGACCGCGGCGCCGTAGCGGGGGCAGCGCTGCCGCCGCCGCCAGGCCCGCCTTCACGGCGTCGCCGAAGCCGGCGTCGCGCGCCAGCCGGACGACCTCGATCTCCTCCGCGGCGGCGCGCGCCACCTCGGCCGAGCCGTCGGCGCTGCCTGTGTCGACGACCACGAGGCGTTGCGGCCGGCGGCGCTGCTCGCGCAACGCTTCCAGGCAGTCCGCGAGCCACGACGCACCGTCGTGGACGACGACAACGGCCGTCACGACCTGGTCGGGGAACTGCAGACGGGGGCTTCGGGACGGCATGCGGTGAGCGCTCGCGCGGTGGAGGAGAGGGCACCGACCGGCCGGGTCGGTGGCGGCGCGACCGGGGCTCGCCCCGGCGCGGCCGCGTCAGACTACGTGAGCCGAACCGTCAACCGGCACGCCGCTTGAGGCGCCTGCGCTCGCGCTCGGACAGCCCACCCCAGATGCCGAACCGCTCGTCGTGCGCCAGGGCGTACTCGAGGCAGTCGCCGCGCACCTCACAGCGGCCGCAGACCTTCTTCGCTTCCCTCGTCGAGCCGCCCTTCTCGGGAAAGAAGGCCTCCGGGTCGGTCTGGGCGCACAGCGCCTGCTCCTGCCAGGGCAGGAGCTCCTGCTCGTCGTCTTCCTCGTCAAGCAGGAAGCTGAGCTCTGTCACGGCGCCTCCTCGGGTACGGGCACCCGGCCCAGGCGCGAGCGGGTGCGTCGTCGGAGTGCCTGGCCGGCCGCGATTACGGTCAGCAGAGGGAAGAACACACGTGAAATTACACGCGCGTCGTGCCGCTCCCGTCAAGGGGTTCGGTGGTATTGCTCTGCGACTCGCCGGTCAGCCCGGCGTGTCGTCGCTGCGACCGGGGCCGTCCGAGCCGCCTCCCGTGGGGTTCCACCAGGGTTTCGGCGCGGCCGCCGGCTCGGGCTCCGCGGCCGGTTCGACCTCGTCCGTCGACTCGGACCCAGGGTCGGCGTCCGCTGCCTGCGGCGGCTCCTGCTCGGCCTCGACGGCGGGGGCCTCCGCGACCGGCTGCACGTCCTGATCGGCGGGAGCCGGCGCCTCCGGCTCGGGCTGGGCGACCGGAGCCTCCGGCACGGGCACGGCTGGGACCGGCGGTCCGACGGCGGCATCGACCGCGACATCCGGGCTCGGGACGACCGGCATCTCGCTGAGTGAGGCCCGGCGTCGGCGCGCAGCGGGAGGAGCCGAGGACGCTGCCGCCGTCTTCGCGGTCGTCGCCGCCTTGACCGGCCGGCTGCTCGTCGACTTTGCCGGAGCCGCGCCGGCCGCCTTGCGCGCGCCGGCAGCCGGCGCCTTCGTCGCGTTCTTGGTCGCGTTCTTGGTCGCGCTCTTCGCCGGGGCCTTGCTCGGATTCTTGGCCGCGCTCTTGGCGGTCGTCTTCGCCGCGCTCTTCGCGCCGCGCTTGGCGGCGCCCGCCGTTCGCTTCGCGGCGGCCTTCCGTGGAGCCGCGGCGGGGGCCGGGGCGGTCGCGGCCGCACGCTCGGCGTCGGCCTCGGCCGCTGCAGCCCGCCGGGGACCGGAACCGCGGATCCCGCGCGGGCGGATCGGATCGGTGAGAGCCGCGAGATCCTCCGGTGGCGTCGGGATCTCGACGGCAGGCGATCCGGCTGCCGACCGGCGCCAACGGTCCGCGTCGCGCGCGTCGCGACGCCGGTCGATGACATCACCGAGCCGGCCGGCGGTCGATCGGCGTTCCTTCGCGGACAGCCCCGCGGCGAACGCGTCGAGGGCATCGTGCAGCACCCGGTCGCGCTCCTGCTCGAGCAGCTGGTCGCGGTGTGCGAGATAGCCGAGGAGGGACTCCCCCGCGGTGACCAGCTTCGCGACGCCGCCGTTGAGCATCGCGCCGGCGTCGTCGATCGCAGCGGCCTGGCGGTCCATCGCCGCCCGGGCGTTGCCCATCATGACGTCGACCTCGGCGCGGAACTCGGCGGTCGCCGCCTCGGCGGCCTCGCGGGCGGACGCGACCGCGGCCTCGGACCGCGCGTCCCACTCGATCCGCAGCTCGCCGATGGTGGCGTAGAGCGAGCCGATGACCTCCGCCAGCTCGCGCAACCTGCTGCCGGTCTCCTCACCGTGCCGCGCAGCGGAGGACACGCCCGCGCGGAGCTCGTCGAGGGACGACAGGACGTCGGCCCGCGACTCCTCCACCCGGTCCAGCACGTCTTCGCGCAACACCCGCGCCGTCTCGGTGAACGTCGTGCGTTGCTCGTCGAGAGCGGCGGTGATCGACTCCGCGGACTCCGTCATCAGCGTGGAGATCCGGTCGCGGACCTCCTCCAACGCGTCGGCGAGATCCGCCCGCAGCGCGCCGGTCTCCTCCTCGACGAGCCGGCGAGTGTCACCGTTGGCCTGCGTCAGCTGGTCGAGCGTCGAGGTGAGCTCCGCGAGCAGGGCGTCGCGGGCGTCCGTGAGCCCGCCACCGATGGCGGCCTCGAGCTCTTCGAGCCGGCCTTCCGTGCCGGCCTGGAACGCCTCGAGAAACCGGCTGACCTCGGCGAGGCCGCCGCTGGCGGCGTCACGGTCCCGGCTCAACCGGCTGTCGAGGCCCGCGAAGGCGCTCTCGACGGTGTCCCGGAGCTGGATGGCCAGCGTCTCGACATGGCCGCGCGTCTCGCCGTGCCCGGTCGCGACGGCCTCGTTGAGTGTCTGGCCGAGATCGCCGACGTTGGCGTTCAGCTGGCGGAGGTGCTCGGTCGCGGTCCCGATGCTGTCGCGGGTGACCGCCTCGAGGTTCTCGGCCAGCCCGTCGATCGTGTCCTCGACCGCGGCCAGTCGCTCTTCCAGGACGCTGCGCGCGTCGTTGGCGGCTGCCTCCGCGGCCCGACCGCCGGCCGACGCCTGGGTCAGGCCGGCCGACATGGTGCGCCGGAGGTCGCCGACGGCGGTGTCGACCCGGGTCAGCAAGGTCTCCTCGAGCCGCCGCAGGGTGGTCTCCAGCCCCGCCGTGCCCTCGGGCAGCCGAGCGACCTCGTCACGCAGCTGCGGCAGCGCAGCCGCTACGCCGTCGAGCACCTCGGCGAGGTCGTCGACCCGCTCCCCCAGCTCTGCGTGCCTGCTGGCGACGCCGCCGGTCTCGTTCCTCGTCGCGGCGACGTCACCGGCCAGCCGGCCGATGTTCTCGTCGACACTCGTGCGGACTGCCGCCAGATCGGCGCGCAAGGTCGTGAGATCGCGCCGCAGCGAGCCGATCTCGTGACGCAACCCGGCCAGTGCAGCTGCCAGGACAGGTGTATCTGGTGAGTCGTCGCCGGCCTGCGCGGCGAGCTCCTCGATTCGTCGCAGCAGTCCCGGCTCGTGTTCGTCGGTGTCCATCTGGGCTCCCAACGCGTCGCCGTTGGTGGCGGAGGTTACGCCGTGAGCGGCGCAGTTTCAGAAACCTCGCCGTACAGCGTCGTACGTTGTCGCACCGGACGGCCTGCGGCTGCAGCGATCTCGGTGAGCTCCGCGACCGACTTGCGCGAGCCGTGTGCACTACCCGCCATGCGGCTGATCGTCTCCTCCATCAAGGTTCCACCGACGTCATTGGCTCCCCCGTTGAGCATCGCGACGCTGCCGTCGATGCCGAGCTTCACCCAGGAACACTGGATGTTGTCGATCAAGCCGTGCAGCAGCAGCCGCGCCATCGCGTGCACTACCCGGTTCTCGAGCATCGTCGGGCCCGGCCGGGCGAGGCCCGCGAGATACAGCGGCGCATTGAGGTGCACGAAGGGCAGTGGGACGAACTCCGTGAAGCCGCCCGTGTCCGCCTGCAGTCGCGCCAGCAGCCGCAAGTGGCCCAGCCAGTGCGCCGGCGTGTCGACGTGGCCGTACATCATCGTCGACGACGTCGGGATGCCGAGCCGGTGCGCGGCCGTGACGATCTCGACCCAGGTGGCGGCGGGCAGCTTGCCCTTGGTCAGCACCCAGCGCACGTCGTCGTCGAGGATCTCCGCCGCGGTGCCCGGAAGCGAGTCGACACCGGCGTCCTTCGCCTTCGCCAGCCAGTCCGTGAACGACATGCCGGTGCGCGCGGCCCCGTTGACGACCTCCATCGGGCTGAACGCGTGCACGTGCAGCTGCGGTTGCCGTCGTTTCACCTCTGCCGCGATGTCGAAGTACGCCGTCCCCGGCAGGTCCGGGTGGATGCCGCCCTGCATGCAGACCTCGGTCGCGCCGGCAGCGACTGCTTCGTCGGCACGCACGCCGATCTCGTCGAGCGACAACGTGTACGCGTCGGCGTCGGTGCGACGTTGCGCGAAGGCGCAGAACCGACAGCCGGTGTAACAGACGTTGGTGAAGTTGATGTTGCGATTGACGACGTAGGTCACGTCGTCACCCACGGTCTCCCGGCGGAGGTCGTCGGCCAGCCGGGCCAGTGCGTCGATCTCCGCACCCGGCGCCGCGTCGAACAACGTCATCGCGTCGGCGTCGGAGATGCCGGCGAGACTGCGCTCCGCGTTGCTCAGCGCCGCCGCGAACTCCCGTCGCATCCGGCGCGAGGGTTGGACGGGTGCGACCGCGCTGCCGCGTTGCCGTGCGTCGCTGGAGACGGTCAGCGAGGACCAGTCGCCGTAGGCCGCGTCGAAGTCGCTGCGCCGGTCGGTACGACGCCCCTCGGTGTCGATGGCGTCCTGCAGGTCGACCCGCCCGGCGTCGGCCCAGCCGCCGTCCGGTTCCTGCCAGGGCCGGCCGACGACGAGGGCGTCCTCGCTCGCCAGGCCGCGGTCGTCGCGCAGCGCGTCGACGTGGCTGCGCAGCCGCGGGTCGAGCCAAGGCTCCTCGAGGTACTCAGGGTGCGCCGTGAGCCGCTCCGTGAGCCGGAAGCCCGAGGCCGCGGTGATCGTCGCGAGGTCGTCGAGGTGCGGCCAGGGCCGTTCCGGGTTGACGTGGTCCGGGGTGACGGGCGAGATCCCGCCGAAGTCGTCGACGCCCGCGCCCAGAAGGCGCCCGCAGTCCGCGCCGTCGACGAGGTTGGGGGGTGCCTGCACCCGCGCCGAGGGGCCGAGCAGGACGCGGGCGACGGCGATCGTGGCGACGTACGCGTCGAGGTCGGCATCGGGATGGGCGCGCATCGCGGTGTCCGGCTTGGCGCGGAAGTTCTGCACGAGGACTTCCTGCACGTGGCGGTACTGCCGGGCGAGCCTGCGGATGGCGAGGATCGACTCGACACGGTCGCGCGGGGACTCCCCGATGCCGACCAGGATCCCGGTGGTGAACGCGATGTTGCTGCGACCCGCGTCCTCGATGACCCGCAGGCGGACGGCCGGTTCCTTGTCGGGGCTGCCGCGGTGCGCGGCGATGTCGGCTGTCGTCTCGAGCATCATTCCCATCGACGGGGCGACCGGCTTGAGCCGCTGCATCTCCTCCCACGACATCACGCCGGGGTTCAGATGCGGCAGCAGCCCGGTGCGCTCGAGGACGGCAATGGCGGCGGCGCGGACGTACTCGAGAGTGCTCGCGAAGCCGGCGGCCTCGAGCCACTCCGCGGCCTGCGGCCAGCGCGCCTCCGGCCGGTCGCCCAACGTGAACAGTGCTTCCTTGCACCCCACCGCCGCACCTCGGGCGGCGATGTCGACGACCTCGTCGACGCCGAGGTACGGCGCCGGCAGCCGGGCGGGTGTGGTCGCGAACGTGCAGTAGTGGCAGCGGTCACGGCAGAGCCGGGTCAGCGGGATGAACACCTTGCGGCTGTAGGTCACGACGCCGGGCCGGCCGGCGGCCTGCAGGCCGGCGTCGCGGACGCGGGCTGCGATGCCGCACAGCACGTGGAGGTCGTCGCCGCGGGCCGAGAGGAGCACCTCCGCCTCGTCGGCGTCGATCGACTTCCCGGCGTCAGCGCGGGCGAGCGCACGTCGCATCGCCCTGGAACCCGCCGTTTGCATGCGAGCGACCCTACGCGTGGCCTGCCTCCGCACCGACCTCCGGCGGGCTGCGACGATGCGACGTGTGCGAGTGACCGTGCTGGCAGGCGGCATCGGCGGGGCACGCTTCCTGCTCGGCCTTCGGCAGCTGGGCCACGACGTCACCGTCGTCGGCAACACCGGCGACGACATCTCGATGTTCGGCTTGCGGATCTGCCCGGACCTCGACACCGTGATGTACACGCTCGGCGGCGGCATCTCGGCAGAACGCGGCTGGGGTCGTGAGGACGAGAGCTTCCGGATCCGCGACGAGCTGGCGACCTACGGCGCGGGACCGTCGTGGTTCGGCCTCGGTGACCTCGACATCGCGACCCATCTGCTGCGCACGCAGTGGCTCGCGGAGGGTCTGCCCCTCTCCCGGGTCACCGCACGGTTGTGCGAGCGATGGCAGCCGGGCGTGCGGCTGCTGCCCGCAACGGACGATCCGGTGGAGACGCACGTCACGCTGGTCGACGGCCGAACCGTGCACTTCCAGGAGTGGTGGGTCCGGCTCCACGCCGAGGTGGCGGCGACCGACATCCGGCTGAGTGGCGCCGCATCGGCCCGGCCGGCACCCGGGGTCCTCGACGCGATCCGTGATGCGGACGTCGTACTGCTGCCGCCGAGCAACCCGGTCGTCAGCGTCGGCGCGATCCTGGCGGTGCCGGGCATCGACGACGCGTTGCGCAGGACGGCCGCGCCCGTGGTCGGGTTGTCGCCGATCGTCGGCGGTGCGCCGGTGCGCGGCATGGCCGACGCATGCCTGAGCGCCATCGGCGTCGAGACGACAGCAGCCGCGGTGGCGCGGCACTACGGTCGCCGGCCCGACGGTGTGCTCGACGGCTGGTTGGTCGACGAGGTCGACAAGCCTGCGGCGGACGAGCTCGCAGAGGAGGGCTGGCCGGTACGGGCGGTGCCGTTGATGATGACCGACCTCGACGCGACCGCTGCCATGGCGGCGGCCGCTCTGGCTCTGGCCGCGGAGTCGCGCAGATGACGGAACGACTCGAGATCTGGGGCGTCGACGGCATCGGTGAGATCGCGGACGGCACCGACCTCGCCGGCGTCATCGCCGAAGCCGCAGCCGACCTCCGTGACGGCGACATCGTCGTCGTCACCAGCAAGATCGTGAGCAAGGCGGAGGGCCGGCTGGTCGGCGGCGACCGCGAGCAGGCCATCGATGACGAGACGGTGCGCCTGGTCGCACAGCGCGGCGCGACCCGCATCGTGGAGACGAGACACGGCTTCGTCCTGGCCGCCGCCGGCATCGACGCGAGCAACGTCCCCGCCGGGACGGTCGCGTTGCTGCCACTGGACCCGGACCGTTCGGCGGGCCGGATCCGCGCCGGCCTTCGCCGGCTCCGCGGAGTCAACGTCGCGGTCGTCGTCACCGACACGTTCGGCCGCCCATGGCGCAACGGCCTGGTCGACGTGGCGATCGGCGCGGCGGGCATCGAGGTCCTCGACGACCACCGCGGCCGGGTCGACGCGCACGGCCACACCCTCGAGATGACGGTGACGGCCGTCGCCGACGAGGTCGCCTCCGCCGCCGAGCTGGTCAAGGGCAAGCTCGCCCGGGTGCCGGTCGCCGTGGTCCGGGGACTGCGGTACGACGTCGACACCGCAGGTGCCGGCGCGCGGCCGTTGGTCCGTGCCGCCGACGAGGACATGTTCCGGCTCGGCACCACCGAGGCGAAACGAGCCGCGGTCCTCGACCGGCGGACGGTGCGTGAGTTCGCCGAGCGTCCCGTGCCCGCCGACGCCGTGGAGCGGGCCCTTGCAGCGGCTGTGACCGCACCGGCGCCCCACCACTCGACGCCGTGGCGGTTCGTCGTCGTCCGTGACCGTGCGACCAAGCTGCTGGACGCGATGCTGGCCGCGTGGACCGAGGATCTGCGGCGTGACGGATTCTCCCACGAGCAGATCGAGCGACGTGTCCGCCGTGGAGAGGTGCTGCGCCGCGCCCCTCTGCTGGTCGTGCCCTGTCTCGTGACGGCGGGGGCGGCGCACGACTACCCGGACAGTCGCCGGGCGACGGCCGAACGGGAGATGTTCGTGGTCGCGCTCGGCGCAGCGGTCGAGAACTTCCTCGTCGCTCTCGCGGCCGAGGGTCTGGGGAGCGCGTGGGTGTCCAGCACGATGTTCTGCCGTGACGTCGTACGGGATGTGCTCGACCTCCCGGACGACTGGGACCCGATGGGCACGGTCGCCGTCGGCCACCCGTCGGCCGCCCCGGCCGAGCGCCCACCCCGAAACGCAGCAGCCTTCACCCTCGACCGCTGATTACCAGCAGGGAGCGGGGTTGGGGCCCCGCGACAACCGCCGGAGGCGCCGGATCGCCGGCCCCCGCGACGGCGGCCGAAAGCGCCGTGACTACAGCGCCCGGATGTCACCGGCGGGCATGCGTGGCCCGAAGGCGGGCTTGCGCACACCGGACGCCTCGATGAGCCGCACCGCGCGGTGCCGGTGCCCGGGGTAGCAGGACAGCAGCTCGAGCATCCCGTCGTCGTCGACGGGTCGGCCGACCAGGGCCCAGCCGACGAGCGCCGGGATGTGGAAGTCGCCGATCGAGACCGCGTCGGCGTCCGCCCAGGATCGTTGCGCGACCTCGGCTGCGGTCCACACGCCGACACCGGGGACGTGCCGCAACCGCTTCATGCGCTGTTCTCGCGGAAGACGCACGGCCTCTTCGAGGCGCCCGGCGACCGTCGCTGCTGACCGGATGGTTCGGGCGCGTCCCGGGTCGACGTTCGCGCGATGCCACTCCCAGGACGGGATGCTCGCCCATGTCTCCGGCGCGGGGACCACTCGCATGCCTGCGGGTGCCGGTCCGGGGGCGGTTTCGCCGTACCTGCGGAGCAGATCACGCCAGGACCGGTGTGCCTCGGCGCCGGTCACCCGCTGCTCGAGCACGGCGGCCGCGAGCAGCTCGAACACCGTTCCGGTCGCACCGAGTCTCAGGTGGTGCAGCCGCCGCCATGTCGTCGCGATCACCGGGTGCTGCGGCTCGAAGCCGACCACGTCATCGTCGGCGCCGAGCAGCGACGGCACGTTGTCGATCGCCCAGTCGGCTCCAGGCCCCCACGCGGCCGCGTGCACGACATTGCCGGCCGTCGACAGGTGGAGCGTGGCGACACCGGCCGGCGTGCGGGTCGTGCGCCACCACGCGCCGTTGCGGTCACGCAGGTGCGCGGGGTCCCCGCGTCCGCGTTGCAGCGGGCCCACGGCGAGGTCGAGCGACACGGGAACGGCCGGACGCCACGTCGTCTGGGCCGCGGGCTCGGTCACCCGATGAGTGTGCCGTGCCACCTAGACTGCTGCGCGTCCCTTCCGACGGATCGTCTCGGAGATCACCGGTGGCCAAAGGCTCGTCCCGCAAGAACGACACTCGGAAGGCCAACCGTGACCGGCGTCAGCGCCTCGAGGAGCTGCGTCGCCAGCAGCGCGCCGCCGAGCGCCGGAAGAACTTCCTGTTCACCGGGTCGGCGATCGTGATCGCCGTCGGCCTGATCGCCGGCGCGGTCATCCCGACGTATCTCCACGACCGCGCGAAGAAGAACAAGGCTGCGGAGGCGGCGAAGAAGGAGCGGCAGGTGCTGCAGCTCGCGCCGACTGCCGCCGAGAAGGCCGCGGGTTGTCTCGGCGTGCACCAGGACCCGCTGTCCGCCGCGGCTCTGCACGTGACGACGCCGGTCGACTACGCCAAGGAGAAGAACGGCGACACCAACGGCGGCACCCCGCCGATCCCGCCGTCGGGCGGCAGGCACAACCCGGTGTCCCTCGGGGACAAGACGCGCTTCTACCCGCTCTCGGAGAAGCCGCGCGCCGAGCGCGCAGTGCACAACCTCGAGCACGGGTACATCGTCGCCTGGTACGACAGCAAGACCTCGGCTGCTGACCTGAAGACCTTGCAGTCGCTGACCACGACCCTGCCGCGCTTCCTCGTCGTGGGCTGGTGGCAGGGGGACCTGCCCGCGGACAAGCACGTCGTGCTCACCTCGTGGGGGCGGACCGAGCGCTGCGGCACCGCGTCGGCCGATGTGATCCGCAACTTCGTGTCACAGCACGTCGACTCCAAGCTCGCACCGGAGAAGGGCCTTCCGGCGATCCAGGGCGCCGACAACTTCCCGCCGGGAGTGCTTCCCGGGCCCAGCACCTCGCCGTCGCCGATGACGTCCTCCAGCCCGTCGCCGGCCGCGACCAAGACCAAGAAGAAGTAGCGCGAACCTCGTCAGGCGTCGGTGCTGAACCGCACACCGACGTCGGGCAACGTCACGCCCGGCCACACTCGCGCGCCGCACACGAGTTCGTTGCGCGCGCCCAGGTGCGCTCCGGCGCCGACGACGACGTCGACGAGCCGACAGCCGTCGCCCACCACTGCGTCTGCTCCGATGACGCTCCGGATGATCTCGGCGCCGTCGTCGATCCGGGCTCCTGTGAGCACGATCGAGGTGTCGACGACCGCGCCTGCGCCGACTGTCGCCCCGTCGGCGACCGTGCTGCCGCCGTGGACGACGGCCGACCCGTGCACGTCCGCGGAGGCGGCAACCAGCGCCTCCGCCGGTGCCGCGACAGCGGGCGACGGCGCAACACCGCGCACGAGGTCCGCGCTGGCCTGCACGATCGCGGCCGGGGTCCCCATGTCGAGCCAGTAGGAGTTGTCGACGTACCCGAGAACCACCTCATCGGCGGCCAGCAGCTGGGGGAACGTCACGCGCTCGACGGAGACGACCTCACCGGCCGGGATCGTGTCGATGACCGATCGGCGGAACACGTAGCAGCCGGCGTTGATCTGGTCGCTGACCGGCTCCGGCGACTTCTCGACGAATGCGGTGACGCGACCGGCCTCGTCGGTCGGGACCGACCCGAAGGCCCGCGGGTCGTCGACTCGCACGAGGTGCAGCGTCACGGCCGCGCCGGCGTTGCGGTGCAAGGAGAGCTGGGCAGCGATGTCGTGGCCGGACAGCACGTCGCCGTTGAGCACGATGACGGGCTCCGCCGATCCGGACGTGAGCATTCCGGCGACATTGCGGATGCCGCCGCCGGTGCCGAGCGGCTCGGTCTCGGTGACGTAGTCCAGACGAAGACCGAGCGTCGAGCCGTCACCGAAGTGCTCCTCGAAGACCTCCGCGCGGTACGACGTCGCCAGCACCACATGGTCGACACCCACAGCTGCGAGCCGTGCGAGCTGATGGGTCAGGAACGGCACACCCGCGACCGACAGCATCGGCTTGGGTGTGTCGAGCGTCAGCGGCCGGAGCCGGGTGCCGAGGCCACCGACGAGGACGATCGCCTCCACTAGCCGGGGCGCACCGCGCGGCTGTAGGCCGCCAGATGCGCCTCGGCGCTCGCGGCCCAGGTGAACTCCCGCGCTCGGGTCAGCGCAGCCGATGCGAGCAGCTGCCGCCGCTCCGGATCGTCGAGCAGTGACGACAACGCAGCGGCGATCTCGTCCGCTCCGGGTTCGGTGTAGGCGACGGCGTCACCGCCGACCTCGGGAAGCGACAACCGGTGCGTCGTCAGCACGGGCGTGCCGCAGGCCATCGCCTCGAGCACCGGCAGGCCGAAGCCCTCCCCGTGACTCGGGTAGGCGACGACAGTCGCGCCACCGAGGTAGCCCGGCAGGTCGGCGAACCGGAGGTAACCCGGCCGCACGACACGCAGATGAGAGGGCACCTCGGCGATCGCCGCGTCGACGTCCTCGTCCCAGCCGCTACCGCCCGCAAGGACGAGCGCCGGCGGATCGTCACGCCAGTGGACAGCGCGCGCCCATCCTCGGATGAGGTCGGGGACGTTCTTGCGCGGCTCGAGCTGGCCGAGGAAGGCGATGTAGTCGCCGTGCAGACCGAGCCGGGCGGCCACCCGCGCCTTGTCGGCGTCGGTGGGCACGTGGAAGAGGTCCGGGTCGACACCGTGGTACGCGACATCGATGCGGGTGGAGTCGGCGTCGAGGACGCGGACCAGCTCGTCGCGCGTCGCCTTGCTCGGCACGATCACGCGCGTGGCGCGCCGGACCGCGGTGCGGGTCGCCGACCGGAAGAACGTGCCCTTGACAGCGGTGTGCACGTCCGGCTGCGTGAAGAAGGTCGCGTCGTGGATCGTCACCACGACCGGACAGCCCACCCGTAGCGGCATCGTGTAGTGCGGCGAGTGGACGACCTGCGCGTTGACCTCGTGAGCGACGAGCGGCAGCCCGGTCTGCTCCCACGCCAGTCGAGCAGGACGGTGCGCGATGGCGGCGGGCCCGGCCACGACGTCGGCCTCCGGCGCCATGCGCGCGTAACGCTCGACGTCGGCGCGCTGGCAGACGATCGCGAGGTCGGCACCGCACGCGGACAGCGCCGCGAGCAAGCCGTCGACGTAGCGCCCGACGCCGCCCCTGTCTGCGGGCACGGCGGTTGCGTCGACGAGTACTCGTGGGCTGTCACTCATGTGCACGCGCCAGGAGAAGACGTGCTCTGCGCACCGGAGGTCACGGTGCGGCTCCCTCCCCAGTGATGGCGGACGTGTCGCTCTGCCCGGTCAGCGTACGCCGTCAGGTCGTGGACACGGTGATGGTGCGGGAGGTGTGGCCACCGGATGTCGCGCGGAAACGCACGGCCGTGCGCGGATAGCGGGCCACGCTCCACTTCCCGTCGGCCCCCACGGTCACGGTCTTGGCGGCATACCAGGTGGAGGATCCGGGTGCCGACCGGTAGAGCGTGAGGGAAGAGCCCGGGATCGCCGTGCCGTGGACGATCACCCGCGTCCCGGCCGGCACGGACGACTTGGCGTAGATGGTCGGCCTGATCACGGTCCGGCCGGTAGGCGACGTCCCCGACATCGACGTGGCCTGCCACTGCGTGTCCCGGGTGAACGTCAGAGGGAAGGCCCACTGCGTGTTCGACGCGGCCCGCGTGCTGCCTGCCTGCACCCAGCTCGTCGTGCCGACCGGGCGGGTCCAGACGGTGACGAGGTCGCCGGGCACTGCGGTGCCCGTCAGCTGGTGCGTGCTGTTCCAGTGCGCAGTCGCCGGGCCGGTGACCGTGGGCGGGAACGTCGCGAGGATCGACAGTGCCCCGGTGACCGCTGAGGCGTAGCCCGTGGTGATCCGCCAGCTCAGCGTCGACCCGGCGTTGTCAGGGATCGGCAGCCGCATGGCGAAGTGGCCGTCGGTGGCCGCCGTCGTCGTCGCGACGGTGGCGAACTTCGCCTGACCGATCCGGGACTGCAGCGTGACCGGGGCCGGTGCGTTGCCGGCGTTGCCGGTGACCCGCACCGACCGGCCGGCGTAACCGCTCGTGGGAGCTGCCGCCGAGGCCGAACCGACGGGATAGACGAGTCGCGAGATCGATCCCAGGTTGCGGGCATCGCGCACCCAGAACGTCGTCGGCGCGGTCGGAACGTACGACGTCTGCCAGCCTCCGGTCGACGGGTCGACCAGGACCGGCGCGGCCGCAGTCGCCGCAGTGGCACCGGCCGGCTGCGTCATGAGAGTGACCGTGTTGCCGTTGTCCGGCAGAGCAGTGCCGCCGATGGACAGCGCCGAACCGGACCGGACAAGAGCTGTGGAGGCCGGAGTGGCGATCGACGGCGTGACCTTGGTGACCCGGGTGGCGACGTACCCGGTGACCGAGTCGGTGACCGACCAGGTCAGGTCGTGGGCGGCCGGGACGGGCGAGACCGGCCCGACGCTCGACGCGGGGACACTCCATTTCCCGTTCGAGCCGACCGGTTGCGCACCGAAGTCGGTGACCACGCCACCCGAGCTCACGCTGACCGACACCGTTCCGCCCGGGCGGCCGGTGCCGGCAGGCGTGACCGCGCTCTCGTAGCTCGTCCGGGTCGGCACGGTCAGCGTGACCGGGGGCGTGACCGTGAGGCGGGTGGTGAAGGGCAACGCCGTCGCGCCACCGCTCGTCACACCGGTCAGCGTGAGGGTGTAGACCCCCGGCTGCACGGCGGTGCCGAGCGCGTCGGTGAGGTCCCAGTTGGCGCTCACCGGCGTGCTGCGGTTGGCGGTGCCCTGCAGCGTGCGCACGACGGCACCGCTCGGGTCGACGACCTTCAGCGTCCAGGTCAGGCCGTTGATCGCCCCGGCGGACACCGTCACCGAGCCGCCGGCCATCCTGATCGACGACTTCGACAGCCCGGGCGCGACGAAGCCGGTGCCCATGTCGTGCCGGACGGCAGAGCGGATCGTCGGCAGGTCGGAGTAGGCGGCACTTCCGGGGCAGGTGGTGAAGTCCGCGTCGCGGTGACCGGAGATCGTGTTGAACGTGACCCGTTGACCTGTGCTGTAGCGGGAACCGCTGAAGTAGCCGGCCGTGACCGTCGTCTTGCCGAGCGGGTCGCGGTAGTAGGAGCCGAGCTTCCAGGCGAACAGCTTCTCGACCGCCGACAGCATCGCTGAGCTCGGCGCGGTCGAACCGAAGTTGCCGATCAGCGACGTGCCGAAGGTGTCCGTGTTGAACCCGCCGGTGTGCGCACCGATCACGGGCTTGGTGATGCCGCCGTAGCGCCCTTCCCAGATGCGACCGAAGCGGTCGACGAGGAAGTTGTAGCCGATGTCGCACCAGCCGTTGCTGTTGACGTGGTAGGCGTAGATCGACCGGATGATGCTCGGGACCTGCGACTGGGTGTAGCCGTTCGCGTTGTCCGTGTGATGGATGAAGCCCATCGTGATCGTCGAGCCGTACGACGGCCCGCTCGGGCACGCGTGCAGGCGCAGGCTCTCGTCGGCGCCCCACTGCGAGCGCGTGTAGATGGTCGGACGTCCCGCGGACGCCTCGGCGACGTCGGAGCCGACCGGCTGCGCACTGCCGGGATGCGCGTCGGCGGCACTGGTGCCGCCGTCGACGAGCACGACCTTGACTCCGGTCGGGACCCCTGTGGCGGCTCCACCGTCGCTCACGACCCGGGCATCGACCCCGTCCGCCGACCCCACCCACAGGGGCTCTGCCGCGATGACGTCGGGATGGGTGACGGCCGCGCGACGTGAGTCTGCGCTCGCCCGGTCCGGTCCGGCGTCGCTCGCGTCGAGGTCCGACCAGCCCGACCAGGCGCCGGCCTGACGGACGCGGACCTGCAGGTGCGCACCGGCAGCAAGCGCCCCTGCGGGCCACGATGCGCCGACGAGGTCGAACCGGCTGGTCGCCTTCGGTCCGGTGCGCACCGGCGCTTCCGGCCCGGGGCCCGCGGCGTGCAACGCCACCGTCATCAGGTGCGGCGCCACCGGATGCGGGCCGGCGACCGGCCGCGAGGCCACCGGGACGGCGATGAGCACCGGCACGGCGGCGGTGATGGACAGTGCTGACAGCAGACGACGCACGAGGAGTAGCTCCAGCAGAACGACGGGGGGTTGTTCAGTGGATCGGCTCCACTCTCCAGTCACTTCAGTCACAGCCGCAGGTGAAACGCCGACCGCGAGGTGAATATGGCCGTTTCCGCACCCTCGCGGGGTTGCGCGTCATGATCGCGGGCATCTCGCGTCCGGGAGCATGACCTGACGCGGAGGTGACATGGCCGTCGACACCCGGACCCGTGCCGACGACGCGGAGGACGAGGACGACGTCGTCGCGTCGAACGAGCAGGAGGTGGAGGACACCCTCCAGCGGACGGTCGAGGAGGGCAAGCGGCGGCTCGAGCGGTCGTGGGCGCCACTCATCGCCACGGGGCTCGTCGGCGGCATCGACGTCGGCACCGGCGTGATGGCTCTGCTCGTCGTGGAGGCCGAGACCGGCAACAAGCTGCTCGCCGGGCTGGCCTTCTCCATCGGCTTCATCGCGCTGGCGATGGCCCGCAGCGAGCTGTTCACCGAGGACTTCCTCGTGCCCGTCGGCACGGTGATCGCGCGGCAGGCGCCGCTGCGTCAGCTGGCTCGGCTGTGGGTGGTCACCGCGGCAGGCAACCTCGTCGGCGGATGGGCGTTCACCGGGCTGATCATCTCCAGCTTCCCCGCGGTGAGGAAGACGGCCGTCGACGCAGGTGCCTACTACACAGGTCTGGGCATCGGATGGCGTTCGTTCGCCCTGGCGTTGCTCGGCGGCGCGGTCATCACGTTGATGACATGGATGCAGCATGCGACGGAGTCACTCGGCACCAAGCTCGTGCCGGCCGTCACCACGGGGTTCCTGCTCGCGGGGATGCAGCTCAACCATGCGATCGTCGCGTCGCTCATCATCTTCGCGGGGTTGCACACGCACATGACGTCGTACGGCTATCTCGACTGGGCGGGCGCCGCCGGCTGGGCGGCCCTCGGCAACATGGTCGGCGGCATCGCCCTCGTCACCTTGCTGCGTCTGCTGCAGGTGCCGCACAAGGTGAAGGAGCACGCGAAGAACCCTTCGCCTGACGTCGCTGCGTGACTCCGGCCGGGCAGACTGGCGGCTGTGACGCCCATCGATCTGCTTCGCCGCGAGCTGTCGCGCAACGGTGCGCGGCCACTGCTCACCTGGTACGACGACAGTGCGGGCGCGCGGATCGAGCTGTCCGTCGCCACGACGGCCAACTGGGTCGCGAAGATCGCGGGCTTCCTGACCGATGAGCATGACCTCGGGCCCGGCGATCGGGTGACGGTCGAGCTCCCGCTGCACTGGCAGGCCCCCTGTGCACTTCTCGCTGTCTGGGCGTGCGGAGCTGCCGTCTGTCTCGACTCATCGGGCGAGGTGACGATCGGGACGTCACCCTCGTCCGACCTCGTCGTCGGGACGGATCCCATGGGCGTCGAGCTGTCCCGCCTGGTGGGGGCTCAACCCGACGACTTCGCGCCGCTGGTACCGGTGGATGGCAGCGCGCTCGCGTTACGGGCCGAAGGCCGGCAGTGGACGCACGACGAGCTGGGAGCTGCTGCGAGCCGCTCCGCGGCTCATCATGCGATCGGTTCGACGTCGCGCGTGCTGACGACGATGGGCTTCGACAGCGTCGACGGGATCGACGCCGGGCTCCTGGTGCCGCTCGCCGCCGGTGCATCCATCGTCCTGGTCACGAATGCCGACCCATCGCGGCTCGCCGAACGCCGAGCCGCGGAGCAGGTGACTGACACATTCCTGCGCTGATCGGCTGGTCAGCGCGGATAGCTGTGATGCTCGACCTTTGCGCCGAGCCGAACGAAGACGGCCGTGTGGTTCGGCTCTTCGAACGATGCGAAGAAGCGCGGCGAGAACTGCTCACGCGTGAAGGACACGAAGCGCCAGGCGACGCGGTTGTGACCGACGGCGCGCAGGATGAAGACGTCGATCGGGCCGTATTTCGTGTGGGCGGTGGCGGCAGCGAACGCGGCCGGCGACTTGATGGCGGCGAGTCGGCGCAGTTCTTGCGCTCGGTCAGGCCAGTGGCTGAGGGCGTTCGCCGAGAAGCCACCTACTCCGAGGTACAAGTTGAACGGCGCATACGCGCTGATCTGCTCGCTGTAGGACAGCGCCACCGGCAGAGCGTTGCGACCCAAGACCGACTCGACGTCGCGCCGCACCTGCCTCGAAGGGAGGAACAGCGGCGCCGGGTCTCGCCACCCGGAGCGCGGCGAGAAGTGCACGTGGTACGCGTAGGGCGCCCGCCCGCCGCCCTGCAGCGGCGTTGCCTGCGCCAGTTGCGCGAAACCCGGTACGCCGACGCGCTGGTTCTGCCAGAAGACGCCGAGCACAATGCCGACCACTACGGCGAAGCCGGCCGGCACAGCCCCCGCGCGCAGAAGTGGGGAGAGCGAGCGCCGTGGGGTTTCCTGATCGTCGGTCCGGCGCGCCACATAGTCCTGCCACAGCTGCCAGAGACCGCAGACAAGCCCAACCAAGGTCACCGCGTCGCTGGCGCGGTCAGTGTGGACGCTGACGCCGCTGTTGCCGGTGTAGTGATGAATGATCACCCAGATCCACCGATAGGCCATCACGCTGACGACGATCGCCAGCTGGTATCTCGCCCACGCGTGCCGGCGGCAGTAGTAGACGAGCAGGACCAGCCCGCCGATGATCAGCGGACTGATCCACGGCCCGTGGCTCCACGGGAGGTACCAGAGGTTGTCGCGAACGTACTTGGGCCAGAAGTGGACCCACATGTTCGTCGAGCCGTACCTGACGGTGTCGACGAACCACGGCACGAGATACCAGCTCGCGACGACCGCAGCCACGGCGACGACGAGAACGAGATGGCGGAGATAGGCGGCCCGACCGTCACCGCGCAGACCCATGATGACGATGGCAACGATGCCCATCGCGGCATAGACCAGGTAGCCGTTGTACATCGACACCATCAGGCCGCCGACCACTCCCGCTGGCAGCCAATGGAGTCGGGGACGGTCTGGCCAACGGCCGAAGGTCAGCAGGACCCACGGCGTGAGAATGCACAGGGCCATCACCTCGTAGGCCTTGCGTGGATCACCCTGCACGGCGAGCGGCACGATGGAGATGGCAAGCGCGAGGAGGGGCGGGAACAGCCGCCGCCACAGGACGAACGCCGCAGTGACCGCGAGCGCTGTGAACACGATCTCCGCAGCACCGATGAGCCGCCAGGCCGGGATGCCGGTCAGCACGGCCGACTTGCCGACCAGCCACGGGAAGAGCGGTGGGTAGTCGCTGGGAAGGCCACGGACGAACTGGTCAGCAGACCCAGTGCTGACGGTGAAGCGGGTGGCGAAGGCTGTGAGCCGGCCTATGTCGTCACGCACACCGCCGTAGGGATACGGCGTCCCGGCCAGCTGCCATGCACAGAAGAAGCAGATCCACACAGGCACGGCGACAGCCCCGGCGACACCGGCGACTCCGCGGTTGACGAACACCGCCAGCAGAGCGATGCCAAGCGCGATCACGAGGCCGACGGCGAGCGGTGCGAGCTGTGCCGCGGCGCCGAACGGGTCGCCGGCCGCACGCCGGGTCACGAACAGCGTGAGACACGACAGGACGAACGACAGCCCGAGCACGAGCATGGCCTGCGAGCCCTCATTGAGACTGCGACCACGTGTCGCAGCCACCTCTTGGGCGCTTCGGGTCTCGGTCGCGTTGCTCATGACGTTCCTCCGGCCAGCGCGACGAAAGGCTCCATCGACGCGGGGTTCTTGAGCGAGCCGGACGCGACTGCCCTCTCCAACGGCACACCACTGAGCACGCGCTTGACGGGGACTTCGCACTTCTTCCCGTTGAGCGTGCGAGGTATCTCGCGGACCATGCTGATCTCGTCCGGCACGTGTCGAGGCGAGAGCTGGGACCTGATTCGTTGCTCCAGGCTCGTGCGAATCCGGGCGAAGTCCGCGCCCTCGTTCAGTACGACGAACAATAGCAGTCTGCCCTCCACCCCAGCGGCGCTCGTATCAATGACGAGGGAGTCCTCGACCTCGGGCACTTCTTCGACCACGCGGTAGAACTCGCTCGTCCCCATGCGCACACCGCCGCGGTTGAGTGTGGAGTCCGACCGGCCGTAGATGACGCACGATCCGTTGTCGGTGAACTTGATCCAGTCGCCATGGCGCCAGACCCCGGGATAGGTCTCGAAGTACGCCTCGCGCAGTCGCGTGCCGTGCGGGTCGTTCCAGAACATCACCGGCATCGAGGGCATCGGCTCGGTGATGACGAGCTCACCGACCTCGCCGACCAGCGGATGCGCGTGGTCGTCGTAGGCCTCGACCTTGCAACCGAGTAGCCGGCACGGGATCTCGCCGGCGCGAACCGGAAGCAACGGCACCCCTCCGACGAACGCCGTGCATACGTCGGTGCCGCCCGACAGCGACGACAGCATCACGTCGTCGCCGACCTCGTCGTAGATCCACGCGAAGCCCTCCGGAGGCAATGGCGCTCCGGTCGATCCCACCGAACGCATCGCCGTCAGGTCGAAGTCCCGACTCGGGTGCAGCTCGGCTTTCATGCATGCCTGGATGTAAGGGGCCGAGACACCGAAGCAGGTCACACCGCCGTCGGCGGCCATTCGCCAGAGTGCCGCCGGGTCGGGATGGGCCGGACTGCCGTCGTACAGGACGATCGCCGAACCCACGGCGAGGCCGGAGACCAGCAGGTTCCACATCATCCAGCCGGTGGTGCTGAACCAGAAGAAGCGGTCACCGGGACCCAGATCGAGATGCAGCGCCAGCTGTTTGACGTGCTCGAGCAGGATGCCACCGTGGCCGTGCACGATCGGCTTGGGCAGACCGGTGGTGCCGGACGAGTAGAGGATCCAGAGCGGCGCGTCGAAGTCCATCGGCCGGAACGTCAGCTCACCATTGGTCTGCAGGACGTCAGCCCACGCCACCGACTCGTCCAGCCGCGCGCCTTCGTCGACGTACGGCACGAGCACTGTCCGCCGGACCGTCGGCAGCTCTTCGCGCAGTGCAGCCACCCGCGAGACGACGTCGAACGTCTTGCCGCCGTAGTGGTAGCCGTCGACGGCGAACAGCACGACCGGTTCGATCTGGGTGAACCTGTCGGTGACGCCTCGCGGCCCGAAGTCCGGCGAGCACGAGGACCAGATGGCGCCCAACGAGGTCGTCGCGAGCATCGCGACGAGCGCCTCCGGACAGTTGGGCAGCAGTGCGGCGACGCGGTCACCGGCCGTGACCCCTTGCTGCTCGAGCCAGCTGCGGACAGCTGCGGTCTGCGCACGCAGCTCCTGCCAGGTAAGTGTTCGCTGCAACCCGTCTTCGCGGACGAACACGACGGCCGTCGTGTCCGGGTCGAACCCGTCGACCGCCGGGAACAACAGGTGCTCGGCGTAGTTGAGGCGGCCCCCCGCGAACCACTGCGCGCCCGGCATGCTCGGGTCAGCGAGAGCCCGGTGCGGTTCGGAGTGCCAGCGGACGTTCAGCCACTCCGCGACGGATGACCAGAACCCTTCGAGGTCGTCGACCGACCACTGCCAGAGCTCGCCGTAGGAGCTGAAGGCACGCGCGCGATTGGCCGCCAGCCACTGCATGAAGTGCGTGACGCGCGCGTTGTCACGCCACTTCGGTGACGGCGTCCACAGCAGCTCACCTTCCTGCGTCATGCGCGCAGGGTAGTCACCGCCAGGGATAGCCACCGAGCGCGCGCCACTGCGCGGGGCCGGTCTGGTCGTAGACATAGAGACTCGCGCCGAGCGCGCCGGCTCGCCTCGCCACGTCGAGGAAGCGCCAGATCTCGCGGGCGCTCGGCAGCCCGTGCCGGCCACCCTCCGGACCCATGTCGTAGGACTGCCCGATCAGGTGCACCGGCCGCAGCCGTGCCAGCGGACGGAGCGCGCTCAACGCAGCGGCACCCGGCTCGGTGCACGACCAGTAGACCATCGGCGCGAACGCGTCGACGTACGGCGCCATTGCGCGGTACGGCCGCGTGGAGAGACTGCCGTCGAGGGGACGCAGCACGGTCGCCACGATGGGCAGACTCCCCGCATCCCGGCGGACGCGGGAGAGATAGACCGCAACGCGGCGCGGCGTGTCGAACGTGCCTTCGTAGATCTCCTCGATGTCCGGGCTGAAGCCGTCCACCTTCTGCCCCGCGAACGTCCCCCGCGTCACGAGGGCCGCGCGCTGGGCATCGGCGACCGGATCGGACAACGTCGGGAAGTCCCAGGCGATGACCTTCAGTCCGGCCCGATGAGCCTGTGGCAGGAGACGGTCGAGGAACCGGGCGCCGTACCAGCCCGAGGTGCTGCCGCCGGTGCGGATCCAGAGCTGGTGCAGACCCGCGGCACGAGCCTGCGCGACGACGCGGGAGAAGTTGATGTGCGTGTCGGCCCAGGTCGTGAGCCACATGCCCTTGCCGCGCATCGGGTCGAGGCTCGCGTGGTGGGCGCGCACCGCGACCGGGGCAGGCAGGCTGCGGTTCTTGACCGACGGCTTCGGGGCGTGGAAGGGCGGTCCGGGTGGGAGCGGCGGCGGCGGACAAGGGTGTGGGTAAGCAGCCGGTGCCGGCAACGGGAACAGCGGGCGCCGCGCCACCGGCCGCGCGGTGTGCCGCGGCTTGGCGTTCGTCACAGCTGGACGCGGAGCACGAGTCGCCATGTGCGGCGCCGCTGTCGCCGACCGGGAGGGAGTCGCGCTCACCTTCGCCACGTGCGGCCGAGGCGCGGCCGTCGGAGCGTCGGCACGCGTCGTCGTCGCGGCGACGGCCACCCCACCGCCGAGCACGACGGCGGCGACGAGAGCGATCAGCTGGTCGGAGCGCACGTCTCCAGTGTGCGACGACGGAACGTGCCCGGGTGTCCGTTTCCGGAAGATTCCTCACCGAGCCTGCGCGCAGCCGACGCGGGTGCGCGGCGGCATCGGAGGAGCATGATGGCCGCGTCGGAGCGGGGGTAACACCAGGCCACGCTGTGCGAGCGGAAGCGGGATCAGTGACGGCATCATCACCTGAGCGATACGCGCAGCCGGGGTGGTTCACCCGCAACGTGTTCAACCGTCTCGTCGCGCTGGCGACCCGGGCCGGCGTGAGCGTCTGGGGGTCGCGAGTCCTCGAGGTGCGCGGCCGCACGAGTGGCGAATGGCGAGCGACGCCGGTCAACCTCCTGACGATCGACGGCACCCGCTACCTGGTCGCCCCCCGGGGCGTCACGCAGTGGGTACGCAACCTGCGTGTCGCCGGCAACGGACGGCTGCGCCTCGGCCGCCGGATCGAACGCTTCACTGCTACTGAGATCCCTGACGACGAGAAGGTCGAGATCCTGCGCGCGTACCTGCGGCGGTGGAAGGCAGAGGTCGGCGTCTTCTTCAGCGGTGTCAGCGCAACGTCGACCGACGAGGAGATTCGCGCGATCGCGCCGAACCATCCGGTGTTCGTCGTGACGCCGACCACCACGTTGAGTGCGACGTAATCCCCCTTCCGAGCATGGGAGAAAGGGGGATTACGTCGCACTCAACATTCAGCGGACGGGGTTGGCCTTGAGCAGGTTGCGGGACATGACCAGACGCTGGATCTGGTTGGTGCCTTCGTAGATCTGGGTGATCTTCGCGTCGCGCATCATCCGCTCGAGCGGGTAGTCGCGGGTGTAGCCGTAGCCACC
>DASSEX010000049.1:0-74007 GCA_035695045.1 Mycobacteriales bacterium | reverse complement strand
GCCTGTGGTCACACGGCAGAATGGCCATATGTCCCAGGCTGTGCGACCGACCTCACTCGACCCTCAGATCGCCGACCGGCTCAAGCGCGACGACGCCGGCCTCATCTGCGCGGTCACCCAGCAGTGGGACACCGGCGAGGTGCTCATGGTCGGCTGGATGGACGACGAGGCGTTGCACCGGACCCTGACCACCGGCCGCTGCACCTACTGGAGCCGCAGCCGCCAGGAGTACTGGGTCAAGGGCGAGACCAGCGGCCACCAGCAGTGGGTGAAGTCCGTCTCGCTCGACTGCGACGGCGACGCCGTGCTGGTGCAGGTCGACCAGGTCGGCGCGGCCTGCCACACCGGCGAGCGCCGATGCTTCGACAGCGGCGGCGACCTCGGCGCTGTTGTCGGCATCCCTGCGCCATGACTCGGGCGACCGGCCGCGTGGAGCCTGACCTCGACGGGTTCCTCGCCGCGCTGGAGACCGCACGCGTCGTTCCGGTCACCCGTCGGCTGCTCGCCGACGGCGAGACGCCGGTCGGCGCCTACCGCAAGCTGGCCGCCGGCCGCGCCGGCACGTTCCTCCTGGAGTCGGCCGAGCACGGCGGCGTGTGGTCGCGCTATTCCTTCGTCGGCGTCCGGGCGGTCGCGACACTGTCCGAGCGTGACGGGCAGGCCGTCTGGAGCGGGGCGGGCCCGGAAGACCATCCGTCGGACCCGCTCGAGGCGCTCCGCGACGCCGCCGCCCGCCTGCACACGCCGCGCAAACGTGACGACCTGCCACCACTGACCGGCGGGCTCGTCGGCTACCTCGGGTACGACGCCGTGCGACGCATGGAACGGTTGCCGGCGACGACCGTCGACGATCTCGGCCAGCCCGAGCTGCAGTTCATGCTGGCGACCGATCTCGCCGTGCTCGACCACTCCGACGGGACGATCCTGCTCATCGCCAACGTCGTGCGCCGCCTGACGCCGCATGCTGACGACGACCCGCGTCAGGCTTACGACGATGCCGTTGCGCGGCTCGACGCGATGTGCGCCGACCTCGCGGCGCCGGCGGAGTCGTCGGTGGCGACCGTGGACGGTTCAGCGGCGCCGCGCGTCGAGAGTCGCACCGAACGTGCCGACTACCTCGCCGCCGTCGAGCAGGCTCGCCGCCACATCTACGCCGGTGACGCCTTCCAGGTCGTGCTCTCCCAACGCTTCGAGATCGCAGCGGATCCTGATCCGCTCGACGTCTACCGGGTGCTGCGGGCGTCCAACCCGTCGCCGTACATGTACCTGCTGCGGTTCGATGACATGGCTGTCGTCGGCTCCTCACCGGAGGTCCTCGTCAAGGTCGAGGACGGCCGTGCGCTGATGCATCCGATCGCGGGGACGCGCCCGCGTGGCGCGACGCCGGAGGAGGACGCCGCGCTGGCCGCGGACCTGCTGGCCGACCCGAAGGAACGCGCCGAGCATGTGATGCTGGTCGACCTCGGACGCAACGACCTCGGCCGGGTGTGCCGTCCCGGGACCGTCGACGTCGTCAACCTGCTCGAAGTCGAGCGCTACTCACACGTGATGCACATCGTCTCGACCGTCGTCGGCGAGGTGCGGGACGACATGACCGCGCTCGACGTCCTCACGGCCTGCTTTCCCGCCGGCACGTTGTCGGGTGCTCCGAAGGTCCGGGCGATGGAGATCATCGAGTCGCTCGAGCCGACGCGACGCGGCGTCTACGGCGGCATCGTCGGCTATGTCGACGTCGGCGGCGACCTGGACACCGCGATCGCGATCCGCACGGTTGTCCTGCGCGACGGACGTGCCTACGTTCTGGCAGGTGCCGGGATCGTCGCCGACTCCGACCCTGCCTTCGAGGACCAGGAGTGCCGCAACAAGGCCGCAGCCGTCATCGCTGCCGTCGGCGCGGCGACGACGTTGCGACATCTGTCGGGATGAGTGGCCGTCGCGGCTTCATGACGGTGCTCGGCACTGCGGCGGTGGCCGGGCTGCTCATCGTCATGGCAGCCGGTCGCCGCTGGGCCGCGGCGACGGTTGCCGGTGCGACAGGTTCACCGCAGCATGTCGCGGTGAACGGTCACGACGTCGCGCCGGGTCTTGCCGAATGCGGGTGGGCCGTTCTCATCCTGGCGGTCGCTCTCATCGCGACGCGAGACCGACTCCGGCGCGTGGCCGGAGGCGGCATGTTCGTCGCGGGAGTCGGCGCAGCGGTGCTGGTCGCGACGGACGTCGGGGACGTGCACACGAAGCTGGCGGCGAAGGCCTTCGCCGCAGCCGTCTCGTCGGTGCCGGCCACCCCGACGGCGTGGCCATGGCTCGCCTTGGTCGGCGGCGTCGCGGGTGCCGCGGCAGGTGCCGCAACACTGCTTCTCTCCCGGTCGTGGCCGGCGCTCGGCCGACGGTACGACGCCCCGGACGCACAACAGCCGGTCACGGTCGACGACGATGCGGCGCGGTGGGCGGCGCTCGACCGGGGCGAGGACCCGACAGCCTGATCACGAGGTGCGCGACTAGTCTTAGCCGACAACGACTTTCCGCTCGCGAGCCACGAGGAGTGCTGCACGGTGTCCGTGCTCGACGACATCCTCGACGGTGTCCGTCAGGACCTCGCCGAGCGAGAGGCTGCGACACCGCTCGACGTCGTGAAGGAGCGTGCGGGGCGCGCGCTGCCCGCCCTCGACGTCCTTGCCCGGCTGCGTCAACCGGGCGTTTCCGTCATAGCGGAAGTCAAGCGTTCGAGTCCTTCCGCGGGCGCGCTGGCCTCCATTGACGATCCCGCGCAGCTCGCCCGCGACTACGAAGCCGGCGGCGCCGCCGTCATCTCCGTGCTCACCGAGCAGCGTCGTTTCAACGGCAGCCTCGACGACCTGCGCGTCGTGCGCGCCAGTGTCGACGTACCGGTGCTGCGCAAGGACTTCGTCATCTCGCCGTACCAGATATGGGAGGCGCGCGCGGCCGGCGCGGACATGGTGCTGCTCATCGTGGCGGCGCTCGAGCAGAACAAGCTGATCGGTCTGCTCGAGAGGGCCGAGAGTCTCGGGATGGCTGCACTGGTCGAGGTGCACGACGAGGACGAGGCCGTGCGAGCAGCTGACGCAGGCGCCCGCATCATCGGTGTCAACGCGCGCAACCTCAAGACGCTCGAGGTCGACCGCGGGACGTTCGCCAGGGTGGCGCCGTCACTGCCGGACACCGCGGTCAAGATCGCGGAGAGCGGCGTGCGTGGTCCGCACGACCTGCTCGCGGTCGCCGCCGCCGGTGCGGATGCGGTGCTCGTCGGCGAAGGCCTGGTCAAGCAGCACAACCCGCGTCAGGCCGTCGCCGACCTCGTGGCAGCGGGTTCGCACCCATCCGCACGGCACTCCGTCTCATGACGTCGGTCCCCGTCGCGGGGCGCTTCGGTCCGTACGGCGGTCGATACGTGCCGGAGGCGCTCATCGCCGCCCTGGACGAGCTGGCCGCGGCCTACGACAAGGCGAAGACCGACGAAGAGTTCCAAAATGAGTTCCACCGGCTGCTGCGCGACTACGCCGGGCGGCCCTCGATGTTGTACGACGCCCAGCGCTTCTCCGCCGCCGTCAACGCGCGCGTCCTGCTCAAACGCGAGGACCTCAACCACACCGGCGCACACAAGATCAACAACGTGCTGGGGCAGGTGCTGCTCGCCAGCCGGATGGGCAAGACCCGCGTGATCGCCGAGACCGGCGCGGGGCAGCACGGCGTCGCGACAGCGACGGCTGCTGCGCTGTTCGGTCTCGAGTGCGTGGTCTACATGGGCGCCGTGGACACCGAGCGGCAGGCGCTCAACGTTGCCCGGATGCGGCTGCTCGGCGCGACCGTCGTGCCCGTCACAACCGGGTCCCAGACACTGAAGGACGCCCTCAACGAGGCGTTCCGCGACTGGGTCGCGTCGGTCGACAACACCCACTACGTCATCGGGACCGTCGCCGGCCCCGCGCCGTTCCCCGAGATGGTGCGCGACTTCGCCGCGCCGATCGGCTACGAGGCGCGCGAGCAGTGTCTGGCGCTGATCGGGCGACTGCCCGACGCCGTGCTCGCCTGCGTCGGTGGCGGCTCCAACGCGATGGGCATCTTCCACGCGTTCGTGCCCGACGAGAGCGTTCGGCTCTACGGCTTCGAGGCAGGTGGCGACGGCGTCGAGACCGGACGGCATGCCGCGACCCTCACCGGCGGGTCGCCCGGAGTGCTGCACGGCGCCCGCTCGTACGTGCTGCAGGACGACGAGGGCCAGACGATGGAGTCGCACTCGATCTCCGCGGGACTCGACTACCCGGGGGTCGGGCCCGAGCACGCGTGGCTCAAGGACACCGGCCGGGCGACCTACCGTCCGATCACCGATGCCGAGGCGATGGCGGCTTTCCAGCTGCTCTGCCGTACCGAGGGCATCATCCCGGCGATCGAGTCGGCGCACGCGCTGGCCGGGGCGCGCCAGGTCGCACAGGAGCTCGGGCCGGACGCGGTGCTCGTCGTCAACCTCTCCGGCCGCGGTGACAAGGACGTGGCGACCGCCGGCCGTTGGTTCGGCCTGCTCGGCGCAGCCGACGCCGAAGGCCCCGGCGAGAACCTGGTCTGATGAGCGGCAGCACGCGCGCCGCGAGCGGTGCGGTCATCGCGGATGCCCGCGCGGCAGGTCGCTCCGCTCTCGTCGGTTACCTGCCCGCCGGCTTCCCGACCTTCGACGGCTGTGTCAGCGCGCTGAAGGCGATGGTCGAGTCGGGTGTCGACGTGGTCGAGGTGGGCCTGCCCTACAGCGATCCGGTCCTCGACGGCCCCGTCATCCAGTCCGCGGCCGACCGCGCGCTCCGCAACGGCACCCGGATCGCCGACGTCATGCGGACGGTCGAGGCGGTCGCGGCCACCGGCGCCGGCGTGGTGGTCATGACCTACTTCAACCCCGTGCTGCGCTACGGCGTCGACCGGTTCGCGCGCGACCTGGCGGCGGCGGGCGGAAGCGGGTTGATCACCCCGGATCTCGTTCCCGACGAAGCCGGCGAGTGGATCGAGGCGGCGGACGCACATGACCTCGAGCGCATCTTCCTCGTTGCGCCCTCGACGACCGATGCGCGAATCGCGTCGACCGTCCAGGCCTGTCGTGGCTGGGTCTATGCCGCGTCCACGATGGGGGTGACAGGCGCTCGCGAGCAGACCTCATCGGTGGCGCCCGCGCTGGTCGACCGGGTCCGGAGGGCGACGTCGTTGCCGGTAGGCGTGGGTCTCGGCGTCTCTTCCGGCGACCAGGCCGCTGAGGTGGCGACGTACGCGGACGCGGTCATCGTCGGCTCGGCCTTCGTCCGGCCGCTGCTCGACCCTGCCGACGAGGCGTCCGGCGTCGCCGCGGTCGCCGATCTCGCTGTGGAGCTCGCCGACGGCGTGCGTCGCGGCAACTAACCTCAGCTCGTGATCCTCGCGTCGTTCCCCAGTCCGTCGAGCGGCGTGTTCCATCTGGGCCCGATACCGATCCGCGCATACGCGCTCTGCATCATCGCGGGCATCGTCGTGGCGGTCATGGTCGGCGACCGGCGACTGCAGGAACGTGGCGGACGCAAGGGTGCGGTCGCGGACATCGCGGTCTGGGCTGTGCCGTTCGGGTTGGTCGGCGCCCGGCTCTACCACCTCGCCACCAACCCCGAGCTCTACTGGGGATCCCACGGGCAGGGCACGATTGCCGCGTTCGAGATCTGGAAGGGCGGCCTCGGTATCTGGGGCGGCATCGCGGGGGGTGCGCTCGGTGCGTGGATCGCGGCGCGCCGGCAGAACATCCCGTTTGCGGTGCTCGCCGACGCCGTGGCGCCCGGGCTCGCGCTGGCGCAGGCGGTGGGCCGCTGGGGCAACTACTTCAACCAGGAGCTGTTCGGCAGGGCGACGTCGTTGCCGTGGGCGGTGCGCATCGACGCCGCACACTCGCCGAACGGTGTCGCCGGCACGTTTCACCCGACCTTTCTCTACGAGTCGCTCTGGGACATCGGCGTAGCGCTCGTCGTCATCTGGGCCGATCGTCGATGGCGGCTCACCCATGGCCGCGCCTTCGCGCTGTACGTCGCCATCTACACGGTGGGCCGCGGCTGGATCGAGGCACTGCGCGTCGACGATGCGCACCGCTTCTTCGGGCTGCGGCTCAACGACTGGACCAGCATCCTGCTGTTCCTCGTGGCGGTCGCCTACCTCGTGGCGCGACGCAACGCGGGGCCGGATGAACCGATCGTCACGGAGGTTGTGGAAGTCGAGCCGTCGGCCGACGAGGGTCATAGTCTGGCGCCATGAGCGACGCTGCGCTCGTCGAGCGTGAGGCAGAGCAGCACAGCCACAGTCATCGTGACGTCAACGGTGGCTGGCTGCGCCCCGCCGTGTTCGGCGCGATGGATGGACTCGTCTCGAACGTCGCCCTGATCGCGGGCGTCGCCGCCGCGGCCGGCGTACACACGCACGTCGTGGTCGTCACCGGCATCGCCGGGCTGCTCGCCGGCGCGTTCTCGATGGCCGTGGGGGAGTGGACGTCGGTTCATTCCCAGGCCGAGCTCGTGCGCTCGGAGATCGCGAAGGAGCGCCGCGAGCTCGTACGCCGCCCGGCCGCGGAGCAGGCCGAGCTGGCGGCGTTGTTCGCCGCCCGGGGAGTCCCGCGGGAGCTGGCGAAGAAGGTCGCCCACGAGCTGTCGCAGGACCCGGAGTCGGTCTGGCGGATCCACGTCCGCGAGGAGCTCGGCGTCGACCCGGACAACCTCGCCTCGCCCTACGTCGCGGCGCTGTCGTCGCTGATGTCCTTCGCCGTCGGCGCCTTCCTGCCGCTGCTGCCGTACCTCGTCGGTTCGCACCAGCTGTGGCCGGCACTGGCAGTGGCGGCGGTCGCGCTGACCGTGCTGGGGGCCAGCGTGGCGCGGTTCACGGATCGGCCGTGGTGGCTCGGCGCCGCTCGCCAGCTCGGTCTCGGTGCCGCGGCAGCGGCCATCACTTACGGTGTGGGAAGCGCATTTGGCGTGGGGCTTTCGTAACGTTGGGGTAATCTGAGTCCCGCACGAGGGCCGACGTCGTCCCGCTGCACATCCCACATTCCGAGACGACGGGACAGGTCCGTATGCATGCCCCGCGCCCAGGTGACGGCCTGCCACAGGCCCAGGGCCTCTACGACCCGCAGCTCGAACACGACGCCTGCGGGGTCGCCTTCGTCGCCGACATGCACGGCCGGCGCAGCAACGCGATCGTCAAGGACGCGCTGACCGCGCTGCACAACCTCGACCACCGGGGCGCGTCCGGCGCCGAGGTCAACACCGGTGACGGCGCGGGCATTCTGCTTCAGGTCCCTGACGGCTTCCTGCGCGAGGTGGCGGGCTTCGAGCTGCCGGCCGCGGGTGCCTACGCCGTCGGCCTGGCCTTCCTGCCCGACGACGACGCGAAAGCCGCTGCTGCTGTCGCCGCCATCGAGCGCCTCGCCGAGGAAGAGGACCTGCGGCTCCTCGGCTGGCGCGACGTGCCGACCGATCCCTCGGACCTCGGTGCGACGGCGGTCTCCGTCATGCCGAGGTTCCGTCAGCTGTTCGTGGCCGGACGTCGCGGCGAGGTCGGGCTCGGGCTGGAGCGGCGGGCGTTCTGCCTCCGCAAGCGGGCCGAGCGCGAGGCCGGTGTCTACCTGCCGTCGCTGTCCTGTCGCACGATCGTCTACAAGGGCATGCTGACGACCGACCGGCTGCCGGCGTTCTTCCCGGACCTGCGCGACGAGCGGGTGGAGTCGGCGATCGCGCTGGTGCACTCGCGGTTCTCGACCAACACGTTCCCGTCCTGGCCGCTCGCCCATCCCTACCGCTACATCGCGCACAACGGTGAGATCAACACCGTCAAGGGCAACCGCAACTGGATGCGCGCACGTGAGGCGCTGTTGGCGAGCGACGTGCTGCCCGGCGACCTGGAGCGGTTGTTCCCGATCGTCACGCCGGAGGCGAGCGACAGCGCGTCCTTCGACGAGGTGCTGGAGCTGCTGCACCTGGCCGGGCGGTCACTCCCGCACGCGGTGCTGATGATGATCCCGGAGGCGTGGGAGAACCACGCCGAGATGGATCCCGCGCGTCGCGCGTTCTACGAGTTCCACGCCTGCCTCATGGAGCCATGGGACGGCCCGGCATGCGTCACGTTCACCGACGGCACCGTCGTCGGCGCCGTACTCGACCGCAACGGCCTGCGTCCGGCGCGGTACTGGGTGACCGATGACGGCCGCGTCGTCCTCGCCTCGGAGGTCGGCGTCCTCGACATCGCGCCCGAGCATGTCGTCCGCAAGGGTCGGCTCCAGCCGGGCCGGATGTTCCTCGTCGACACGGCCGCGGGACGGATCGTCGACGACGACGAGCTCAAGGCCGAGCTGGCGGAAGACCACCCGTATTCGGACTGGCTGCATGCCGGCCTGATGCACCTGTCGGACCTGCCGGAGCGCGAGCACATCACGCACTCGCACGCGTCGGTTCTCCGGCGGCAGCAGACCTTCGGCTACACCGAGGAGGAGCTGCGCGTGCTCATCGCGCCGATGGCGCGCGCGGGCGCGGAGCCGATCGGCTCGATGGGCACCGACACACCCATCGCCGTCCTGTCGGACCGGCCGCGGCTGCTGTTCGACTACTTCACCGAGCTGTTCGCACAGGTGACCAACCCGCCGCTCGACGCGATCCGCGAGGAGCTGGTCACCTCGCTGTCGACGACGATCGGCCCCGAGGGAAACCTGCTCGAGCCGACGCCCGCATCGTGCCGGCAGATCACGCTGCCGTTCCCGGTCATCGACAACGACGACCTCGCCAAGATCATCCACGTCAACGACGACGGTGACCTTCCGGGCTTCGCGTCGCACGTGGTCCGCGGTCTCTATCGCGTGGACGGCGACGGCGCCGCGCTCGAGGAGGCGCTGGAGAACATCCGGATCGAGGTCTCGCAGGCGATCGAGGACGGTGCCCGGCTCATCGTGCTGTCCGACCGCGACAGCGATGCCGACCTCGCACCGATCCCGTCGCTGCTGCTCACGTCGGCGGTGCACCACCACCTCATCCGCGAGAAGACCCGGACCAAGGTCGGTCTGGTCGTCGAGGCCGGCGACGTGCGCGAGGTGCACCACGTCGCGCTGCTCATCGGATACGGCGCCGCGGCGGTCAACCCGTATCTCGCCATGGAGACCGTCGAGGACCTCGTCCGGTCGAAGGTCATCGACCTTCCTGCCGAGAAGGCGATCGCCAACTACATCAAGGCGCTCGGCAAGGGTGTCCTCAAGGTGATGTCCAAGATGGGCGTCTCGACCGTCGCCTCCTACACGGGCGCGCAGATCTTCGAGGCGATCGGTCTCTCGGAGCGCACCGTCAGGGACTACTTCGTGGGCACGACCTCCCGCCTCGGCGGCGTCGGGCTCCAGCAGCTGGCCGCCGAGGTCGCGGCACGGCACGCGCACGCCTACCCGCGGACGCTGCACCCGCACCGCCGGCTCTGGGTCGGCGGCGAGTACCAGTGGCGTCGCGAGGGTGAGCTGCACCTGTTCAACCCGCAGACGGTGTTCAAGCTGCAGCATGCGACGCGCACCGGACGCTATGACGTCTACAAGGAGTACACCCGCGCCGTCGACGACCAGGCCGAAAAGCTGATGACCCTGCGCGGGTTGTTCCGGCTCAAGGAAGGCGTCCGCACACCGGTGCCGCTCGACGAGGTCGAGCCGGTCTCGGAGATCGTCAAGCGGTTCGCCACGGGTGCGATGTCCTACGGCTCGATCAGCGCCGAGGCGCACGAGACGCTCGCCATCGCGATGAACCGGCTCGGTGGCAAGAGCAACACGGGTGAGGGCGGCGAGGACACCGAGCGTCTGCACGACCCGGAGCGCCGCTCGGCGATCAAGCAGGTCGCGTCCGGCCGCTTCGGCGTGACCTCCGACTACCTCACCAACGCCGACGACATCCAGATCAAGATGGCGCAGGGCGCGAAGCCCGGCGAGGGCGGCCAGTTGCCCGGCCACAAGGTCTACCCGTGGATTGCGAAGACGAGGCACTCGACGCCCGGCGTCGGGCTGATCTCACCGCCGCCGCACCACGACATCTACTCCATCGAGGACCTCAAGCAGCTCATCCACGACCTGAAGAACTCCAACCCGTCGGCGCGCGTGCACGTCAAGCTCGTCGCCGAGGTCGGTGTCGGGACGGTCGCCGCCGGTGTCGCGAAGGCGCACGCGGACGTCGTACTGATCTCGGGACACGACGGCGGGACGGGCGCCTCGCCGCTGACGTCGCTCAAGCATGCGGGCGCGCCGTGGGAGCTCGGTCTGGCCGAGACGCAGCAGACGCTGCTGCTCAACGGCCTGCGTGATCGCATCGTCGTGCAGGTCGACGGCCAGATGAAGACCGGTCGTGACGTCGTCATCGCTGCGCTGCTCGGGGCCGAGGAGTTCGGCTTCGCGACCGCTCCGCTCGTCGTCAGCGGCTGCATCATGATGCGCGTCTGCCACCTCGACACCTGTCCGGTCGGTGTGGCGACACAGAACCCGACCCTGCGCGAGCGCTTCACCGGTAAGCCGGAGTTCGTGGTCAACTTCTTCGAGTTCCTGGCGGAAGAGGTGCGGGAGCACCTGGCCGCGCTCGGGTTCCGGTCGATCGAGGAGGCCGTCGGGCACGTCGAGCTGCTCGACACGACCGATGCCGTCTCGCACTGGAAGGCGAGCGGTCTCGACCTCGCACCGATCCTCCACCAGCCGGAGGTCGAAGGGCCACGTCACTGCGTGACGTCCCAGGACCACGGTCTCGACAAGGCGCTGGACAACACGCTGATCCAGCTGTGCGAGGGCGCGCTGTCGAGCATGCAGCCGGTCACGCTCGAGCTGCCGATCCGCAACGTCAACCGCACCGTCGGGACCATGCTTGGTCACGAGGTCACCAAGCGCTGGGGCGACGAGGGCCTGCCGGACAACACCATCGACGTGACCTTCACGGGCTCGGCCGGTCAGTCGTTCGGCGCATTCGTGCCGCGCGGCATCACGATGCGGTTGGTCGGCGATGCCAACGACTACGTCGGCAAGGGGCTGTCCGGCGGCCGTGTCGTCGTCCGGCCCGCTCCGGACGCGCCGTTCCGGGCCGAGGACAACATCGTTGCGGGCAACGTCATCCTGTACGGCGCCACCGGCGGCGAGATGTTCGTGCGCGGTGTCGTCGGCGAGCGCTTCTGCGTCCGCAACTCCGGCGCTGTCGCCGTCGTCGAAGGTGTGGGCGACCACGCCTGCGAGTACATGACCGGCGGCCGGGTCGTGATCCTCGGACGCACCGGGCGCAACATCGCCGCGGGCATGAGCGGAGGGATCGCCTACGTCATCGACCTGGACGAGAAGCGGCTCAACCGCGAGATGGTCGACGTCGACCCGCTCGAGGACGACGACCGCACGTTCCTGCGCGACGTCGTCACCAAGCACGCCGCCGAGACGGGTTCGACGGTCGCGGCGTCGCTGCTCGCCGAATGGGACGACGCCGTCGATCGGTTCGCGAAGATCATGCCGCGTGACTACAAGCGGGTGATGACCGCCGCACGTGAGGCGGAGAAGCAAGGCATCAACATCGACGAGGCGATCATGGCGGCGGCACATGGCTGACCCACACGGCTTCCTCACCACCCCGCGCGAGACACCGACGCGGCGGCCGGTCGACGTACGTATCCAGGACTGGCGCGAGGTCTACGAGGACTTCGAACAGCAGCGGCTGCAGAAGCAGGCCGGCCGGTGCATGGACTGCGGCATCCCGTTCTGTCACCAGGGCTGCCCGCTCGGCAACCTGATCCCCGAGTGGAACGACCTGGTCTGGCGTGATGACTGGCGCGAGGCGATCGAGCGGCTGCACGCCACCAACAACTTCCCGGAGTTCACCGGCCGGCTGTGCCCCGCGCCGTGCGAGACGGCATGCGTTCTCGGCATCAACCAGGACCCGGTGACGATCAAGCAGGTCGAGGTCGAGATCGTCGACCGGGCGTGGGAAGCCGGGTGGATCACGCCGCACGTCCCGGACCGGTTGTCCGGCAAGACCGTCGCCGTCGTCGGCTCCGGTCCCGCGGGACTCGCGGCCGCGCAACAGCTGACCCGCGCCGGCCACACCGTCGTCGTGTTCGAGCGGGCGGACCGCATCGGTGGCCTGCTGCGTTACGGCATCCCCGAGTTCAAGATGGAGAAGCGCCACCTCGACCTGCGGCTGCAGCAGATGCGTGACGAGGGCACGCGGTTCCGTCCGGGAGTCGACGTCGGCGTCGACATCACCGCGGAGCAGCTGCGCAAGCGCTACGACGCCATCGTGCTCGCGGGCGGAGCGACGGCCCCCCGTGACCTTCCGGTCCCCGGCCGTGAGCTGTCCGGTGTGCACTTCGCGATGGACTACCTGCCGGGTGCCAACCGTGTGCAACAGGGCGACATCGAGGCGCCACCGATCGACGCCAAGGGCAAGGACGTCGTCATCATCGGTGGCGGTGACACGGGCGCCGACTGCCTCGGCACCGCGCACCGTCAGGGTGCTCGATCCGTCACCCAGCTCGAGATCCTGCCGCGACCGCCACAGCAGCGCAGCGAGGCGATGCCCTGGCCGACGTACCCCATGATCTTCCGCGTCTCGTCCGCACATGAAGAGGGCGGCGAGCGGGTCTTCGCCGTGTCGACGCAGCGCTTCCTCGACGACGGCAACGGTGCTGTCGCCGGACTGGTGATCGCCGAGGTCGACGACAAGTTCCAGGTGATCGAGGGCACGGAGCGCGAGCTGCCCGCGCAGCTGGTGTTCCTCGCGATGGGGTTCACCGGGCCGGAGAAGGGTGCACTGCTCGAGGGCTTGGGCGTAGAGCTCGACCAGCGGTCCAACGTCGCGCGTGGTGACGACTGGGCGACGTCCGTTCCCGGTGTCTTCGTCTGCGGTGACATGGGTCGTGGGCAGTCGCTCATCGTCTGGGCGATCGCGGAGGGACGCGCCTGCGCGTCGTCCGTCGACCGGTGGCTGATGGGCGACACGCAGCTGCCGGCACCGGTGAAGCCGACCGACCGGCCCATCGGCTGAAACTGGCGCCGGCGTCAGTTTTCCGGGTGTGTCACCGGTAACGCTTGAGGTATGGCTGACGAACTCAAAGGCAAGACGATCGCGTTCCTCGTGGCGACCGAGGGCATCGAGCAGGTCGAGTTGACCGAGCCGTGGAAGGCGGTCGAGGAGGCCGGCGGCACCCCGAAGCTCGTGTCGCTCGAGTCGGGCAAGGTGCAGGCCTTCAACCACCTCGACAAGGCCGACACGTTCGACGTCGACGAGACCGTGGATTCTGCGGACGTGGCGACGTACGACGGTCTGGTGCTCCCGGGCGGCGTGGCCAACCCGGACCAGCTGCGCATGAACTCCGAAGCGGTCTCGTTCGCCGGCGCCTTCGCCGACGCCGGCAAGCCGATCGCGGTCATCTGTCACGGGCCGTGGACGCTGGTCGAGGCAGCCGTCGTGAAGGGTCGGACGCTGACGTCCTGGCCGTCCCTGCAGACGGACATCGAGAACGCCGGCGGGACCTGGGTCGACGAAGAGGTGCACGTCGACGACAGCGGCCCCGGCGTCATCATCTCGAGCCGCAAGCCGGACGACCTGAAGGCGTTCTGCCAGGAGCTGGTCGACCGCTTCGCGGGCTGAGCCTTCCGCACCGCCTAACGTGGCGGCGTGAACGCACTGCTCTCCGAGTTCTGGGAGCTGGCGGGCGCGCCGCCACCGCCGGTGCGGGTCGTCGATGCCGACGATGTCCTGCCATCGGCGCTCGCGACAACCGATCTGGCGGTTGGCTCGGTCGCAGCCGCCGCCACAGCGGCGGCTGCACTGGCACATGCGCGCGGTGGGCCGCTGCCGATGTCACGGACCGACGGCCGGCGGGTGAGCGCTGCGTTCCGCAGTGACCGGTTGCTCCGGATCGACGGGCGCGGCGTCAGTGGCTTCGCGGAGATGTCGCGCTTCTGGCCGACGACTGATGGGTGGGTGCGGACGCACGGCAACTACCCGCACCATCGCTCCCGGTTGCTGGCTGCTCTCGGTTTGCCGGACTCCGCCGGCGCTGACGACGTGGCGACGGCGATGTCGCGACAGTCGGCACGTCAGGTCGAGGATGCGTTGGCCGCCGCGGGCGCGATCGGTGTCGCCGTACGGACTGCGGAGGAGTGGCGGGCGGACCCGCACGCTGCGGTTGTCGACGCGACGCCGCTCGTCGCCTGGCGCCCGCTCGCCACTACAGGGGGGCGACGACTGGAACGTGCGCCGTCCGCGCCGCTGCGGCCGATGGCGGACGTGCGCGTGCTCGACCTCACCCGCGTGATCGCCGGACCGGTCGCGACGCGGACGCTGGCGCTGCTGGGCGCAGACGTGCTGCGGATCGACTCGCCGCGACTGCCGGAGATCTCCTGGCAGTACGTCGACACCGGGATGGGGAAGCGGTCGACATTGCTCGACCTCGACGACCCTTCAGGGCGGGCGAGCTTCGAGGACCTGTTGTCTTCTGCCGACGTGGTCGTCACGGGATACCGACCCGGCGCGTTGACGTCGTACGGGCTCGACCCGGCGGAGCTGGCGGAGCGCCGGCCGGGCGTCGTCGTGGCGACGCTGAGTGCCTGGGGCGACAGCGGCCCGTGGGGTGGGCGGCGCGGGTTCGACAGCATCGTGCAGGCGGCGACGGGCATCGCGTTGGCCGAATCGGCTGACGGTGCGACACCCGGCGCCCTCCCGGCGCAGGCGCTGGATCACGCCACCGGCTACCTGCTGGCCGCGGCCGTGATGCACGCGCTCGCGCGGCAGTTGGCGGGGGAGGGCTCACTTCACGTGCAGATGAGCCTGGTCCGGACGGCGCACTGGCTGCTGGACGCCGCACGACCCGCGTCCGTCGGCGCGCTCCCCGCAGTCGACGACGTCTTGATGGAGAAGGACACGCCGGCGGGTCGACTGCGTTACCCGTCGCCGGCGGTGCAGGTCGCAGGCGGTCCGGATGACTGGACAGCGGTCGGCGGCCGCTGGGGCGCCGACGCGCCGGTCTGGTCGAGCGGACCTTAGCGTTCGGGTCCGACGAACTCGTCGAGTGCGGCGATCGCGCGCTCTCGAGCTACCTCGTCGTGCATTCACTGACAAGGCAAGCCAGCTGCGACAGTTTCGCCGCGACTGAGCCCGCAGCTTTGCTCATCCACCCGGTCGATAGCCGCTCATTCGACCGGGCAGGGCAGCAATGCTCGAGCACAAGCGATGCGCCGGGGGCGCTGCCGTGGAGCGCCGGCTGTGGCTCATGCGACAACGCGCGCATGGTCGGCGGCTCTCGGAAGTGCCGGGAGCGGGACTCGAACCCGCACGCCCTTTCGAGCAGAGGTTTTTGAGACCTCCATGTCTGCCATTCCATCACCCCGGCGGCGCCTCAAAGTTAGCCGATGGCGTGCTCTTGAATGACCGCTCGATAGCCTTCCCGCCGTGACGACGAGGTCGCGGCGCGTTCTCATCGCCGAGGACGAGGCGCTCATCCGCCTCGACCTGAAGGAGATGCTCCAGGAAGAGGGGTACGACGTCGTCGGCGAGGCGGGTGACGGCCAAGAGGCAGTCCGCCTCGCCGAGGAGCTCAGCCCGGACCTGGTGATCCTGGACGTCAAGATGCCGGTGCTCGACGGCATCTCCGCGGCCGAGCAGATCGTCAAGAACCGCATCGCCCCGGTGGTCATGCTGACGGCCTTCTCCCAGCGTGAGCTGGTCGAGAGGGCTGTCGAGGCGGGCGCGATGGCCTATCTGGTCAAGCCCTTCGCCAAGAGCGACCTCATCCCGACGATCGAGGTCGCCGTCAGCCGCGCCGCGCAGCTCACCGCACTCGAGACCGAGGTCCAAGACCTCAACGAACGCCTCGAGACCCGCAAGGTCGTGGACCGAGCCAAAGGCCGGCTCCAGGCGGACAACGGCATGTCCGAACCTGAGGCATTTCGCTGGATACAGAAGACTTCGATGGACCGTAGAACGACGATGCGGGCGGTCGCTGAGGGTGTCGTCGCGGGCACGGACGGTCCGTCCGCCTGAAATTGGACGATCACGACACGGCAACGTGTGTTTGCCGCGCGGCCGGAACACGCTAGGTTGCCCGCGAACCGGCATGATCAGTCGGTCGACCCGTCCTGCTCCGCAGGTCGTGACAGGAAATAGGGAGGAGCCAGACGTGCGTAACCGTTACGTCGTCCGCGCTGCCATTCCGGCCATCATCGGCGTCATCGCCGTCACCGGCTGCGGCAGCAACAAGAGCAGCGGCGGTGGGAGCGGAAGCAGCGGCTCCCACACCGTGGTCATCGGCCTGTCCGCTCCGCTGACCGGGCCCCTGTCGGCGCTCGGCCTCGGCATGAAGAACAGCGTTGATCTCGCGGTCAAGCAGGCCAACCAGGCCAACAAGGTCAAGGGCTGGACGATCAAGTTCGACCCGCAGGACGACCAGGGCGACGCCAACGTCGGCGGCCAGGTCGCTGCCCGGCTCGCCAGTGAGAGCAACCTCGTCGGCGTCGTCGGCACGCTCAACTCGAGCGTGGCGCAGCAGGAGCAGAAGGCCTACAACGACCAGAACATCGTCATGATCTCGCCGGCGAACACCAACCCGATGCTGACGCAGGGTCCCAACTTCGCCACCGGCAACAAGGTTCGTCCCTACAAGAGCTACTTCCGCGTCGCCACCACGGACGCCATCCAGGGTCCGTTCGCCGCGCAGTACCTCAAGTCGCAGGGCATCACCAAGGTCGCGACGGTCAACGACCAGAAGACCTACGGTGCCGGCCTGGTGCAGCAGTTCGAGAAGCAGTGGAAGTCGCAGGGCGGCACGATCACGTCGCACCAGACGATCAACCCCGGCGACAAGGACTTCTCCGGCGTCATCAGCAAGATCAAGCCGACCGGTGCCCAGGCGCTCTACTACGGCGGCGAGTACCCCGAGGCAGGTCCGCTGTCGAAGCAGATGAAGGCGGCCGGTCTCAACATCCCGCTGATGGGCGGCGACGGCATCTACGACCCGACCTACATCAAGCTGGCCGGCCCGAAGTCCGAGGGTGACCTCGCGACCTCCGTCGGCGCTCCGACGGACCAGCTGAGCTCCGCTCAGGCGTTCGTGTCGGCGTACAAGGCAGCCGGCTACAAGGAGGACTTCTCCGCGTACGGCGCCTACAGCTACGACGCCGCCAACGTCATCATCGACGCGCTGGCGAAGGTGCTCCCGGGCAAGTCGAGCATCGACTCGTCGGTCCGACAGGCGATCGTCGCTGCGGTTCAGCAGACCGACATGAACGGTGTCACGGGGCATGTCTCCTTCGACCAGTACGGCGACACGACCAACAAGGTCCTGACCGTCTACAAGGTCAAGGGCGGCGCGTGGGTGCCGGTGAAGACCGACACCTTCAACAGCTGATCAGCACCACTCGACGCACCGGAGAGGGGCGGGCAACGCCCGCCCCTCTCCGCGTGGAGGGCCCGTGACGCAGTTCCTGCAGCAGCTGACGAACGGGGTGGTGCTCGGCGCCACCTACGGCTTGATCGCCCTGGGCTACACGATGGTCTACGGCATCATCCAGCTGATCAACTTCGCGCACGGCGACATCTTCATGCTCGGCGCGTTCGGAGGCCTCGCCCTCTACAACGTCCTGCCGCACGGTATGCAGGACCAGGTCCTCATCGCGCTCCCACTCTGCACGCTCGCCGGCATCGCGCTGTCGGTCGCCGTCGCGGTCGTGATGGAACGCGTGGCCTACCGACCGCTGCGCAACGCACCGCGCCTCGCGCCGCTCATCACCGCCATCGGCGTCTCCGCGATGATCGAAGAGGGCACGCGGCTGTGGTACCCCGGCGCCAAAGCGCCGCTGACGTTCCCCCCACTGCTCCCGTCAGGCGGCTTCACGGTGGGCGGCGTCCGCATCTCCTATGCCTCGCTCGTCGTCGTCATCGTCGCGGTCGTGCTGATGATCGCGCTCCAGGCTTTCGTTCTGCGCTCGCGGACCGGACGCGCGATGCGCGCCACCGCGCAAGATCCCGACACGGCCAAGCTGATGGGCATCAACACCGATCGCGTCATCGTCATCACGTTCATCCTGGGCGCGGCGCTCGCCGCCGTCGCCGGTGTGCTCAACGGCGCCCGGCTCGGAACCGTGCAGTTCAACGACGGCTTCGTCGCCGGACTGAAGGCCTTCACGGCCGCGGTTCTGGGCGGCATCGGCAACATCACCGGTTGTGTTGCGGGTGGCTTCATCCTCGGCATCGTCGAGGTCATGGCAGTGCAGTACCTCCCGAACGGCTCGGGCTACAAGGACCTCTGGGCATTCGTCGTCCTCATCCTGGTTCTGGTCTTCCGTCCGACCGGCCTGTTCGGTGAGGAGGTGACGGTGCGCGCATGAGCGACTTCCCTGGCGTTCTGCGGGATGGCCGTGAGCGCCTGCGTGCCCGGATCGAGCCTCGCCGCCGCCCGCTTCTGGTCGCCGCTGCCGCTGTCACGGCGGTTGCGGCTCTTCTTCCCTGGTCCGTGCCCGGCGTCGGTTACACCAACCCGTTGCCCGGCGATCTCGGCAGCGTGGGTCTGGGGGGTCACCGGCTCTACGTCTTCGTGCTCGCACTCGTCTGCCTGGTCGGTCTGACCAACGTTGCGGGTCGTCGCCGCATGGCGACCGCATGTGCGCTCGGTGCGCTCGTCATCAGCGTGATCGCGCTCTACTCGCTCATCAAGCAGGGCGGCGGAACGGGCGCTGCAGGTGTCGGAGCGTGGGTTGGGACGGTCGGCTCGCTCGTGCTGCTCGCGGTCACCGACACGCTGCCGACTGGCCCGCCGAACCGGTTGCCGAGGCTCGCCGCACCTGCGGCAGTCGGCGCCATCGTCGTCGTAGTCGGAGTGCTGCTTGCGGCGGTCGTCATCGGCCTCGGCATCGACGACGAGACCCAGTTCCTGTGCTTCGCCATCTTCGTCGGCGCGCTCATCGCGGCGGCGGGAGCACTCGGTGTGTTCGCCGCGTTCCGCGAGGCATTCGACCAGTACCGCGCCGTCGGGTACGCCGTCGCTCTCGCAGCGGCCGTCGCGTTCCCGTTCACCCAGGGCACCAACGCGACGTGGGACGCGGTGTTCGCGCGCGTGGGTGTGTTCGCCGCGGCGGCAATCGGCCTCAACGTCGTGGTCGGCCTCGCGGGCCTGCTCGACCTCGGCTACATCGCGTTCTTCGGCATCGGTGGCTATGTCTCGGCGCTGTTGTCGGACGCGGTGTTCACCACCGTGCACGTGCACGTCCCGTTCCTGGTCGTGTTCCCCCTCGGCGCGATGGTCGCCGGCCTGATCGGCGTCGCGTTCGGTGCCCCCACACTTCGGCTGCGCGGCGACTACCTCGCGATCGTGACACTGGGCTTCGGCGAGATCTTCCGGATCGTCGTCCAGAACTGGACCGGTCTCACCCAGGGCCCCAACGGCATCTCCGGCATCCCCGACCTGCGGCTACCGGGCTTCCTGGGCGGCATGCAGTTCGGCAAGCCGCACACGGTCTTCGGCGTCTCCATGCCGTTCCAGGCCAACTACGTCTTCCTCGACATCGTCCTGGTCATCTTCGTGATGCTCGTGTTTGCCCGGCTCAACGACAGTCGCATCGGCCGTGCCTGGGTCGCCATCCGTGAGGACGAGCTCGCCGCGCGCGCGATGGGCATCAACACGATCGCTCTCAAGCTCCTCGCGTTCGGCATCGGCGCCACGCTCGCCGGCGCCGCGGGCACGATCAACGCGCACATCGGCGAGTCGGTGACCCCGGACGACTATCAGTTCATCGCGTCCGCGCTGCTGCTCTCCGCGGTGGTTCTCGGCGGCATGGGCACGGTGCCGGGCGCGGTCCTGGGCGCGGCGCTTCTCATCGGCCTCCCGGAGAAGCTGCGCTTTGTCCAGGACTACCGCCTCTTCCTCTTCGGGCTCGCGCTCGTCCTGCTCATGCGGTTCCGACCGGAGGGTCTGATCGTTAGTCGTCGCCGGCAGCGTGAGTTCCACGAGGGTGGCTCGGGTGCGGATGCGATGAGCCAGCCCGCCCAGGTGGCCCCCGTATGACCGCCCAACCGGTCGCGACCGCGACTCCGCTGCTGCAGGCGCATGGCGTCAGCAAGCGCTTCGGCGGACTGCTCGCGGTCAACAACGTCGACTTCGTCGTCAACCAGGGCGAGATCGTGGGCCTGATCGGCCCCAACGGCGCCGGCAAGACCACGTTCTTCAACTGCCTGACCGGCATGGTCGTGCCGACCAGCGGGCGCATCGTCTACGGCGACGCCGAGATCTTCGGAGCCTCATCCGGCTGGCGCAAGGCGCTGTCGCGGCGTGACGTGCATGCCCACACCCCGGACCAGATCACCAAGATCGGGCTCGCCCGCACCTTCCAGAACATCCGCTTGTTCCCCAACATGACGGTCCTCGAGAACGTCCTCGTCGGACGGCACTGCCGCACCCGCGAAGGCGTTCTTTCGGCTGTCGGTCGCGGTCCGCGGTTCCACCGCACCGAACGCGAGGCGCGTGAGCGCGCGGTCGAGCTGCTCCAGTTCGTCGGACTGCGCCGTGACGCCGACGAGCTGGCCCGCGGCCTGCCGTACGGCGACCAACGGCGGCTCGAGATCGCGCGAGCGCTTGCGACCGATCCGGGGCTGCTGCTGCTCGACGAACCGACGGCTGGCATGAACCCTGCGGAGACCCGCGCAACCATGGATCTCGTCAAGAAGATCCGAGACCTCGGGCTCGCGGTCATCGTCATCGAGCACGACATGAAGTTCATCTTCAACCTCTGCGACAAGGTCGCCGTACTCGTGCAAGGCGCCAAGCTCATCGAAGGCACTCCGGCAGAGGTGCAGGCCGATCCGCGTGTCATCGAGGCCTACCTCGGCACCACCGCTGAAGGGGACGCGTCATGACGGCGCTTCTCGAGGTCGAGGACCTGCATGTCTCGTACGGCGCGATCGAAGCGGTCAAAGGCATCAGCTTCACGGTCGAGGCCGGGCAGATCGTCACGTTGATCGGCGGCAACGGCGCCGGCAAGACGACGACCTTGCGCACGGTGTCCGGGCTCTTGCAGCCGACCGAGGGTGACATCCGCTACGGCGGTCAGAGCATCCGCGGCATGCCTGGCCACGAGGTCCTGCGGCTCGGGGTTGCGCACGCCCCCGAGGGTCGCCGCATCTTCGGCCGGATGTCCATCGAGGAGAACCTCGACCTCGGCGCATTCGCGCGCACCGACAAGACGGACATCAGCAAGGACATGAACCGCGTCTACGAGCTGTTCCCGGTGCTCGGCGAGCGTCGCACCCAGTCCGCCGGCGTGCTCTCCGGCGGTGAGCAGCAGATGCTCGCGATCGGCCGCGCGATGATGAGCAGGCCGAAGCTGCTGATGCTCGACGAGCCGTCGATGGGGCTGTCGCCGATCATGATGCAGCGCATCTTCAGCGTCATCGGCGAGCTGCAGGAACAGGGGACGACGATCCTTCTCGTCGAGCAGAACGCGCAGGCCGCGCTGTCGCTCGCCGACCACGGCTACGTCATCGAGACCGGTCGGATCGCCTTCGACGGCAAGGGTCAGGACCTGCTCCACGACGAGCGCGTCCGCAAGGCCTACCTCGGCGAAGACTGAGCAGCAGCGGCCCAGAGCCGGACATTCCGGGCGTTAGGCACCAGCCGCCCCACGATCTTCCTACCTCCGTGACGAGTCAACTACAGAGCGACTAGCGTGCATCCTCGTCACCGCCGGACGCCCCCCAGCCCGTCCGGCAAGAGGGAGCGACTCGTGCCACGAAGCCCGGTGCTGACCCACACCGCGTCCCTCGCCGACGTGCCCAGCCTCGCCTCGCTCTGGCGTGAGCTCCGGCAGGTCGGAGGCCGCGCCGAGCGTGCGGTCAACCCGGTCGCCGTCCCCGACATCGAGCAGCGCCTCGTCGCCACGATCGAGGATCCGCACTGCCGTGTCGTGCTGGCCACCGTCGACGGGACGCCGGCCGGGATGGCGGTGTTGCGGGTCTCGTGTCCCGATCCGCTGTCGTGCAGCCAGGTGGTCCAGCTGATGCACGTCATCGTGGCCGACGGCAACCGTCGGCGCGGGGTCGGTCACGCGCTGGTCGCGGCGGCTGCCGACTTCGCCGACGAACGGCAGGTCGAGCACCTCACGGCAGGCATGTATCCGTCGCTTCGGGACGCGAGCCGCTTCTACGCCCGGCTGGGGTTCGCACCGGTCCTCGTCCAGCGGGTCGCACCCGTGACGGCCGTCCGCCGGCTGCTCGGCGCCGACGTGCACGTCAGGGCCGACGACGTCGTACGACGCCGCACGCGACTGCGGCGTCCGGTGCCGCCGCAGCGCCGCAACGCCCGGGTCTCGCACGGAGCCGAGAGCTCCTAGCGAGCGGCCCCGCGATCGTCGGAGGGGCGACCTAGGATCGCGGTCGTGCCCGCTCCGACCGCGACCAGCCCGTCCGTCACCGACCGGTTGCTGCTCCTCGACGGCCATTCGCTGGCCTACCGGGCGTTCTTCGCACTGCCGGTGGAGAACTTCTCCACGACGACCGGCCAGCCCACCAATGCGGTCTACGGCTTCACGTCGATGCTCATCAACATCCTGCGCGACGAGCAGCCGACGCATGTCGCGGTCGCGTTCGACGTCGGCCGGGTGACCTTCCGCTCGGAGATGTACACCGAGTACAAAGCCGGCCGCTCCGAGACACCGACGGACTTCCGCGGTCAGGTCAGCCTCATCAAGGAGGTCCTCGAGGCGCTGGCGATCCCCACCGTCGAGGCGGAGGGCTACGAAGCGGACGACGTGATCGCGACGCTGGCCACCCAGGGCGAGCAGGAGGGCATGGATGTCCTGATCGTGACCGGTGACCGCGATGCGTTGCAGCTCGTGAACGACAAGGTCACCGTGCTCATGACACGTCGCGGGATCAGCGACATGAGCCGGTTCACCCCTGCTGCGGTCGAGGAGAAGTACACACTGACACCGCAGCAATACCCCGACTTCGCTGCGGTGCGCGGCGATCCGTCCGACAACCTGCCGTCGATCCCGGGCGTGGGGGAGAAGACCGCGGCGAAATGGATCCGCGAGTTCGGGTCGCTCGACGCACTCGTCGAGCGCGTCGACGAGGTCAAGGGCAAAGCCGGTGACGCCCTGCGTGCCCACCTCGCCGATGTGATCCGCAACCGTCAGCTCACCGAGCTGCGTCGTGACGTCGAGCTCGCCGTCGGTCCCCACGACCTCCACCTCGGCCAGTGGGACCGGGAAGAAGTGCACAAGCTCTTCGACACGTTGCAGTTCCGGGTGCTTCGCGACCGGCTCTACCAGACGTTGCAGGCCGCCGAGCCCGAGGCCGATGAGGGCTTCGAGCTCGAAGGCACCGTGCTCACTCCCGGCGACGTCACCGCCTGGCTGCAGGAGCACGGCTGCAGCGGTCAGCGGGTGGGCGTCTCCGTGGCCGGCAGCTTCGGCCGCGGCACAGGTGTGATGACCGGCATCGCGCTCGCCGCGCCGGGGAACGCCGCCGCGTTCATCGACCCGACACAGCTCACGGACGCTGACGACAACGCGTTGCGCGAATGGCTCGCCGACGCCGCCCAGCCGAAGGCCTTCCACGACGTGAAGGGGCCTCTGCTGGCGTTCGCCGAGCACGGCTGGGACGTCGACGGAGTGACCAACGACACGGCGTTGGCGGCCTACCTCGCGCTGCCGGGTCAGCGATCTTTCGACCTCGGTGACCTCGCGCTGCGCTACCTACGCCGCGAGCTGCGCGCCGAAGCGCCCGCCGACGGCCAGCTGTCGCTCGACGGCTCGACGGAGGGTGACGCCGCGCAGGCGGAGATGGTGCGGGCGCGGGCGATCGTCGACCTCGCCGATGCGCTCGAGTCAGACCTCGACAACCGCGGCGGCACGAGACTGTTGCGCGACGTCGAGCTGCCGCTGACCGCGCTGCTCGCGGAGATGGAGCGCACCGGCATCGCCGCCGACGTCGACTGGCTGGCCGAGCTGGAGTCGCGGTTCGCCGGCGAGGTCAAGCGAGTGGCCGAGGAGGCCTACTCCTGTGTCGGGCGAGAGTTCAACCTCGGCTCGCCGAAGCAGTTGCAGCAGATCTTGTTCGACGAGCTGCAGCTGCCGAAGACCAAGAAGATCAAGACGGGTTACACCACCGACGCCGACGCCCTGCAATGGCTGTCGTTGCAGACGGACCACCCCCTCATCGGCCACCTGCTTCGGCACCGTGACGTCTCGCGGCTGAAGACGGTCGTCGACTCGCTGATCCCGATGGTCGACGACCACGGCCGCATCCACACCACGTTCAACCAGATGGTCGCGGCGACGGGCCGGCTCTCGAGCCAGGACCCCAACCTGCAGAACATCCCGATCCGCACCGCTGAGGGTCGTGAGATCCGTCGCGCCTTCGTCGTCGGCGAGGGCTTCGAGTCGCTCATGACGGCCGACTACTCGCAGATCGAGATGCGCATCATGGCCCACCTGTCCGGTGACCGCGCATTGATCGAGGCGTTCATGTCGGGCGAGGACCTGCACACCTTCGTCGCGTCGAAGGCGTTCAACCTGCCGATCGACTCCGTCGATCCCGAGCTTCGGCGACGGATCAAGGCCATGTCCTACGGCCTCGCCTACGGCCTGTCGGCATACGGGCTCGCGCAACAGCTCGGCATCACGCCGGACGAGGCGCGTGAGCAGATGGACACCTACTTCGACCGCTTCGGTGGTGTGCGCGACTACCTCACCGGTGTCGTCGACCAGGCTCGCAAGGACGGCTACACGGAGACGATCCTCGGCCGCCGCCGCTACCTGCCTGACCTCACCAGCGACAACGGCCAGCGCCGGCAGATGGCGGAGCGGATGGCGCTCAACGCGCCGATCCAGGGGAGCGCCGCCGACATCATCAAGGTCGCCATGCTCGGCGTTCAGCGTGCCCTTCGCGACAGCGGCCTGCGGTCACGGCTGCTGCTGCAGGTGCACGACGAGCTCGTGCTCGAGGTGGCGACGGGCGAGCAGGAGCGGGTCGAGCAGATCGTCCGTGACGAGATGGGTAGCGCCTACAAGCTCGATGTCCCGCTCGATGTCTCCGTCGGCCTGGGCAAGAACTGGGACGAGGCGGGGCACTAGCGCGAACCGCTGGCGCCGCGCATCGCGGTATGGCACGGTCCGGCCATGTCGTACCGCTACCGGCGCTGGTGGCACGGGCTCGAGTGGTCGCTCGGAGCGGCGACCGTGTTCTTCGTCTTCGGCGTCGTGATGACGGCCATCGTCCTGACGTCGGACTCCGGAGTGCAGTGGACGGGGAAGAGCGTCCACGGTTCCAGCCGAGCGGGCATCGTCACCTACACCTACAAAGGCAGCCAGTACACGCTGCCCGACGACCGTCACAAGACCTACGTGCGGCCGCACCCCGTGACGGTCTGGCTGTCCCGGAGCCACCCGGAGGACGTCGATCGGGCATTCGTCGCGAACACAGTCGCCCGCTGGTCGGACTTCACCCTCATGGTGGTTTGGTTTCTCATCGCCGGCGCCTTCGTCGTCGGCGGCGTCGTACGCCATCGACGCTTCCTCTGAGAACGCCGGTGTCGGCCGCCCTCCCAGTTCGGGTCGTTCGCCTCTAGTGCCACCGCCAACTCGGGGCAGACGCTGACGGCATCGACTGAAGAGGTGGGTTCGATGCGTCGCAGGCTTGCTGTCGTCCTGACTGTGTTGGGGCTGTTGCTGATCTCAGGCGCGGGGGTCGTCCGATGGGTTCTCGGACCGGCGATGTCCAAGTTGCCCGGTAACACCCACACCACGCGGCTCTACTCGGGCCAGGCCGTCTCGTTCATCAACCCGACCTATGCGACCGACGTGCCCTCGGGTCCCGGCGTGTTGCACAACGTCCCGATCGCCGTGCGTCACACGACCAAGGTGCTCGACACCACCGCCAACAACGCCCTCGTCAGCGACAAGCGTGTCATCACGTTGGCCGGCAACGTCGCGGCGGACCTCGACTACCGCTACTCCGTCGACCGCAAGTCCTTCCAGGCGACCGCCGCCTTCCCGGGCGTCGTCGATGCGAGAGGACTGACGTTCAACTGGCCGATGAACGCCAAGCCGCACGACTACGTCGGGTGGGTGCAGGACACGTTGATGACCACACCACTTCACTACGTCGGCACTGTGCGCCACGGCGGCATCACCACCTACGAGTACACCGCGCAGGCCGGAGACGCAGTCATCAGCGACCCCGTCCTGAGCCGCATGCTGCCGGCCAAGATGTCGAAGGCCGACATGCTGAAGCTGACCCCGAGCCTCGGTCTGACGCAGAAGCAGCTGCTCGCCCTCAACGAAGTGATGACCAAGGCGCCGGACCCCGTGCCGCTCGCCTACACCTACCGGTTCTCCTCGACCTTCTGGATCGCCCCGGACAGCGGGCTCGTCGTCGACATGCGGCAGCACGACATCCGCACGACCAACATCGTCAGTGACACCGGCCTGGTGCCAGTCGCGCCGATCATGGACATGACCTACGCCTACACGCCTAGCGCAGTGAACGGCGCCGTGGACGACGCGAAGGCCGCGGTGAAGCAGCTCGACCTCGTCAACAACACGCTTCCGTTGGCAAGTCTCATCCTCGGGATCGCGGTTCTGGTCGCCGGTGTCGTCATGCTCTCGGTGCCGCGTGGGCGTCACCCCCAGGCGCCGGAGGAAGTCGAGGGTCCGTGGGTCGAGGACCTGCTCCAGCACCACGAAGTCATCAAGTGAGGATCAACCGACCGGCTTGACGGTCACGAAGATGGCGGTGCCCGGCATCAGCCGGCCACGCAGCGGGCTCCATGGGCCCCACGCCTCCTCGTGGCCGTCCGGCCATTCCGGCTCCACGACGTCGAGCACCTGCAGGCCGGCGGCGACGATCTCGCGGATCCGGTCGCCGAAGGTGCGGTGGTGCTCGACGTAGGTGGCTCGGCCGTCGTCGTCCTGTTCGACGTAGGCCCGGCGGTCGAAGTACGACGACTCCACGACCAGACCCGCCGGGCCCGGATCGTCGAGAAAGCACCAACGCATCGGGTGCGTCGTCGCGAACACCCAGCGCCCGCCGGGTCGCAGCACCCTCGCCACCTCCGACATGACCGCCGCCGAGTCGGCCACGAACGGCAGGGCGCCGTACGCCGAGCAGGCCAGGTCGAAGGACCCGGCGGCGAACGGCAGCCGTTGCGCGTCGGCCTGCACCAGCGGTACGTCGACCCTGGTGCTCTGGTTGAGCGCGGCCGCCTGCTCGAGCTGTCCGCCGGAGAGATCGGTGGCCACCGGGATCGCACCCTGGTCCGCCAGCCACCGGCTGCACTGGGCTCCGCCGCAGCCGATCTCGAGCACGCTGCGACCGGCGACGTCGCCGAGCAGGCGGGCCGCGCTCTCCCTCAGCCCTTCCGGGCCCCACAGGAAGTCACGGTCACCCAGAAAGGCGCCGTGCTCGGCGTAGTAGTCGGCCGACTGCTCGTCCCACCAGCTGCGCGAGGCGCGGGCAGACTCGGTCACCTCGGCTGCTCGCCTGAGGACGCGCTCGACGTCGTTCACGCTCCGCATTAGACTCCACCGAGCGCGATCTACCCGCGCCGACTTGGCACGCCCACCGGCGTGTCGAGCGCCCAGAGTCCACCGATCCCCGAGTCCACCCCGAGAAGAGCTTCCGACCACATGACGTCCACCACCACCGCAGTCGCCGACCCCTCCGCCCCCAAGGGCCCTGCCCAGGTCGCCATCAACGACATCGGCTCCGCCGATGACTTCCTCGCCGCGATCGAAGGCACGATCAAGGAGTTCAACGACGGCGACATCGTGGAGGGGGTCATCGTCCGGGTCGACCGCGACGAGGTCCTGCTCGACATCGGCTACAAGACCGAGGGTGTGATCCCCAGCCGCGAGCTGTCGATCAAGCACGACGTCGACCCCAACGACGTCGTCAAGGTGGGCGACGAGGTCGAGGCCCTGGTCCTCCAGAAGGAGGACAAGGAGGGCCGGCTGATCCTGTCCAAGAAGCGCGCGCAGTACGAGCGCGCGTGGGGCACGATCGAGAAGATCAAGGACGAGGACGGCATCGTCACCGGCACCGTCATCGAGGTCGTCAAGGGTGGCCTCATCCTCGACATCGGCCTGCGCGGCTTCCTGCCGGCGTCGCTCGTCGAGATGCGCCGGGTCCGCGACCTGCAGCCGTTCGTCGGCAAGGAGCTCGAGGCGAAGATCATCGAGCTCGACAAGAACCGCAACAACGTCGTGCTCTCCCGCCGCGCGTGGCTCGAGCAGACGCAGAGCGAGGTCCGCCAGAACTTCCTCACCCAGCTGCAGAAGGGTCAGGTCCGCAAGGGCGTCGTCTCCTCGATCGTCAACTTCGGTGCCTTCGTCGACCTCGGCGGCGTCGACGGCCTGGTTCACGTCTCCGAGCTCTCGTGGAAGCACATCGACCACCCGAGCGAGGTCGTCGAGGTCGGCCAGGAGGTCACCGTCGAGGTCCTCGACGTCGACATGGACCGCGAGCGCGTCTCGCTGTCGCTGAAGGCGACGCAGGAAGACCCGTGGCAGGCCTTCGCCCGCACCCACGCGATCGGCCAGGTCGTGCCCGGCCGGGTCACCAAGCTGGTGCCGTTCGGTGCCTTCGTGCGCGTCGCCGAGGGCATCGAGGGCCTCGTCCACATCTCCGAGCTGGCCGAGCGCCACGTCGAGATCCCCGAGCAGGTCGTCAACGTCGGTGACGAGATCTACGTCAAGGTCATCGACATCGACCTCGAGCGTCGTCGCATCTCGCTGTCGCTCAAGCAGGCCAACGAGGGCACGATCGGCGAGGCGGTCGCCGACCACTTCGACCCCGCGCAGTACGGCATGCCCGCCCAGTACGACGAGCAGGGCAACTACATCTACCCCGAGGGCTTCGACGCCGAGACCGGCGAGTGGAAGCCCGGCTACGAGGCGCAGCAGGCCGAGTGGGAGGCGCAGTACGCCGCCGCCCAGGCCCGCTGGGAGGCGCACCAGAAGCAGATCCAGGAGGCCCAGGTCGCCGAGGCCCAGGCCAGCGAGACGACGTCCTACACGTCCGAGCCGGCCGCGGAGCCGAGCGGTGGCACGCTCGCCAGTGACGAGGCGCTCGCCGAGCTGCGCCGCAAGCTGACCGGCGGCGACGACGCGGACGCCGCGGAGGAGCCGGCGGCCGAGTAGCCGCGTGCTCACGGTTGGGCTCACCGGAGGCATCGGCTCGGGCAAGAGCGAGGTCTCCCGGCGGCTTCGCGAGCTCGGCGCGGTCATCATCGACGCCGACGCGGTCGCGCGCGAGGTCGTCGAGCCCGGAACGCCCGGCCTCGCTGCGGTCGCCGAGAAGTTCGGGGACGGCGTACTCCGGGCGGACGGGACCCTCGACAGGGAGGGCCTCGGCCGGATCGTCTTCAACGACCCGGCGAAGCTCTCCGCTCTGAACGCGATCGTCCACCCGCTCGTCGGTGAGCGGATCGGCCAGATGATGGCGGAGGTCGAGCACGACTCGGCTGACGCCGTCGTCGTCTACGACGTCCCGCTGCTCGTCGAGAACAACCTGCAGGACGGGTACGACGTGGTGCTCGTGGTCGCCGCTTCGGCCGAGACGCAGCTGCGTCGCCTCGTCGAGCAGCGGGGGATGAGCCGCGAGGATGCGCAGGCCCGGATCGCCGCCCAGGCACCGCTTTCGGCCAAGCTCGCGGTCGCCGACATCGTCATCGACAACGACGGCGAGCTGGCCTCGCTGGACGCACGCGTGAGGGAAGTCTGGGCTGACCTCTGCGCCAGGGCCGGACGGACGATGGCCCCCTAATCCGTTCCGGCTGTCCTGCTCAGAACCGGCACGAATCGGGCGCGCAGCCGCCTACCTTCACTGCGTGCATCCCCCCCAGCACGCGCCGCAACGGCTGCCTTTCGCCGAGTCACCGCTGACTCGCCTGGCCACCCTTCTCGTGGTCGGCGCGATCGGCGCGGTGGGTCTCGGCTCGACCACTCACGGTGCGCCGGGTGCCCTCGACCAGGCCGCCATGGCCTCGTCGCACTCTCGCACCGGGCATGTCGAGCGCCTCTCGGTCGCCGGCAACGCGGCCCGTGCGACCGTCCGCACGCCTGCGGTGCGCCGCACCGAGGCGGCGAAGCCACCCGTCCGGCCGGCCAAGCCGGTGACGAAGCAGCCGGCGAGGAAGACCGCCGCACCAGTGCGCTACATCCCGACCGGCACCGGCATCTGGCTCTACGAGTGGCGTCGCAGCAACCACGGCAACGCCCGCAGCATCGTCCACCGTGCCCGGCAGGCCGGATTGTCGACGCTCTACCTCCGCACTGGATCGTCCTGGGACGGATTCTCCGGAGGCAACCACCTCCGCAACCTCCTTTCGGCCGCTCGGGGAACCGGCCTGCACGTCGTCGCGTGGGACTTCCCGCGGTTGAAGCACCCCCTCCACGATGCGCACAGGCTGGCGCGTGCGGCGCGGGTCACCGGCGCGCACGGCGCCAGGATCTTCGCGGTGGCTCCCGACATCGAGACGCCTAGCGAGGGAACGTTCAATGCCGGCTGGCGGGTGAGGCAGTACCTCCTTGCCTTGCGGGCCTACCTTCCGAAGAACGTGACCATCCTCACGGCCGTCCCGTGGCCTTCGCGCTACCGGATTGGCGACTACCCCTACGGCACCGTCGCTGCCCACAGCGACGTGCTCATTCCGATGGCGTACTGGTACAACAACCCGCCGGGCGACGTCACCGCGCGCTCCATCGGCTACCTCCGGCGGTTCCACCGCCCGGTGCAGCCGGTGGGACAGGGGTACGACGGGCGGCTGGACGTCCCCGGCCTGCGCCACAACAACCTCAGCCGCCAGGTCCCTGCGTTCTTCTGGACGGCGCACGTCCACGGCGCCCGCGCGGTCAGTCTCTGGTCGTGGCAGGCGGCGCCACCCGTCGCCTGGCACGCCCTGGTGCGGGCGCACCGGCTGTTCCCCTCCCGCTAGGCCGGGATTGTCGGAGGCCCCGGCTACGTTGTTCTGCTGTGGCCAGCACGTCGATCCAGCCCAAGCCGGGGACCTTCAAGGTCGTCTCCGACTTCGAACCGTCGGGTGACCAGCCGGCCGCCATCGCGGAGCTGGCCAAGAGGGTCCGGCGGGGCGATCGCGACACTGTTCTGCTGGGAGCGACCGGCACCGGCAAGTCGGCGACGACGGCGTGGCTGGTCGAGGAGCTGCAGCGGCCGACGCTCGTCATGGCGCCCAACAAGACCCTCGCTGCGCAGCTCGCCAACGAGTTCCGCGAGCTGCTGCCCGACAACGCCGTCGAATACTTCGTCTCCTACTACGACTACTACCAGCCCGAGGCCTACGTCCCGCAGACGGACACCTACATCGAGAAGGACTCCTCGATCAACGAGGAGGTCGAGCGGCTGCGTCACTCGGCGACCATGTCTCTGCTCACTCGCAGAGACGTCATCGTCGTCGCCTCCGTGTCGTGCATCTACGGTCTCGGCACCCCGCAGGAGTACGTCGACAGATGCGTGCGTCTCGAGGTGGGTCAGGAGATCGAGCGCGACAAGCTGCTGCGCAAGTTCGTCGACGTGCAGTACACCCGCAACGACCTGGCGTTCACCCGCGGGACCTTCCGGGTCCGGGGCGACACGATCGAGGTCTTCCCGGTCTACCAGGAGCTCGCAGTCCGGATCGAGATGTTCGGCGACGAGATCGAGCGCATCTCGACGCTGCACCCGTTGACCGGTGAGGTCATCAGCGACGACGACACCATGTTCGTGTTCCCGGCCACCCACTACGTTGCCGGACCGGAGCGCATGGAGCGGGCGATCGCCGGCATCGAGGCCGAGCTCGAGGAGCGTCTCGCCGAGCTGGAGCGACAGGGCAAGCTGCTGGAGGCGCAGCGACTCCGCATGCGCACGACCTACGACATCGAGATGATGCGCCAGGTCGGCTTCTGCTCCGGCATCGAGAACTACTCGCGGCACATCGACGGCCGCGGACCCGGCACCCCGCCGCACACCCTGCTCGACTACTTCCCCGACGACTTCCTGCTCGTGATCGACGAGTCGCACGTGACCGTGCCGCAGATCGGCGGCATGTACGAAGGTGACATGTCGCGAAAGCGGACGCTCGTCGACCACGGTTTCCGGTTGCCGAGCGCGATGGACAACCGACCGCTGAAGTGGGAGGAGTTCCTCGAGCGCATCGGGCAGACGGTCTACCTGTCCGCGACACCGGGTCCTTACGAGATGTCGCGGGTGAAGGAGGACGTGGTCGAGCAGGTGATCCGGCCGACCGGGCTGATCGACCCCAAGGTCGTGGTCAAGCAGACCAAGGGTCAGATCGACGACCTCATGCACGAGATCAAGACGCGGGCCGACCGCGACGAGCGGGTCCTGGTCACGACGCTGACGAAGAAGATGGCAGAGGACCTCACGGACTACCTCCTCGAGAACGGCGTACGAGTCCGTTACCTCCACAGCGAGGTCGACACGCTCCGCCGGGTCGAGCTGCTGCGCGAGCTGCGGATGGGGGAGTTCGATGTCCTCGTCGGCATCAACCTGCTGCGGGAGGGCCTCGACCTGCCGGAGGTCTCGCTGGTGTCGATCCTCGACGCCGACAAGGAAGGCTTCCTGCGGTCCGGCACCTCGCTGATCCAGACGATTGGTCGCGCGGCGCGCAACGTCTCGGGTGAAGTGCACATGTACGCCGACGCCATCACCCCCTCGATGCAGAAGGCGATCGAGGAGACCAACCGCCGTCGTGAGAAGCAGGTCGCCTACAACGAAGAGCACGGCATCGACCCGCAGCCGTTGCGCAAGAAGATCGCCGACATCCTCGACGACATCGTTCGCGGTGACGAGGAGGAGCTGATCGGGGGGAGCGGGCGCACCCAGTCACGTGGCAAGACGCCGGTGCCCGGCATGGCGAGCAAGAGCAAGACCGCGGGCCAGCACGCCGCCGAGCTTGCGGGCCTGCCGCGTCACGACCTCGCCCTGCTGATCCAGCAGCTGCAGGACCAGATGCACGCCGCAGCTGCGGAGCTCCAGTTCGAGCTGGCCGCGCGCCTTCGCGACGAGGTGAACGAGCTCAAGAAAGAGCTCCGGGCAATGGACGCCGCCGGCGTCGGGCGCTGAGCAGCTATCGCCTGATTGGTCCACGTTCGACGTCTTGAAGAAGTCCTGTCGGACATGCCGCCCGGGACTAGATCCTTCTGATGATCATGGTCGTGGTTCCATGATCTTTAGGACTACGAACCGAATTCCGTTCGGACTGTTACCGCCTGTCACGCGGGTGTGACCTGTCCCACACGCCTACCTTCGGGCTATTCCTGCCTGTCCCTTACAGGTCCGCTCTCCGACAGGAGTGTCCCGAACGATGACTCGTCGTCCCCTGCGCGTTTCCGGCCCGCGCCTTGCGTTGCTGGCCGGAACGGCGGCGTCCGCAGTCGTTTTGTCCGCATGCAGTAGCAGCAGCAACACCGCGAGCAGCAATACGCAGCCGAGCAGCGGTAGCTCCTCCAGCGCGCCGGTGACCAACCCGGTGCTGCAGGAGGTCTACAAGGGGACGCTGTCGTCGCCGGACACCTCGTCGCGAGGCGCCGCGAAGGGCAAGAGCATCTGGATCATCTCCGGCGGTCAGTCCTCGGAGAGCTCGTCCGTGCCGGTCAACGCCGCGCAGGAAGCCGCGCAGAAGCTCGGCTGGAAGGTCCACATCTACGACACCCAGCTCAACCCCGCCAACGACGCTCCCGGCGTCTCGCAGGCCATCGCCGCAGGGGCGGACGGCATCATCCTCGACGCGATCGACTGCTCTTTCGTGAAGTCCCAGCTCGAGCAGGCGAAGGCCAAGGGCATCGTCACGGTGCCGATCTACGCCTACGACTGTGACGACCCTTACAGCGGTCACGGCGGGCAGCGGCTGTTCAGTGGTTACATCAACTACGGCGCTGTGGCGAACAAGAACCTCGGTGCCTTCGCCGAGAAGTACGGCTTCGCGCAGGGTGAGGCGGCGATCGCCGCGACCGGCGGACACGCGAAGGTCATCTTCTTCAACGACACCCAGGTCACGGTGCTGCACTACACCGGCCAGGGGTTCCTCAACGCGATCAAGCAGTGCTCCGGTTGCTCGGTCGTGAAGAGCATCGACTTCACCGGTCTGCAACTCGGTCCGCAGCTTCTGCAGACCGCGCAGTCCGCGATCCTGCAGCACCCGGAAGCCAATGTCGTGAAGAGCCCGTTCACCGCGGCGACACTGCTCAGCATCGCGCCGGCGGTCATCCAGTCCGGCCACGCCAACAGCCTCTACGTCATGGGTGGCGAGGGCTTCGAGGACGAGCTCAACCTGATCCGTAACCACCAGGGCGTCGACGCGGTCATGATCTCGCCGTCGGACTGGACCGGCTGGGCGGCCGTCGACACGATGAACAGCCTCTTCCTGGGCAAGAAGCCGGCCTACTCCGGTCTCGGCTGGCAGCTCGTCGACGGATCACACAACCTGCCGGCCAGCGGTCCGTGGGTGCCGCCGGTCGACTTCAAGGCGGTCTACGAGAAGGCCTGGGGCGTCGGCTGATGCCATCCGTCATTGCGGAGCCGCGCGTCGCGATCGCAACGCGCGGCCTCAGCAAGACCTACTCCGGAACACTCGCTCTCGACAGCCTTGACCTCGAGCTCCGGCGCGGGGAGATCCATGCCCTGCTGGGCGGGAACGGGTCGGGCAAGTCGACGACGATCAAGATCCTCGCGGGCGTCGTACCGCCCGATCCCGGGGGCGTTCTCAGCATCAACGGGGAGGACATCCCCGCCGAGGCATGGTCGCCGGCGCGGGCGCACGCTGCCGGTCTGCGGTTCGTGCATCAGCAGCCAGCGGTGTTCCCTGACCTCACGGTGGCGGAGAACCTCGCGATCGGGGCGCAGTTCCCGCGCGGTCTCGGTGGGCGGATCGACTGGTCGATGCTCAACGCCCGCACGAGAGACCTGCTGGCGAAGTACAACGTGCCCGCGCAACCCACGGCGCCGCTGCGCTCGCTGCGGGCGGCGGACCGCAGCCGGGTCGCGATCATCCGTGCGATGCAGGACCTCGTCGAAGGTGACGAGGGCGTCCTGATCCTGGACGAGCCGACGGCGGCCCTTCCGGACGCGGAGGTCGAGCACCTCCTGGACGCGCTCCGGGTCTACGCCGAGAACGGTCAGACGATCCTCTATGTCAGCCACCGGCTCGACGAGGTGCTGTCGGTCGCCGACCGGATCACCGTCCTCCGCGACGGCCGCAAGGTCGCCACGGTTGAGGCGAAGGGCCTGCGCGAGTCTGACCTGATCGAGCTCATCGTGGGTCGGCCGATCGAGCGCGCGTTCCCGTCTGCCCAGGTGGAGACCAGCACCGACGCAGCGTTGACAGTCCGCGGTCTGAGCGGCGGCCCGTTGCACGGCGTCGACCTGACGCTGCGTCGGGGCGAGGTGCTGGGCATCGCCGGGCTGCTCGGCAGCGGTCGTTCCGAGCTGCTCCGCATGCTGTTCGGCGCGTATCCGATCGAGTCCGGCACGGTCACGCTCGACGGTGTCGACTACAGACCGGCCACGCCCGACGCGGCGATGAAGGCCGGCGTCGCCTACGTGCCGGAGGATCGGCAGGCCGACGCAGTGCTCACGGGATGCAGCGTGCGGCACAACCTGTCGGCCGGACAGGGCGGCTCCTACTTCCAGCGCCTCATGTGGCGTCATCGGCAGGAGCGCGAGGACTCGGCGCAGTCGATCTCCGACTTCTTGATCCGGGTGAGCGGTGACCAGCAGCCGATCGAGACGCTCTCCGGCGGCAACCAGCAGAAGGTCATCCTCGCTCGTTGGCTCCGCCGGCACCCGAAGGTGCTGCTGCTCGACGAGCCCACGCAAGGCGTCGATGTCGGGGCCCGCGCCGAGATCTACCAGCTCGTGCGCAAGGCGACCGCCGCCGGAACCAGCGTGATCCTGGTCGTCAGCGAGCCGGAAGAGCTCGCCCATGCTTCCGATCGCGTTGCAATCCTGCGCGGCGGGCGCATCACCACCGTCGTCGAGCAGCCGCTGGACGCGCACCGCCTCACCGAGCTGATGAACTCATCGGAAGGAACCACGTGACCCGCCCCGTCTCTCGCGCCGACGAGGGAGCCGCGACCGACGGTGTCCCCACCCCACGCACGCCTGAGGACACCCTGATCGTGAGCGTCGACTCGTCCATCCCGACTGACGCGCCGAAGCACGCCGCGGTGGAGATGCCGAAGCGGCCGAATCCGGTCGGCCTGTTCGTCCGCAACTACTCGTTGCCGATCCTGCTCGTCGTCTCGATACTCATCTACAGCTTCTGGGGCGGCGACGTCTCCAGGACGTTCAACACCTCGGCGAGCTGGCAGAACATCCTGTCCAGCCAGTCGGTCACCGGTGTGCTGACGCTCGGCATCCTGCTGACGCTGGTGTCGGGCAACTTCGACCTGTCGATCGGCAACATCTGCGGGCTCAGCTCGGTCATGACGGCGGCGGCGTACTCGCACTGGCACATGCCGCTCGTCATCGGCATCCTGATCGGCGTCGCGATCGGCGGCGCCGTCGGCGGCATGAACGGTTTCCTCAGCACGACGTTGCACGTCGACCCGTTCATCATCACGCTGGGTACGGCGTCGATCATCCTCGGCTTCATCGACTGGTACACGCAGGGCCAGGCGATCATCAACGGCATTCCGAGCTCGCTCATCAACTTCGGTCGCGAGCGGATGATCGGCATCCCCGACATCGCCTGGGTGCTCGCAATCGTCGCGTTGCTCATCTACTACCTGCTCGAGCACACGCCCTACGGCCGGTCGCTGCACGCGATCGGGTCCAACCGCGCCGCTGCCAAGCTCGTCGGCATCCGCGTCGAGCGGACGATCACCTCGGCGTTCGCTCTGACCGGCGCCTTCGCGGGTGTCGCCGGCGTGCTGCTGCTCGCGAACACCGGCTCCGGCAACCCGACGATCGGCCCGACGTTCACCCTTGCCGCTCTCGCGTCGGCCTTCCTCGGTGCCGTCTCGTTCAAGGTCGGGCGTCTCAACGTGGCGGGCACGCTCGTCGCGATCTTCTTCCTCGGCATCAACATCACCGGCCTGACCTATGCCGGCGTTGCGAACTGGATCAACGAGGTCTTCACCGGCCTGACGCTGATCCTGGCGGTCGCTCTGGCGGCCGTGCTCAACAAGGAACGCAAGGCAAAGCGCGCGACGGGAACTGCGCCGTCGGCAGAGCAGAGAAGGAACCCGTCATGAAGACCCACATGTCCAAGCGGCAGGCGTCCACGCGACTCCTGGCCCTCTGCCTCGGCACCTCGGCAGCGCTCATCGTGCCGAGTGCCGCGCTCGGCGCTGATCTCGGCACCGGTGGCACCGTTCGCGCGACCATCGGTGACAACGGCTCGGTGACCTCGGTGCAGCAGGTCGCCGCCAACGGCGCGACAACCGCGTTCTCCGGCCAGCTGCCGATCAAGATGACGATCACGCACACCGGGTCGACGTACAGCTACCACGTGGAGAACACCTTCACGCAGACGCAGACGGTTCACTACACCGACACGGCCGGCACCGAGCGGCACACGACGGTGTCCCTGCAGCTGCCGCTCGTCGCGCAGCTCGGTGTCGACGTACCGAAGTCGATGACCAACCTCGACGCAGCGGGCGCGAGCATCACGACCGGCGCGAACGGTGTCCGTCACGTGCTGTGGAACATGGTGCTGTTCACACCGCTGGGTAGCTCGGCGCAGGACGTCAGCCTGACCGCCGGCGGTAGCGGCAAGCCGATCGCCGAGCTGCGCGCCACTCCGGTCGACCCGAACACGACCGCGGGCCTGTCTGCGAAGACGCAGGACAAGACCGCGGAGTTCCAGCAGGAGGACTTCTGGGCCGGCTACGCCAGCGGCGGGAACGACGGCCTCAAGAAGCTCGGCTCCGGTGTCGGCCAGATCCTCGACGGCCTGACGAAGCTTCTGGCCGGCGCCAGCGAGCTGCACGCCGGCTTGGCCGGTTCGCTGACCGGCACCCAGCAGGCGGCGGATGGGTCGACACAGCTCGCCGACGGCGCGAAGCAGCTGACGGCGGGACTCGCTCAGATTCACGGTGGCCTGTCGACGGACCCGACGTCCGGGCTCACCGGCGGCCTCGCCCTCATCCACGCCGGCCTTTCCAACGACCCGGCCACCGGACTCACCGGGGGACTCAGGCTGATCCACAAGGGCCTTGCGGGCAAGACCGGTGACCCCACCTCGGGCCTGGTTCCGGGCCTCACCGCTATCCACGCCGGCCTCGCGGGCGACGGCACCGCAGCCAACCCGGGGCTGACCGCCGGTGTGCAGGCGATTGCTGGCGGGCTCGACCAGCTCGACGACCCGAACACGGGGCTCCCGACGCTGCTCACGCAGATGACGCAGCTGCGCGGCATCATCGGTCAGCTCGCCACCGGGATGGGTCCCACGGGCGATCCGGCACACCCGGGCCTGCTGGACGGGCTGTCGCTCGTCGAGCAGGGCCTCAGTGCTGGCATCACGCAGTTGGGCACGCTTGACGCTGGTCTCTACTGCGGCTGGAACACCATCATCGTGGCCGCAAACGGCCAGGCCAGTCCGGGCGCTCCGGCGGCGGGCTGCCCGGCCTTGCCGGCGTTGCCGGGCGTCGACCCGCTGACAAAGGCGATCCTCGTCGGCGATGCGACCACCCCGGGGGTGGCGTTGCAGCTGGAAGGCGCTCAGACCGCTCTGCACGCGTCGCTTCAGCCGCCGTCGGTGGCGAACCCGAATACCCTGCCCGCGCTCGTTCTCGGCGTGCAGAGTCTCGAGGCGGCGATTTCCCACCCGGCTGCGGGGACGGATCCTGGCGGCATCAAGCAGATTCTCCTGCAAATCGGTGCAGGCCTCGACACAGCGCTCGACGTGAACAATCCGACTGGCCTGCCCGCGGCGCTCGCCGGTGTGCATGCACTGCGTGTCGGTGCTGACATCGCTGCCCCAGGCGCGGTGGCACTCCGGGACGGATCGGCGGGAGCTCTCGATGGGGCGCAGCAGCTGAGCGCCGGCTCCGCGAAGGCGCTGGCGGGCTCCAAGGAGCTCTACGCGGGCAGTGGCAAGGCGCTGGCCGGGTCGCGCAAGCTGTACGCCGGCTCCGGCGACGCACTCAACGGAAGCACCCAGATCCGCGACGGCCTCGCCAAGCTCGCGAGCGGTCTGCGCGATGGCGCCAAGCAGTTCCCGCAGGCCGTCGACGGTGCCGGTCAGATCGCATCCGGTCTCGGACAGGTCGTGCCGGGCGAGCAGCAGGTGAAGGACGGCATCAGCCAGGTGCTCTCCGGCGCCACCGGTCCGCTGCAGGACCAGCTGACGCAGGCCTCGCAGAACGCCCACCAGCAGATCGCCGTGCTCAACGCCGCTACCGGGCTTGGCACGCAGGCTCCGGGTGGTACCGGGACGTCGTACGTCCTGGCTCAGCCGGGCGCCATCTCGCTCGCCGCCAGCACGACGAGCAGTGGCAGCAGCCACACCGGCCGCAACGCGGCGCTGATCGCGATCGGCGGGGTGATCGCCCTGGCGATCGGCCTGGGTGCGGGCATGGCACTGGGCAGGCAGCGCGTCTCCGCCTGACCCCTGAGCTCGAACGGCGTCGCCCTCACCGGGCGGCGCCGTTCGGCGTCTCCGGGTTCGAACCGGCGTTTCGCCCAGCCGCATTGCGCGGCAGACTTCACGGTGTGACGACCTACCTCGTGACGGGTGGCACCGGCTTCGTCGGCCGCCACGTCGTGGAACGTCTCCTCGCGCGTCCGGACGCGGAGGTCCTCCTCCTCGTACGGCGCCAGTCGCTGGCCAAGCTCGATGCATTGACGGCGACCTGGCCGCAGGCAGGCACCCTCGTGCCGGTCGTAGGGGACCTGACCGACCCGCTGCTCGGGCTGTCGAGTGAGGACCGCGACCGACTGCGCGGCCACGTCGACCATGTCGTGCACCTCGCGGCGCTCTACGACATGACCGCCGACGAGGAGACCGACCGACGCGTCAACATCGGCGGCACGCAGGAGGCGCTCGCCGCTGCGGCCGATCTACGCGCGGGATGCTTCCACCACGTGTCATCCGTCGCCGTCGCCGGTGACTACGAGGGACGCTTCACCGAGTCGATGTTCGACGAAGGCCAGCGGCTGCCGTCGCCCTACCACCGGACGAAGTTCGAGGCAGAGCGACTGGTGCGCGCCCAGTCCGATGTGCCCTGGCGTGTCTACCGGCCGGCGATCGTCGTGGGGCATTCGCGCAACGGCGAGATGGACAAGGTCGACGGACCCTACTACTTCTTCCCGACCCTCGCGATGCTCGCGGAGCTGCCCACGCAGCTGCCGCTCGTCGCGCCCGACCTCGGCGACACCAACGTCGTCCCCGTCGACTTCGTCGCGGCGGCGATGGTCGAGCTGATGCATCGCGACGGCCTCGACGGACATGCGTTCCATCTCGTGTCTCCGAAGCCGCAGCGATTGCTCGACGTCGTCAATGCGTTCGCCCGGGCGGCCGGCGCTCCGACGGTCTCGCTGCCGATCGACCGGCGCGTGGTGTCGCCTGTCGTCGCCGCCGGTCAAGCGGTTCTCGGTCTGCTGCCCGGCGCGACAGAGGTGGCAGGGTTCGCGCTGGACCGGCTCGGCATCCCTCCGGAGGTCATCCCACACGCCACCTTCCGTCCGGTCTTCGACGCGGCGCGCACGCAGCAGCTCCTCAACGGCACCGGCATCGTGGTGCCGCCACTGGAGCGCTACGCCGACGTGCTGTGGAGCTACTGGAGTCGCAACCTCGATCCGTTGCGCGCGCGCCGTGCACGCCCCGGCGGTGCCATCGCCGGGCGGACGGTCGTCATCACCGGCGCTTCGTCGGGCATCGGCAAGGCGACCGCGCTCGCTGTCGCTCGGGCCGGCGGCGTACCTCTACTCGTCGCGCGCAGCGCCGACAAGCTGGAGGAGGTGCGTGCGGAGATCGAAGCAGCCGGCGGAGCAGCGCACGTCTACCCGTGCGACATCACCGATGAGGAGGCGGTCGCGGCAACCGTCAAGCAGATGATCGCCGATCATCCGGACGGCATCGACTTCCTCGTCAACAATGCCGGCCGTTCCATCCGCCGCTCGATCCAGCTCTCCTACGACCGTATGCACGACTTCGAGCGCACGATCGACCTCAACTACTTCGCCGCCGTCCGGATGATCCTGTCGCTGCTGCCTCACATGACCGAGCGGCAGTTCGGCCACATCGTCAACGTCTCGTCGATCGGCGTGCAGACCGCGCCACCGCGGTTCGCGGCGTACGTCGCCTCGAAGGCGGCGCTCGACTCGTTCAGCCGGGTCGTGGCATCCGAGACCTTCGGCGAGGGCGTGACGTTCACGACGATTCACATGCCGCTCGTCCGGACTCCGATGATCCGTCCGACGCGCATCTACGACGCGTTCCCGACGCTGTCGCCGAACGACGCCGCGGACCTCGTGCTCCGCGCACTCACCGAGCGGCCGAAGCGGGTCAGTACACGGCTCGGCACCTTCGGTGAGGTGTCGTACGCCGTGGCGCCGAAGCTCGTCGACGCAGTGCTGCACGTCGCCTACCGCGTCTTCCCTGACTCGAAGGCGGCCGGTGGTGACGACCAGGTGTCGTTGAGCCGCGGAGCGAAGGCGATGGCCCGACTGCTTCCCGGCGTGCACTGGTGACAATCCCTGCATGACGGCGTAAACCGACAGGAACGTGTCGCCGGCGACGTCGCAACTTGTGGTGCAGGCACCACTCCACCGGACTATTTCTCGCGAAGCCGCTCACGTCGGCTCGATCTTGGACGTACGTTGCGCGGATCAGGATCCCGCCCACAGGAGCCGAGATGACCGTTTCACGCACCCAGCGCAAGGTCGCGCTGAGCATCGGGGGAGTGACGTTCGTCAGCGCTCTCCTGGCCGCATCTGCCAACGTCGCCGCACCGCACGTGAGGGGCCTGGCCCCGTCATCGGCCGCCCGCGAGAGCCTCGCCAACTTCGCGCTCGAGCACCCGGAGGCGGCGCTGATGCACCGTCACCTCCCGCTCGCGTTCATCAAGGAGAAGTTGGAGAACGGCGCGGAGAGCGTCTCCGGCCCTTCGCAGGAGCAGTACGAGAACCGGGCCTACCCACGCAGCACCATCGCGGACAAGCAGCGGCGGGCGGCGCGGGCGGCGTACCTGCGTCTGCAGCACACGTCCCGCGGCGGCGGGACGACCGGCGCCAGCGGCACGACCTCGCTGACGGCCAGCACGTTGAACAGCGCCGCGAGCACGGCAGCCTGGAGCTATCTCGGCCCTGAGACCAACAACGTGCCCGGTCCGTCGACGCAGAACGGCGTGGCAACGACGAACTCCGGGCGCACGACATCCGTCGTCGTCACCCCCGGATGCACGGACGGCAGCTGCACCGTCTACATCGGCACCGCCGGAGGCGGAGTCTGGAAGACGACGGACGGGCTGAGCGACTCGGCGAGCTGGACGTTCGTGTCTGCGGGCATTCCCTCCGGTGCCATCGGCTCACTCTTCTACGACGTGGCCAACGACACGCTGTACGCCGGCACTGGCGAGCCCAACGGCTCCGGTGACTCCGAGGCAGGTGTCGGTCTCTACAAGACGGTCAACGGCGGCACCAGCTGGTCGCTCGTCGGTGACAGCAACGTGACCGCCCGCGACCGCTCGGTCGGCGCGATCGCCGTCGCGTCCGACGGGACGGTCTACATGGGCACCGACGTCGCCCGCCACGGGTCGTCGTCCGTCAATGGCGGCCGCCGCACGCCCCCGGACGCAGCGCCACTGGGCCTCTACCGGATGCGGCCGCAGCTCGGTGAGTCGTCGTTCACGCCGATCTTCTCGAAGCCGGGAAGTCCCGTGAACCCCGGTGCCGGGACAGGCAGTGACTGGTTCCAGGGCGGGGTCAACCACATCGAGCTCGACCCGAAGGACGACAACACTGTCTACGCCTCGCTCTTCGGCTACGGGATCTGGCGCAGTTCTGCGCGGCTGGACGGCACCACTGCCTTCCGGCACGTGTTCGCGACCTCCAACCCGAAGGACACCTTCGGTGACCGCACCGAGTTCGCGCTCACGGTGAAGAACGGGAAGACCCGGATCTACGCCGGCGACGAGAACGACGACAAGGGCTGGTCCTGGGTGTGGCGGACCGACAACGCCGACCGTCCGGCCAACCAGCTGACCAACGCCAACGGCAACGGCGGGTGGATCCAGCTGTCCAACCCGGGCAACGGGCAGGAGGGCTTCGACTCCTACAACTTCTGTGAGTCGCAGTGCGGCTACGACATGTTCGTCGTCACCCCGCCGGGACACCCGGACATCGTCTACATCGGCGGCTCGATGAACTACGACGAGATCTACGGCACCGTGCCGCCACGGTCGAACGGCCGCGCCGTCATGCGCTCGAGCAATGCGGGCCGTGACTTCACGGACATGACCGAGGACGCCGCCGGCATCGGCATGCACCCGGACGAGCACGGGCTCGCATTCGTGCCCGGACGGGCCAACCAGTTCTTCGAGGTCAATGACGGCGGCGTTCTTCGCGTGGACGACGCAGCCGCGGTCGACCAGACGTCGCAGTGCGCCGAGCGGGGCCTCCGGGGCTACGACCTGCTCGACTGCCAGCGGTGGCTGAAGGCGACGCCGCAGCACATCGCGGAGCTGAGCCAAGGCTTGCCGACTCTGCAGTTCCAGAGCATCTCGACATACCAGTCCGGTGGCGAGACGCACTATCTGGGCGGCACCCAGGACAACGGCACCTGGGCGTTCGGTCCAGGGGAGAGCGGCTTCGAGTCGGTCGGTGGCGACGGCGGCCAGTCGGCGACGGACAGTGGGAACTCGAACGTGCACTTCCACACCTACTACTCGTCGTACGCCGACGTGAACGCGTTCCCGGCTGGTGACGTTTACGGCGCAGGCCTCAACCCGAACCACTGGGACTACGTCAGCCAGAAGCAGGACAGCAGTGGCGAGGCCGCGTCGTTCTACGTGCCGTTCGTGAACGACCCGAACAACCCCGGCTGGATCTACGAGGGTCTGCAGCACGTGTGGCGGACCGAGGACGACGGTGGCGACTACGCCTATCTCGATGCGAACTGCAGCGAGACCGACCCGTCACGGTTCAACCCGACGGCGACCTGTGGTGACTTCGAGCCCATCGGCCAGAACCTGACCAGCAGCTCGTTCGGGGATCGTGCGGGTCACTACGTCGTCGCGATCTCGACGGCGCCCACCGACTCGTCCGTCATGTGGGCGGCCACCCGGATCGGCAGGGTGTTCGTCTCCACCAACGCGACGGCTGATGCGAAGGCCGTCACGTTCACCCGGATCGACGGCAGCACGTCGACGACGCACATCCTGCCCGGCCGGTTCGTGAGCGGCATCGCGGTCGACCCCGGGAACCCGTACCACGCGTTCATCTCCTACTCGGGCTACTCCGCCTACGCGGCCGGCGGCCACGTCTACGACGTGACCTACGACCCGGCGACGGGGACCGCGACGGCGAAGGACATCTCGGGGACGCCGGGTGACAGCCAGTCCATCGGTGACATGCCGGTGACCGGAATCGCGTACGACGCCACCAACGACGAGCTCTACGCCTCGACGGACTTCGGCGTCATCACGGCGCCGAGCTCGGGCGGCGACGCCTGGTCGGCGGCCGGGACGGGATTCCCGATCAGCACGGTCTACGGCCTGACGCTCGCGGGCAACCAGCTCATCGCCGCAACCCATGGTCGCGGGGCCTGGACGCTTCCGCTGCCCTGACGCGGAGCAATCGCCTGCTGATCGCGAGAGAACGCGATCAGCAGGCGATTGCCGGTCGGCTCCCCAGGCGTGGCCGCGACACTCCTGTCGACGTCATTCCTTGATCATTGCGGCATGAGCAGGTCGGAACCCGCCCTGTTGACCCGCAGTCACCGCAACGATCTTGGTGGGCCGGTGTTCATCGGCGGGCCGCTGAGGACTTCGGGGACGGACCTACCAGCCGCGGGCTCGCCACTCCGGGAGGCTCGGGCGTTCCGCGCCGAGCGTCGTGTCCTTGCCGTGGCCCGGATAGACCCAGGTGTCGTCGGGAAGCTTGTCGAACAGCTTGTGCTCGACGTCGTCGATCAGGGTCTCGAAGTTCTCCTTCGAGCCGAAGGTGTTGCCCACCCCGCCGGGAAAGAGGCTGTCGCCGGTGAACAGGTGCGGTCGGTCCGGGCCGCGGTAGAGCAGGGCGATCGACCCGGGCGTGTGCCCGACGAGGTGGATGACCGCCAGCTCGCACTCGCCGACCCGGACGGTGTCGCCGTCCTCGAGCGGCTCGACCGCCTCGATCGGGAGCTCCCCGGCGTCCGCCGGGTGCGCCGCGACCGGAGCACCCGTCGCCGCGAAGATCTCCGGAAGCGCCTGCCAGTGGTCGAAGTGCTGGTGCGTCGTGACGACCCGGCCGAGACGGTCGTCGCCGAGCTCGCGTAGCAGCCGGTCGGGCTCGTTGGCGGCGTCGATCAGCAGGACCTCCCCGCTGGCGGTGCAGCGGAGGAAGTAGGCGTTGTTGTCCATCGGCCCGACGGCGACCTTCGTGATGGACAGCGGCCCGGTGTTCCGGGTGTCGCTGCTGCCGCCGACCTTGACGTCTCCGGTGTAGGTCTCGGTCACCTGGCCGAGCCTACGAGGCGATCCATGATCAACGAAAACTGTCGGAGGCCGCAGGTAGCCTGGCAAGGCCGGATCCTGGACTTCCCCCTGACGCTCTTGAGACCCCGTGGCTGACCGCTTGATCGTCCGTGGCGCGCGCGAGCACAACCTGCGCGACGTCAGTCTCGACCTGCCTCGAGACGCTCTGATCGTCTTCACCGGGCTCTCCGGCTCGGGCAAGTCCAGCCTCGCCTTCGACACGATCTTCGCCGAGGGCCAGCGCCGCTACGTCGAGTCCCTGTCGGCGTACGCGCGGCAGTTCCTCGGCCAGATGGACAAGCCCGACGTCGACTTCATCGAAGGGCTGTCGCCGGCCGTCTCCATCGACCAGAAGTCGACGTCACGCAACCCACGCTCGACCGTCGGCACGGTCACCGAGGTCTGGGACTACCTCCGGCTGCTCTGGGCCCGGATCGGCACGCCGCACTGCCCGGTCTGCGGTGAGCCGATCAGCCGGCAGACCCCGCAGCAGATCGTCGACCGGGTCCTCGACCTCGAGGAGGGCAGCCGGTTCCAGGTGCTCGCGCCCGTCGTGCGCGGCCGCAAGGGGGAGTACGCCGAGCTCTTCCGCGAGCTGCAGACGAAGGGCTACAGCCGGGCGCGGGTCGACGGCCAGATAGTCACGCTGTCCGAGCCGCCGACGCTGAAGAAGTACGAGAAGCACGACATCGAGGTGATCGTCGACCGGCTGGCCGTGAAGAGCAGCGCCCGGCGCCGGCTGACCGACTCGGTCGAGACCGCGCTCGGGCTGTCCGGTGGTCTCGTCATCCTCGACTTCGTCGACCTGCCGGAGCACGACCCGCACCGTGAGCGTCGCTACTCCGAGCGGCTTGCCTGCCCCAACGACCATCCCCTTTCGATCGAGGAGCTCGAGCCGAGGTCGTTCTCCTTCAACTCGCCGTACGGCGCCTGTCCGACCTGCACCGGGCTGGGCACGAAGCTCGAGGCCGACCCGGAGCTGATCGTCCCCGACCCCACGAAGACGCTGGCCAACGGCGCCGTGGCGCCGTGGTCCGGCGCGCACGGGCGCGACTACTTCGGCCGCGTCCTCGAGGCGCTTGGTGACGAGCTCGGCTTCAACGTGCACACGCCGTGGGAGCGCTTGACGGCCAAGGCGCAGAAGGCGGTGCTCAACGGTCATCCGACCCAGGTGCACGTGAAGTACAAGAACCGCTACGGCCGGGTCCGCTCCTACTGGACCGACTTCGAAGGCGCGATCCCTTACGTCGAGCGACGGCACGGCGAGGCCGAGAGCGACACGAGCCGCGAGCGGTTCGAGGGGTTCATGCGCGAGGTGCCGTGCCCGGCGTGTGAGGGCACTCGGCTCAAGCCCGAGTCGCTGGCGGTCACCGTGCACGGGAGAGCGATCTCCGACGTGGCGTCACTGCCCATCGGCGACTGCGCCGAGTGGCTGCGCAAGCTCAAGCTCACCGCGCGCGAGCAGCAGATCGGCGAGCGCGTGCTCAAGGAGATCAACGAGCGGCTGCGCTTCCTGCTCGACGTCGGACTCGACTACCTCTCCCTGGACCGTGCGGCGGCGACGCTGGCCGGTGGCGAGGCGCAGCGCATCCGGCTCGCCACGCAGATCGGTTCCGGTCTCGTCGGCGTCCTCTACGTCCTCGACGAGCCGTCGATCGGGTTGCACCAGCGCGACAACCGGCGGTTGATCGAGACGCTCGTGCGGTTGCGCAACCTCGGCAACACGCTGATCGTCGTCGAGCACGACGAGGAGACGATTCACACCGCCGACTGGGTGGTCGACATCGGGCCCGGCGCCGGTGAGCACGGCGGCGAGATCGTGCACAGCGGCCCTTACCAGGACCTGCTGACCAACGAGCGCTCGGTGACGGGCGCCTACCTGGCCGGCCGTCGTCAGATCCCCGTCCCGGACATCCGGCGGCAGCCGACCAAGGGTCGCGAGCTCGCGGTCATCGGCGCCCGCGAGCACAACCTCAAGCAGATCGACGTGGCGTTTCCTCTCGGGTGCTTCGTCGCCGTGACCGGCGTCTCCGGCAGCGGGAAGTCGACGCTCGTCAACGACATCCTCTACAGCGTGCTGGCGCGTGAGCTCAACGGCGCGCGCGTCGTGCCCGGTCGTCACCGCACCGTGAAGGGTCTCGATCACGTCGACAAGGTCGTCGGCGTCGACCAGTCACCGATCGGCCGCACGCCGCGGTCCAACCCGGCGACCTACACCGGCGTTTTCGACCACATCCGCCGGCTGTTCGCGGAGACGACCGAGGCCAAGGTGCGGGGCTACCTGCCCGGTCGGTTCTCGTTCAACGTCAAGGGCGGCCGGTGCGAGGCCTGCTCCGGCGACGGCACGATCAAGATCGAGATGAACTTCCTGCCGGACGTCTACGTCCCGTGCGAGGTCTGCCACGGCGCGCGCTACAACCGCGAGACCCTCGAGGTGCATTTCAAGGGCAAGACGATCGCCGACGTGCTCGACATGCCGATCGAGGAGGCCGCCGAGTTCTTCGCCGCGGTGCCCGCGATCGCCCGTCATCTGACGACGCTTGTCGACGTCGGCCTCGGCTACGTCCGGCTCGGCCAGCCCGCGCCGACACTGTCCGGCGGCGAGGCACAGCGGGTGAAGCTCGCCTCCGAGCTGCAGCGGCGCTCGACCGGCCGCACCGTTTACATCCTCGACGAGCCGACGACGGGTCTCCACTTCGAGGACATCCGCAAGCTGCTCGGCGTCCTGTCCCGCCTGGTCGACCAGGGCAACACCGTGATCGTCATCGAGCACAACCTCGACGTCATCAAGACCGCCGACTGGATCGTCGACATGGGCCCGGAGGGCGGCACCGGTGGCGGCACTCTCGTCGCCGAGGGTCCGCCCGAGGTCGTCGCGGCCAACCCGGCCTCGCACACCGGCGCTTTCCTTCGCGAGATCCTCGCCGGCCGTGGCGTGGCGACGCCGCCGCGCAAGCGCGTCTCGGCCGCGAAGCCGGCGACGAAGAAGACGTCCGCCGCGGCGTCACCGCGCCCGGTGAAGTCGACCAAGGCGGCCACGGGCTCGCGAGCGCGCAAGCGCGCCTAGCTCGTCAGGAGCTGGCCGTCGGACTGGCGCTGCCGCCGGTGCTGCCGCTGGCGCCGTACAGCTTCTGCAGCTCCTGCATCTGGGTGGGGTCCGGCGTCTGAGCCCGATTCGTGCAGGAGTTCGGGGAGGTCAGCGACGGGCACTTGCCCTGGCTCCGGAGGCCGAGCGCGCGGCCGATGACGTGCGCGATCGCGCCGGCCGGGTCCTTGACCGCGCTCTTCGATCCGTTGACGAGTGCATTCCACTTGGTGGTCTCGAGCTCAACCGTGACCGTGCGCGGAGCCGTGGACGTGCACCGCTCGACGGTCGCCTTCGTCGTGACCGCGCGGAAGGTGAGTGCCGCGTTGGACTTTGCCGGCTTGAGCATGACGGGCGCCGTCGACGCGTTCCACGCTGCCACTTCCTGGGTGATCGCGGCCGACATCTTCGGGTTGCCCGTGGCGTCGTCGTAGGTGACGACGGCCCGCCCGGCGCTGTGACCGGACACCTGCAGAGGGCAGTGGATCGCAGCAGCCTTGGCCGAAAAGTGGCGCGAGCCGCTGCAGGCGGTCACGCCGGAGACGGCGGCGAGGACCAGCAGCAGAGCGGGGCGGGCGTGGAACTTCACGGTTGCTCCTTGCAGGCGAGGGGTGCAGCTCGATGACTCTGCCAGGCTTTGCTTAAGAGACCTCAGGAATGTCCGGCCTTGACCGGCTTTCCGAGCGTGGATCGGGCGCCAAACGCAGGAATCCGGCTGCGGCCGACGAACTGGAGCCGCTGGATCAGTCACGAGGAGACCGTCATGCGCCGCCCAGCCACCGTCATCACCGCCGTCCTTGCCGTGGTGAGCACCGTGACCGCCGTCGATGCGGCTGCCGCCACGAAGGCGAAGACGCACGTCATGAAGGGGCATTACGACGTCACGGCGCTGCCCGACCCGACCGTGGAGGCGACCGACCAGACGGGCACGAGCTGCGCGAACATCAACCCGGCCGCGGTCGACCTGCACGCGCTCAAGCTGCCGGCGAAGGGCCTGCTCCACGTCGTCCTCGACGGCACCGACCCGACGGGCGCGCTGGACTGGGACCTCTATCTCCTCGACGCCCGTGGCAACGAGATCGCAGGGTCGAACGGCCCGAACTCGCACGAGGAGATCCTGCTGCCCAACGTCGGCAAGGGAACCGTGACGATCAAGGCCTGCAACCTCGCCGGTGCACCGACCGCGACGGTCAACTACCAGTTCACCTACAAGAAGTGACGCAGGTCAGTACTCCAGCAACCGCGCGATCAGCGCATCGATGACGTCGTCTCCGGCCTCGCCACCCGCCGGCACCACGGTCTCCGTCTCGTCGAGGAAGTCGCAGACGACGTTGGCCGGGACGTTGACGGTGTAGCGACGCGTCGCGTTTGCCAGCTCGAGCACGACCCGACCATCCTCGCCGGGCCGGATGCGCACCGCTCCATCACCCGTGGGTTCCTCGACGCCGTAGCGCAGGAAGTCGCGCAGCACCGCCCACTCGCCGCGCGGAAGAGCCGGATGGTCGGGCTGCGCGGACAGTGTCAGGACCACCGCAAGCGGGTCGTCGGCGTGCCACATCATGCCGAGGATGGTGAGGTGCCCATGGCCGCTCAACCCTGCGTCGTCGACGACGACGTGAGCCGTGATCTCACCTTGCACCGAGTCGCCTCCGGCCTGCTGTGGAGAGCGGCGTTCCGCCGGCCGTAGCAGCGTCCCAGACAGCCCTTTTCGGTCCGACGACAGGGTTAGCCTGGACGCGTGGCAGACCCGGCGACCTACCGTCCCGCGCCTGGCACGATCCCGGACCAACCGGGCGTCTACAAGTTCCGTGACGAGCACGGCCGGGTCATCTACGTCGGCAAGGCCAAGAGCCTTCGCTCGCGGCTGTCGTCGTACTTCCAGGACGTCGCCAACCTGCACGTCCGCACGCAGACGATGGTCCGTACGGCGTCCAGCGTCGAGTGGACCGTCGTCACCACGGAGGTCGAGGCCCTTCAGCTCGAGTACAGCTGGATCAAGGAGTTCGACCCGCGGTTCAACGTGCGCTACCGCGACGACAAGTCCTATCCGTGGCTTGCCGTCACGCTCGACGAGGAGTTCCCGCGCGCGCAGGTGATGCGCGGCGCGAAGCGCAAAGGCGTGAAGTACTTCGGTCCTTATGCGCACGCATGGGCCATTCGCGAGACGCTCGACGCACTGCTGCGCGTGTTCCCAATGCGCACCTGCAGCAACGGTGTGTTCAAGCGGGCGGGCCAGGTCGGCCGTCCCTGTCTTCTCGGTTACATCGACAAGTGCAGCGCGCCATGCGTCAACCGCGTGGACGCCGCCCAGCACCGCCGGATCACCGAGGACTTCGTCGACTTCATGTCCGGGCAGACCACGCGTTACATCAAGCGGCTCGAGCGCGACATGCGTGATGCATCCCGCCGGCAGGAGTACGAACGGGCCGCGCGGCTGCGTGACGACATCGGGGCGCTCAACCGTGCGCTGGAGAAGCAGGCTGTCGTCCTCGGCGACGGCACCGACGCCGACGTCGTCGCCTTCGCCCAGGACGAGCTCGAAGCCGCGGTCCAGGTCTTCTACGTTCGCGGCGGCAGGGTGCGCGGCCAGCGCGGGTGGGTCGTCGACAAGATCGAGGAGATCGACACGGGCGGTCTTGTCGAGCAGTTCCTGACACAGGCCTACCTCGACGAGCAGAACGAAGTGCCGCGCGAGGTCCTCGTCCCGGCTCTTCCGCCGGACGAGGACGTCGTGGCCGAGCTCCTGCAGATCGTGCGTGGCGGGAAGGTGTCGCTTCGCGTGCCGCAGCGCGGCGACAAGCGTGCGCTGCTCGACACCGTCGAGCGCAACGCCAAAGAGGCGTTCATGCGGCACAAGCTCAAGCGCTCGAGTGACATCACGTCGCGATCACTTGCGCTGCAGGAGCTGCAGGACGCACTCGGTCTCATCGAGGCGCCGCTGCGGATCGAGTGTTACGACGTCTCGAACCTTCAGGGGAGTGAGGTCGTCGCGTCGATGGTCGTCTTCGAGGACGGCCTCGCGCGCAAGAGCGAGTATCGCCGCTTCGCGATTCGCGGAGTCGACGGTCAGGACGACGTCCGCAGCATCAACGAGGTGATCTACCGACGGTTCCGTCGCTATCTCGAGGAGCGCATCGAAACCGGCGAGCTCGATGATCATGAGCTGCACGACGAGCAGGACGACGAGGATCGCGAGCGGCCGCAGCCGATCGACCCCGTGACGGGAAAGCCGAAGAAGTTCGCCTACCCGCCGCAGCTCGTCGTCGTCGACGGAGGGCCGCCCCAGGTCGCAGCCGCTGCCAAGGCGATGCGCAAGCTCGGGGTGACCGATGTCGCGCTGTGCGGTCTCGCGAAACGACTCGAGGAGGTCTGGCTGCCGGACCGGCCGGATCCCGTCATCCTGCCGCGCACGAGCGAGGCGCTCTATCTGCTGCAACGCGTCCGCGACGAGGCACACCGGTTCGCGATCACCTACCACCGCCAGAAGAGATCGAAGGCGCTGACGGTCAGTGCGCTGGACGGCGTACCGGGGCTGGGAGAGCTTCGCCGCAAGGCGCTGCTACGCGCGTTCGGCTCGGTCAAGCGGTTGCGGGCGGCGTCGGCCGAGGAGATCGCATCCGTGCCGGGTGTCGGGCGGCGCACTGCCGAGGCCGTGGTGGCTGCGCTATCAGGTGACGCGGCGCCCGTCGCGGTCGACCCCGCGACCGGCGAGATCCTCGACCCAGCGCCGGACACGGAGGCGGTGGGAGTGGGAGGCTTCGAGGCGAGCCCATGACTTCTGCCACCCCTTCTTCCGTGCCCGCCGCGCTCGACCTGGTGGTGATCACCGGCCTGTCCGGCGCCGGCCGCAGCACCGCGGCGAAGTGCCTCGAAGACCTGGGCTGGTTCGTCGTCGACAACCTGCCGCCGTCGCTGGTCGGCACGATGGTCGAGCTCGCCGCGCGGTCGCAGGGCTCCGTCGACAAGATCGCCGTCGTCGTCGACGTACGCAGCCGAGGATTCACCTCCGACGTCACCGGCTCGCTCGACGACCTCGACCGGCCGGGCCTCCGGGTGCGCGTGCTGTTCCTCGAGGCATCGGACGACGCGCTGGTCCGTCGTTTCGACGGCGTACGCCGTCCGCACCCGCTGCAGGCCGACGGGACGGTGACGGACGGGATCGCACGCGAGCGCGAGCTGTTGCGCGACCTGCGCGGTGACGCGGACCTCGTCCTCGACACGTCGACACTCAATGTTCACGAGCTGCGCGCCAAGATCGTTGCCGCGTTCGGCGACAAGACCGCGACGGCACTGCACGCGACGGTGGTGTCCTTCGGATACAAGTACGGCCTGCCGGTCGACGCAGATGTCGTCGTCGACTGTCGGTTGCTGCCCAACCCGCACTGGGTCGCGGAGCTTCGTCCCCACACGGGTCTCGACGAGGACGTCCGCGACTACGTGTTGGCGCAGGACGGCGCGCAGGAGTTCCTCGACGAGTGGACCACGCTGCTGCGCCGCTACGAGCGCGGCTACCTGCACGAGGGCAAGCACTTCGCGACCATCGCCGTGGGGTGCACCGGCGGCAAGCACCGCAGCGTCGTCATCGCGGAGCAGCTCGCGGAGCGGCTGCAGGTCGACGGCGTGGACGTGCGCGTCGTCCACCGAGACCTGGGTCGCGAGTGAGCGGGCCCCGCGTGGTCGCCTTCGGAGGCGGCCACGGTCTGGCCGCGTCGTTGCAGGCGCTGCGTCAGGTGACCTCCGAGCTGACGGCGGTCGTGACGGTCGCCGACGACGGTGGCTCCAGCGGCCGGCTGCGCGCAGAGCTGGGCACGCTTCCCCCCGGTGACCTGCGGATGGCGCTCGCGGCGCTGGCAGCCGACGACCCGACCGCGCAGACGTGGGCGGCGCTGGCGCAGCACCGCTTCTCCGGTGAGGGGTCCCTGGGTGGCCACGCCGTCGGCAACCTCGTCATCACCGCGCTGACAGAGCTGCTCGGCGATCCGGTCAGCGCGCTCGACCACGTCGGCTCGCTGCTGCACGCGGCCGGTCGAGTGCTCCCGCTCGCGACGGCGCCGCTGGAGATCGTCGCCGACGTGGTCGGGCTCGATCCGCAAGACCCGGGCGCGGCCGTGGAGATATGCGGGCAGGTCGCCGTCGCGACGACCTCGGGCCGGGTCGTCGCCGTACGCGTCGAGCCGGCGGAGCCGCCCGCGTGCCCGCAGGCCGTCGAGGCCGTCCTCGACGCGGACTGGGCCGTCCTGGGCCCCGGCTCCTGGTTCACGAGCGTGATCCCGCATCTGCTCGTGCCGCAGATGGCGAAGGCTCTCTCCGCGACGTCCGCGCGACGGGCCGTGGCGCTCAACCTGTCGCCGCAGCCGGGGGAGACGGACGGCTTTTCTCCGGAGACCCATCTCGAGGTTCTGGCGGCGCACGCGCCGGAGCTCCAACTCGACGTGGTGATCGCCGACGTCACGGCGGTCGGCGACGACGACACGGAATTGCGCGAGGCCGCGGCGGGTTTCGGCGCAGAGCTGGTCGTCGCCGACGTGGCCCGTGACGACGGCACACCCAGACACGATCCCGAACGGCTCGCGGCCGTTTACCGGCAGATCTTCGGCAGCACCGATGGAGGGGATACGACATGGCGATGACGGCAGCGGTCAAGGACGAGCTGGCCAGGCTGTCCGTCACCAAGCCGTGCTGCCGCAAGGCGGAGATCGCCTCGATGCTTCGCTTCGCCGGCGGACTGCACCTCAACGGCGGGCATCTGGTCGTCGAGGCCGAGCTCGACGCGGGTGCGACGGCCCGGCGGCTCCGCAAGGACCTGGCCGAGGTCTACGGCCACGCCTCCGAGATGGCGGTCGTGTCGGGCGCGGGCATCCGCAAGGGGTCCCGCTACCTCGTGCGCGTGACCAAGGACGGCGATGCCCTGGCCCGCCAGACCGGCCTGGTGGACGGCCGTGGCCGGCCGGTGCGGGGCCTCCCGCCGCAGGTCGTCTCCGGTGCGACCTGTGACGCCGCGGCCGCCTGGCGAGGCGCGTTCCTCGCGCACGGATCGCTGACCGAGCCGGGCCGGTCGTCGTCGCTCGAGATCACCTGCCCCGGCCCGGAGTCCGCTCTCGCCCTCGTCGGCGCCGCCCGCCGGCTGGGCGTGCAGGCGAAGGCCCGCGAGGTCCGCGGAGTCGATCGGGTCGTGATCCGCGACGGCGACGCCATCGGCGTGATGCTGACCAAGCTGGGCGCGCACGACAGCGTCCTCGCCTGGGAGGAGCGGCGGATGCGCCGCGAGGTCCGGGCGACCGCGAACCGGCTGGCCAACTTCGACGACGCCAACCTGCGGCGCTCGGCCCGCGCTGCGGTCGCCGCGGGCGCCCGGGTGTCCCGGGCGCTGGAGATCCTCGGCGACGAGGCGCCCGAACACCTGCTGTCCGCCGGGCGGCTGCGCCTCGAGCACGCCCAGGCGTCGCTCGAGGAGCTCGGCGCCCTCGCCGACCCGCCGCTCACCAAGGACGCCATCGCAGGCCGGATCCGGCGGCTGCTGGCGATGGCCGACAAGCACGCGGAGGACCTGGGCATCCCCAACACCGAGGCCAACCTGACTCCGGAGATGCTCGCCGACGTCCAGTGACGTGGTGACTTAGGGCCCTCCCGACCGTGACGCGCCGGACGATAACCTCGTTGGCACTGTCGTCGTACGAGTCTCAGGAGTGAGCAGCGTGGCCACTCGGGTGGGTATCAACGGCTTCGGCCGGATCGGGCGCAACTTCTACCGGGCCGTCGCGGCCAACCGCGCGGGCGAGCTCGACATCGTGGCGGTCAACGACCTGACCGACACGAAGACGCTCGCGCACCTGCTGAAGTACGACACCGTCCTGGGCACGCTCAGCGAGGACGTCTCGGCCGGCGAGGGCTCGATCACGGTCGCCGGCAAGGAGATCAAGGTCCTGTCGCAGCGTGATCCCGCGCAGCTGCCGTGGGCCGACCTCGGGGTCGACGTCGTCATCGAGTCGACGGGTCACTTCACCAACGCCGACGACGCCCGCAAGCACATCGACGGCGGAGGAGCGAAGAAGGTCATCATCTCCGCGCCGGCCAAGGGCGAGGACGCGACGTTCGTCATGGGCGTCAACGAGTCCGACTACGACCCGGCGAAGCACCACGTCATCAGCAACGCGTCCTGCACGACCAACTGCGTCGCGCCGCTCGCGAAGGTGCTGCAGGACAGCTTCGGCATCGTCAAGGGCTTCATGACGACGATCCACGCCTACACCAACGACCAGGTCATCCTCGACTTCCCGCACAAGGACCTCCGGCGGGCACGCGCCGCCGCGCAGAACATCATCCCGACGACGACGGGCGCCGCGAAAGCCGTCTCGCTCGTGCTGCCCGAGCTGAAGGGCAAGCTCGACGGGTTCGCCCTGCGCGTCCCGGTGCCCGACGGCTCTGTGACCGATCTCGTCGTCGAGCTGTCGCGTGAGGCGACGAAGGACGAGATCAACGCCGCCTACAAGCAGGCAGCGGAAGGTGAGCTCAAGGGCTTCCTCTACTACACGGAGGACCCGATCGTGTCGTCGGACATCGTCGGTTCGCCCGCGTCCTGCACCTTCGACTCGCAACTGACGATGACGCAGGGAACGCAGGTCAAGGTCGTCGGCTGGTACGACAACGAGTGGGGCTACAGCTGCCGGCTCGTCGACCTCACGGCGCTCGTCGCCGGCCGGCTCTCCTAGCGGATCCGGGGAGCATCCAGGTTGCCGGCCACTCTTCCGGGCGTCGAGTCCCTCGGCGACCTCTCGGGCAAGCGCGTCCTCGTGCGCTCCGACCTCAACGTCCCGCTCGACGGCTCCCGCATCACGGATGACGGACGGATCCGCGCGAGCGTGCCGCAGATCCGCGCCCTGCTGGACGCGGGCGCGAACGTCATCGTGTGCGCGCACCTCGGGCGGCCGAAGGGCGCGCCGGACCCGAAATACAGCCTCGCGCCCGTCGCGGTCCGTCTCGGCGAGCTGCTCGGCGCCGACGTGGCCTTCGTCGAGGACCTGTCGACGTACGACGGTCAGGCCCGTGTCGCGCTCCTGGAGAACGTGCGCTTCAACGCGGGTGAGACGAGCAAGGACGACAGCGAGCGGGCGGCGTACGCCGACCGGCTGGCTTCGCTGGCGGACGCTTACGTCGACGACGCTTTCGGTGCGGTGCACCGCAAGCACGCGAGCGTCTACGACGTCGCGCAGCGGCTCCCGCACGCGGCGGGCGATCTCGTGCGCCGCGAGGTCGAGGTCCTGCATCGGCTGACGGAGGACCCGAAGCGGCCGTACGTCGTCGTCCTCGGCGGCTCGAAGGTGTCCGACAAGCTGAAGGTCATCGAGAGCCTGCTCCCGCGCGTCGACACGCTGCTGGTCGGTGGCGGGATGTGCTTCACCTTCCTCAAGGCGCAAGGTCACGACGTCGGCGACTCCCTGCTGGAGGCCGATCAACTCGAGGCCTGCCGCACCTTCCTCGAGACCGGCAAGGTGGTGTTGCCGGTCGACGTCGTCGTCGCCGACGACATCAGCGCCGAGGCGCAGACCGACGTCGTCGATGCCACGGCAATCCCCGGCGGCCGCAAGGGACTCGACATCGGCCCCCGAAGCGTCGAGCTGTTCGGGGAGAAGCTGACGGGGGCGAGCACGGTGTTCTGGAACGGCCCGATGGGCGTGTTCGAGGTGGCACCTTTCGCCGCGGGCACCCGTGGCGTCGCCGAGGCGATCGCCGCCCTCCCGGACGCACTCACCGTCGTCGGCGGCGGCGACTCCGCCGCCGCCGTACGACTTCTCGGCATCGACGAAGGACGCTTCGGCCACATCTCCACCGGTGGCGGAGCGAGCCTGGAGTACCTCGAGGGCAAAGAGCTCCCGGGCCTGACCGCACTGGAGGAGTAGCCCCGATGGCCCGTATGCCGCTCATGGCCGGCAACTGGAAGATGAACCTCAACCATCTCGAGGCCATCGCCCTCGTGCAGAAGCTCGCGTACAGCCTCGACGACAAGGACCACGATGCGGTCGAGGTCGTCGTCCTCCCGCCCTACACCGACCTGCGCAGCGTGCAGACGTTGATCGACGGCGACCGGCTGCGGATCAAGTACGGCGCCCAGGACCTGTCCATGTTCGACTCCGGCGCACACACCGGCGACATCGGCGGGCCGATGCTCGCCAAGCTCGGCTGCGACTACGTCGTCATCGGGCACAGCGAGCGTCGCGCCGACCACGCCGAGACCGACCAGGTGGTGAAGGACAAGGTCACCGCGGCGTACCGCAACGAGCTGGTGCCGATCCTCTGCGTGGGCGAGCCACTGGAGGTCAGGCGCGCGGGGGAGCACGTCGCGCACGCCACTTCGCAACTGCGCGCGGCGCTGGAGGGCCTTACGCCGGACAACGCGCGCCGCATCGTCGTCGCCTACGAGCCGGTGTGGGCGATCGGAACGGGCGAGGTCGCGACACCGGACGACGCGCAGGAGGTCTGCAGCGCGCTGCGCTCGACGATCGCGGAACTCTACGACGGTGCGCTCGCGGACGAGGTGCGGATCCTCTACGGCGGCTCGGTCAAACCGGACAACATCGCCGGCATCATGGAGCAGGCTGACGTCGACGGCGCACTCGTCGGTGGGGCGAGTCTGTCCCCGGAGGACTTCACCGCGATCGTTCGTTACTCACGGTCAAAGTAGCGTCACTCTACGTTGCGGTGACGCTGGGCGACGGCCCGGCCAAGCAATGGTCACCATCTGATCACGATTTACCCGGCGCGCCCCCGCAGCAGTTCCCACGCTCCGTGTTCGGCCCTAACTTTGGCTCGCTCAGTCGGTTCCGGGCGTGTCGCATGTCGCGTCACGTTTCCCGCCGGGACCGCACACCAGGATCGCGGAGGGAACCTCCGCGGAGAAGGAGAGTGTCGATGCGGACACGGTCACGCGGAGTCGCGACCACCGTCGGTATCGCTGCGCTCGCCACCGTCATGAGTGCGTGTGGCAGTGGAAGCAGCGGTGGCAACAAGCCGGGCGGTGGCCCCTCAGCCGCACCAAACCTGGGATTCCAGAAGATCGCGGTCAACGCCAGCGATGGCGGCACGCCGGTCAAGGGCGGCACGCTCAACGTGCTGAGCAGCACCGACACGGACTACCTCGACGCCAACGTCACCTACTACTCCGCGGGCTACGCCTACATCCGCGAGATCAGTCGGCAGATGTACAGCTACCCGTCGGTCGAGGGCCACACGACGGACGTCGTGCCGGACATCGCCACGGGCGCGCCGCAGGTCAGCAGTGACGGTCTCACCTACACCATCAAGCTCAAGACGGGCGTCTACTGGAACACGACGCCGAAGCGCCAGGTCGTCGCGGCCGACATCGTCCGCGGTGTGAAGGCCGCTTGCAACCCGGTGCAGCCGTTCGGCGGTCTGCCGGACTTCGACTTCCTCATCGAGGGCTACAAGGACTTCTGCGCGGGCTTCGGCAAGGTGCAGCAGTCGGCGAAGGCCATCGGCGACTACATGGAGAAGACGAGCTTCACCGGTGTCACCGCACCGGACCCGCAGACCGTCGTCTTCAAGCTGACCCAGCCGGCGAGCTTCTTCCCGTCGATGCTGGCGCTGCCGGTCTTCTCGCCGCGTCCGATCGAGAACGACGCCTACATTCCGGGCAGCACGCAGCTCGCACAGCACACGGTCTCGGACGGCCCCTACCAGGTCGAGTCCTATGAGCCGACGAAGAAGATCACCTACGTCCGCAACCCGGCGTGGGACCCGTCGACCGACCCGGTCCGCAAGGCCTACGTCGACAAGATCATCGTCACGATGACCGACCTCGACCCCGAGGTCACGCTCAAGCAGCTGCAGACCGACTCCCCGTCGGCCGACCTGGCCATGACCGGTGTCACCTCGTCGGACGTGCCGGGCCTGATGAACGACCCGCACCTCAACCTGCAGACCGAGGTCGCGTCCAACCCGTACCTCATCTTCAACACCCAGTCGCCGAACAACGGCGGCGCGCTGCAGAAGGTCCAGGTCCGACAGGCGCTCGAGTACGCGCTGAACCGGGCTCACCTCGACCAGGTTGCGGCCGGCCCGAAGGTCAGCCCGATGCTGTCCCACGTCCTGCCGCCGGCGATCCACGGTTCGCAGAACTTCGACCTCTACCCGAACAGCCCGACCAAGGCGAAGCAGCTGCTTCAGCAGGCCGGCGTCAAGGGTCTGACGCTGAAGTTCCTGTTCCGTCCGTCGTCCAACACGGCCAAGAAGATGTTCCAGGTCGTTCAGCAGGACCTCGGCGCCATCGGCGTGAAGGTCACCGCGTTCGGTGTGCCGGATGCCGACTTCTACACCAAGTACCTCCAGAAGCCGGACTCGGCCAAGAAGGGCCAGTGGGACCTCTCGCTCGCCGGCTGGGCTCCTGACTGGTACGGCGACGCGGCTCTGTCGTTCTTCGCCCCGCTCTTCGACGGCCGGGTCCTCCCGCCGACCTCGAGCAACTTCGGTCTGTTCAACGACCCGAAGGTCAACGCCTGCATCGACAAGGCGACCAAGGAGAAGGACCTCAACACCGCGAACCAGGACTGGAACGAGTGCGACCACGACGTCATGTCGGCCGCCGCGATCTTCCCGATCCTGTCGCCGAACCGGGCGAACTACTACCCGGCGCACGTGCACAACACCGTCTACAGCCCCGTTTGGGACATGGCGGACATGTGCAACGTGTGGCTCGACAAGAACAAGCAGGGTGGCTGAGCTCGCCTGACGGCGACTGAGTCCGTGTAGCAAATCGGCCGGCGTCTGCCCGGGGGAGCAATCACCCCGAGCAGGCGCCGGCCGCTCCACATAGGCGTAGTCTCAGCCCGAATTCGGGCTTGAGGTGATTTCGGAGGACGACGCGTGGCACTGCTCGAGGTCGAGGATCTCCACGTCTCGTTCCGCACACCGGACGGCGTGCTCAACGCGGTCCGCGGGCTGAGCTTCGAGGTCGACGAGGGCAAGACGCTCGGCATCGTCGGCGAGTCCGGCTCGGGCAAGAGCGTCGCGACCCAGACGATCATGGGGCTGACGCGCGGCGCACGGGTCAGCGGCACCGCCTTGTTCGAGGGTCGCGACCTGCTGAAGATGAACGCGCATTCGCTGCAGGCGATCCGTGGCTCGCAGATCGGCATGATCTTCCAGGACCCGTTGTCCAGCCTGCATCCCTACTACCGCGTCGGCTGGCAGATCGTCGAGATGATCCGCACGCACGACGACAGCATCAGCAAGGAAAAGGCTCGCGCGCGGGCCGCCGAGCTGCTCCGGCTCGTCGGCATCCCCCAGCCGGAGCGGCGGATCGACGACTACCCGCACCAGTTCTCCGGCGGCATGCGCCAGCGCGCGATGATCGCGATGGCGGTCGCGCTGAACCCGAAGCTGGTCATCGCCGACGAGCCCACGACGGCGCTGGACGTGACGGTCCAGGCGCAGGTGCTCCAGGTCCTGAAGCGCCTGCAGGAGGAGTTCGGGACCGCGATCATCATGATCACGCACGATCTCGGCGTCATCGCCGACGTCGCAGACGACGTGGTGGTCATGTATGCCGGTAAGGCGATGGAGAAGGCGGACCGGGAGGCGCTCTTCTACCGCAACCACAACCCCTACACGGAGGGGCTTCTGCTCTCCCTTCCGGCGGTGGGCCAGGAGCGCGAGCGACTGCACCCGATCCCGGGCCAGCCGCCGAGCCTCATCACGTTGCCGAAGGGTTGCCCGTTCCGACCGAGATGTCCGTATGCGTTCGACAAGTGCATGGACGAGCCCCCGTTGATCGAGGTGCAGGGGCCGCAGCACGTATCGGCCTGCTGGCTTCCGACTGACCCGAAGAAGCGCCAGAAACTCCGCGACGATCGGCTGCAGACCGAAGCCGCATCGACCACCAACTAGTGAGTGGGTGAGCATCCCGTGAGCGTCAACGGCGACGCGGCGTCATCCGGCGACGTCCTGCTGCGCGTCGACAACGTCTTCAAGCATTTCCCGGTCCAGTCGACCAGCCTGTTCAGGCGGTCGACGGACGCGGTGCACGCCGTCGATGGCGTGAGCCTGGAGGTTCGTCGCGGTGAGACGCTCGGGCTGGTCGGCGAGACCGGCTGCGGCAAGTCCACCCTCGCGCGCTGCATCATGCGGCTGTACGACGTCACCGCCGGGCGCATCGAGTTCGAGGGCCGCGACATCACTCACCTGCGCAGCGGGGCGATGCGTGAGGTCCGCCGCGACATGCAGATGATCTTCCAGGACCCCTACGGCTCGCTGAACCCGCGCCGCCGGGTCGGCTCGATCATCGGCGACCCTTTCAGCATTCACGGACTGGGTGAGGGTCACGACCGCAAGCGCCGTGTCCAGGAGCTCATGGAGCTCGTCGGCCTGAACCCGGAGCACTACAACCGGTTCCCCGCGGAGTTCTCCGGCGGCCAGCGGCAACGCATCGGCGTCGCCCGGGCCCTCGCGCTGCGACCCAAGCTCATCGTGTGCGACGAGCCGGTGTCCGCCCTCGACGTGTCGATCCAGGCGCAGATCATCAACCTGCTGGACGACCTCCAGGACGAGTTCAACCTGACCTACATCTTCATTGCGCACGACCTGTCCGTCGTGCAGCACGTCAGCGACCGCGTTGCGGTGATGTACCTCGGCAAGGTCGCAGAGCTCGGCCCGGTCGACGGCGTCTACGCCCGGCCGCGCCACCCCTACACGAACGCTCTGCTGTCCGCTGTCCCCGTGCCTGACCCGAACCGTTCGCGGGAGCGTGAACGCATCATCCTCGTCGGCGACGTACCGTCCCCAGTCGCGCCGCCCAGCGGCTGCCGCTTCCACCCCCGTTGCCCGAAGGCGAAGCAGCGCTGCGTGACCGAGATCCCCGAGCTCGTCCCGCGGCTCGACGATCCGCCCGTCCACGTCGCCGCGTGCCACTTCCCGGTCGCGGACGGCGAGAACATCGCCGACTCGCGGCCGGAGATCAGCGCGGAGGAGCGCGTCGTCGAAGGAGGCTTGGTCGGGAATGTGTAGCCCCCAGACCCAGATCCCGGCAGGAGCATCCCGATGAGCGTCGGCGACCCGGAAATCGTTGTCTCTGCCGCGTCGGCAGGTGCAGGTTCGGTCGATGCCCCCGGGCCGGAGACCGCCGCCGCGAAGATCCAGGGCCGAAGCCCGTGGAGACTCGCCTACGAGCGGTTGCGCAGCGACCGAGCGGCCATCCTCTGCGCGGTCGTCATCGTCCTGATCGTGCTGATGGCGATCTTCGCGCCGGTGTTCCAGTGGATCACCGGGCACCCGCCGAACCACCAGTACTTCGACACCGGGCTCAGCCTCGACGGGCAGCCGCGGGGCCCCAACAGCACTTTCTGGCTGGGCACCGACGATGTCGGCCGCGACGTGCTCGTCCGCATCGCCTACGGCGCCCGGGTCTCGCTCATCGTCGGCGTCGTGGCGACCTTCCTCACGGTCACGATCGGCACGATCGTCGGTCTGGCGGCCGGCTACTTCGGCAAGATGGTCGACACGGTGCTGGCCCGCATCATCGACGTCATGCTGTCGATCCCGTTCCTGTTGTTCGCGATCTCGCTGGCGTCGATCTTCCGCGCCGGCCTGAAGGTCGTCATCTTCGTGCTGGCCATCTTCAGCTGGTCGTCGGTCGCCCGTATCGTCCGCGGGCAGGTCCTTTCGATCCGCGAACGTGAGTACGTCGAAGCCGCCCGAGCCATCGGCGCCGGCTCATGGCGGATCATGATCATCGACATTCTTCCGAACGTCATTGCGCCGATCATCGTGTACACGACGCTGCTCATCCCGGTGAGCATCGTCGGTGAGGCGACGCTGTCCTTCCTCGGTGTCGGCGTCCAACCCCCGACCGCCGACTGGGGTCAGATGATCTCGGACGCGCAGGGCAACTACCACGCATGGTGGTTCCTCGTGTTCCCGAGTCTGGCGCTGCTCGTGACCACATTGGCCTTCAACATCTTCGGTGACGGTGTGCGGGACGCGTTCGATCCCCGCAGCGACCGGATGTTCAACTAGGAGCCCGGCATGCTGCGATTTCTGGTACGGCGGGTCTTCCTCGGGATCCTCGTGCTGTTCCTGGTATCCCTCGCCGTCTTCTTCATGTTCTTCAAGCTCAACTCTTCAGGCCCGACCGCTGTCGCCAGCCGGATCTGCGGCAAGCAGTGCTCCAACCAGCAGATCAACGCCGTCAAGAACCGTCTGCACCTGAACGACCCGTTCTTCAAGCAGTACTACTACTTCCTGTTCGGCTATCCCGGTAAGGCCGAGGCCAACGGGCCGCCGCACAACGACGGGATCCTTCACGGCGACCTGGGCTACAGCTACGTCAACCAGCAGAGTGTGAACAGCCTGCTGAAGGACGCCTTCCCGATCACGCTGTCGCTCGCGGTGGGCGCGGCCGTCCTCTGGCTGCTCATGGGCCTGCTGTCCGGCATCCTGTCGGCGATACGTCCTAGATCGATGTTGGACCGAACATTCACGTTCACGGCCCTGTTCTTCTACTCGATGCCGACCTTCGTGCTCGGCCTGATGCTGCTGCTGTTCCTGTTCTACGAGCTGAGCATCCACGGCATCAGCTTCTTCCCCGCGCAGGGCTACGTACCGTTTACGCAGGACCCGTGGGAGTGGGCTCGGCATCTGCTGCTGCCGTGGTTCACGTTGGCTGCGGTCACCGCGGCGGCGTACACCCGGTTGACGCGTGGCTCGATGCTCGACGTCCTCGGGGAGGACTACATCCGCACGGCGCGCGCGAAGGGGTTGTCCGAGCGGCGGGTCGTCTTCCGGCACGCGCTGCGTGCGGCGCTGACACCGATCGTCACGCAGTTCGGCATCGACGTCGGCACGCTGCTGGGTGGCGCGATCATCACCGAGCGCGTGTTCGGTCTGCCAGGTCTGGGCTTCCAGGCCGTTCAGGCGATCACCGCCAACGACCTGCCGATCATCATCGGCGTCGTGGTCATCGCTACCACCGCGATCGTGATCGCCAACCTGCTGGTCGACGTCTTCTACGCCGTCCTCGACCCGCGGGTCCGGCTCAACTAGCCCGGCTGGGTAGGCGCGGCGCCGTGGACAGGTCCCACTGTCGTGGCGGGATCTGGCAGACTGGGGGTCACTCGCAACCGCTTGCCGAGGGACGTCATGTCACTGTTGATCTCGATCGTGCTGTTGATCACGAGCCTGCTGCTCGTGCTGCTGATCCTTCTCCACCGCGGCAAGGGTGGCGGCCTGTCCGACCTGTTCGGCGGCGGTGTGTCCTCGACGCTGTCGGGTTCGTCGGTGGTCGAGAAGAACCTTGACCGGATCACGATCTTCGTCGGCATCGTCTGGGCAGCGTCGATCGTCGCGATGGGGCTTGTCCTCAAGCACCACGTCTGAGAGACGGGAGCGCCTAAGGGCGCCCTCCTTCAGGAGGTAGCGCTGGGTGACGGAATCTGCTCGGCCTCGCGGATGCGGGTGCAGAGTCCGCGGAGCACCGCAAGCGCGAGTCCCGGCTCCTTCTCGAGCAGAGTCTTGAACGCGGTGTCCGAGATCGCCCAGGCGCGAACATCCGTGCGGGCCCGGACCGTCGCGGACCGGGGCTTGCCGTCGATGACGGCGATCTCGCCGACGTAGTCGCCGGGTCCGACGACCTTGCGGATCTCGCCGTGCACGATGATCTCCGCCTCGCCGTCGAGCAGCAGGTGGAAGCCGAGCGCGGAACGACCCTCGGTCATGATCTGGTGACCGGGCTCGTGGTGGACGACCTTGCCCTGCGCCGCGATCTTCTCGAGATGGCGTGGCGAGACCTCGTTGAAGATGTACACGTGGCGCAGCTGCTCCACGACGCTGAGGTCGATCTGTGAACGCATGCGCCCTCCCGGAAATCGGCTTATCGCGCGGCGGCTCTACGGCTTGTCTCGATGGCACAGATACTGACCGACTCGACCGTCGTTGCAACTGGCTAGAAATGACCAAAAAGGATCTCACTCTGGCCTTTACGCGCGTGGCGACTCCAGAATCCCGTTCGCGGACCTGCTCGGCCGGTTCGCTCGGAGGGGGGCGCCGTGCGCGTGCACTTCTGCGGGGTTCGCGGCTCGACGCCCGTGGCCGACGCAGCCTTTCTGCGGTACGGCGGCTCGACGTCGTGCGTCGCGATCGCCCATCGGGAGGGCGAGCCGAGGCTCGTGCTCGACGGCGGCACCGGTCTCATGCGGCTGTCGTCCATGCTCGGTCCGCGACCTTTCGTGGGCACGATCATGCTGTCGCACCTGCACTGGGACCACACCCATGGTCTGCCGTTCTTCGCCGCCGGCCTGCGCCCCGGCGGACATGTGCGGGTGCTCCTGCCGACTGACGGCGAGGACCCGGAGGAGCTACTTGCGCGGGCCTTCTCGCCCCCGCACTTCCCTGTGCGACCGCGCGACCTCGGTGGCAACTGGGAGTTCGTCGCCATCGAGCCGGGATGGCACGAGATCGAAGGATTCGATGTCCTCGTCGAGGTCGTCCCACACAAGGGTGGGACGACGTACGGCATTCGGGTGGAGCGCGACGGAGCGTCCCTCGCGTATCTGCCCGACCATGCGCCAACGAGTCTCGGCGGTGGGATGGACGGCCTGGGGGAGCGGCATGACGCCGCCCTCAAGCTCTGCGCCAACGTCGACTTGCTGATCCACGACGCCCAGCACCTGGCGCGTGAGTTCCCGATGATGGCCTTCCTCGGCCACGCCACCGTCGACTATGCGATGGCCCTGGCCGACGAGACCGACGCCCGCACCCTTTGCCTGTTCCACTACGCACCGACACGCACCGACGACGAGATCGACGAGATCGTCGCGGAACTCTCCGCCGAGCGCTCCGTCATCGCCGCCGCGGAGGGCCAGGTGCTGACCCTTGATGGTTCGCGGAGCAAGGTCATCGAGGTGACGTCGTGACGACAGTGCTGACTGATGAAGGGATCGACACGAGCGGGACCGACGTCTGGGAGGCGCTCGACGACGCGCTCGACCTCGGTTCACTGCGGCCGAAGCTTGCCGAAGGTGTCGAGGTCGTACGGTTCGAGACCCGCTGGGGCAACGGCTACACGATGGTCAAGAATCCGCGGGGGCCGGACTACTTCCGGTTCTCGGCCGAGGACGGCGAGATCCTCGACCTGCTGGACGGGACGCACACGGTCCGCGAGCTGGTCGTGGACCGCATGCGTGACTCGAACGCGTTCGAGTTCGACAACGTTGTCGACCTGGTGCAGCTGCTCTACGAAGGCGACTTCCTCACCGACCGTTGGGTCGACGCATACGCACTGGTCGGCCAGCGGCTCGATTCCGCGGCGACTCAGCGGGCCAAGCGCATCCGTCACTTCCTGCGCGCGCAGACCGTGCAGATCGGCCCGCGGATGCACGACATCGTCGATGTCGCCTATCGCTGGGGAGGCAAGTACCTCTTCACGATCTACGCGCACGTCGTGTTGCTCACCGTGCTGTTCGGTGGCGCCGTACTGTTCTACTTCGACGTCCACGACAAGCACTTCGCGATCTCGTCGAAGGCCCTCGCGACCAGCTTCGGGCTGCTGTTCGTGCTCGATCTCGCCGCGACGATGATCCATGAGGCAGGCCACGCGCTGGCCATCCGTCACGCGAACCGCAAGGTCCTCGCTGCGGGCTTCCAGCTCTACCTCGGCCATCCCGCGTTCTTCATCGACGCCGCCGACATCATGATGGCGACGCCGCGTCAGCGGGTCCGGCAAGCGTGGTTCGGGCCGTATATGGGCTTCGTCATCGCCGGTCTGTGCGGCGGGTTGGTCTGGTTCTTCCCGCACGCCGGTACGGCGCAGACGCTCTTCAATCTCGCGGTGCTCACCTACGTGACCGCCGCGATGAACCTGATCCCGTTCCTCGAGCTCGACGGCTACTGGATCCTGATGGACTTGTTCCAGACCAACGCGCTGAGACAGCGGTCGTTCGCGTTCCTGCGGCATGAGCTGCCGGAGAAGATCCGGACCCGATCCGGCTTCACGCGCTTCGACTGGGTGCTGATCGGGTTCGGTGTCATCGGCGCCGTCTTCACGGTGCTCGCGCTCGTGACGTCGTACCTGTTCTGGAAACCGGTCTTCGGGGCTCTCGTGAAGAAGATGTGGGACGGCGGGCTCACCGGACGGATCCTGCTCGTGCTCATCACGGCGTTCGTGCTGGGGCCGCTCGTGCACTGGTGCATCGAGATGCTGCGGGCCCTCGAGCGGAAGATGCGCTTCCTGGCGCGCCGTCTGCGCTTCCGCGCCGAGCTTTCCTGGCGTCGCGAGGCCGGAGAGATGATCTCGAACCTGCCGATGCTCTCGATGATCCCGCTCGAGAGCCTCAACGAGCTCGCCGGTCGCGTCGAGCTGCGACGGGTCGCCGCCGGCGCAGTGGTGGTGAGGCAGGGGGAGAGCGCGTCGGAGTTCTTCGTCATCCGCTCCGGCCGGGTCAACGTCATCGACGAGGTCCCCGGTGGGGAGGAGGAGGTGCTCCGCTCGATGGGTCCGGGTCAGGCGTTCGGCGAGCTCGCCCTTCTGCAGGGCACGCCGCGTACGGCGACAGTGCGCGCTGAGGTCGACACCGAGCTGTTCACCGTCGACAAGGGGTCCTTCGACAGGTTGCTCGCCGACAGCGTCACGGCTCCCGAACTTGCACCGTCGGTGTCGGCCCTGATGTCGGTGTGGTCGATGCCGCCGTTCCGGCACCTGTCCGCGACGGAGGCCCACAAGGTGGCCGAGGCGGGGCGGTGGCTCGCGGTCATGCCGGACGTCGATGTCGTCAAGGCCGGCGATGTCGGGGACGCGTACTACGTCGTCGGCAGTGGACATCTGACGGTCGTCGAGGATGAGCGCGTGGTTCGTGACCTCGGGCCCGGCGACTACTTCGGCGAGGTGGCACTGCTTCTCGACGTACCGAGGACAGCGACCGTGCGCACCCGGACGCCGGCGCGGCTCTTCGCGCTCGATCGCGCGGCGTTCAACAAAGTCATCGCGAGCGCGTTCAAGTCCGGTGCACTGCGCGTCACCGCGGCGGATCGCATGATCCAGGAGAGGACCTGACGTGGACTGCTGGCACTGTCGCAAGACCGCACTGGGTGCGTGCCGATTCTGCGGGCGCGGCATCTGCGAGGACCACACCGAGACACGGCCCTTCATCCTCACGGTGTATCGAGGCGGAGAGGGCGACAAGCCGCGTGCACTTGTCGTCGAGGACGCGTTGCACTGCGGGACCTGCTCGCCGCGACCGAGCCCCGTGGAGCTCAGCGAGCTCGACAACTGAGGGTCTTCGGTCTGTGCCGAACGTCACATCCGGTTCGTGCCGAGCGTCACGACACGGGGTCTTGCATCGGAGCAGAGTCCTCACCAGCAGCCCACGCCGCCAGGGAAGGACCGGGACGATGGAGAAGACCAAGATCCAGCCGAAGCTCGTCGAGAAGACCACTCGTGACGACAGCACCGACAACGCACTCGAAGGCGCCGAGCGGACCACCCGCCAGACGCGCCAGACCAGGCAGACACGCCAGACGCGGCAGACCCGGCAGACCCGGCAGACCCGTCAGACGAGGCAGACTCGACAGGCGCGGTAGGGGGGCGAGTACGGAAGGGCCGGGACCCGGGTCCCGGCCCTTCCGCATGTCCGGCGACGGGTCGGACGACCGGAGCGCAGGGGAGGGTCGTGCGGGCCCCTCAGGGCCGCCTAGACGCGCGCGAGGCGCCGCAGGCCGGCGATGTCCTTCAACACGTAGCGGTGGCCGTTGCGGCCGATCAGGCCGCGCTTGGTGAGCTCCGAGAGAACCCGGTTGACGTTCTCGCGGCTGCCACCGCAAAGACTTGCGAGGTCGTTCTGGGTGATGTTCCAGGGCACGGCAACGCCATCCTGCGGCAGGTCGTCCCAGCTGCTGGTCACGAGCGCGAGCAGCCGTTTCGCGACCCTGGACTTCAGGTCGAGGAAGAGCAGGTCCTCGACAACCGCCTCGTGCTCGACGACCTGGAGCGCGAGCGCGCGGAGCAGCGCGTGTGAGGCGGCTGGCACGTCGCGAAGGAACTCGATGAACTGCCGCCCGGAGACGCTCCACACCGCGCAGTCATCGAGCGCCAGAGCGCTGCCGGTGCGCGGCATTCCGGCGAGCACTCCAAGCTCTCCGAACACCTGCCCCGGGCCGAGGACGGCGCGCAGCATCGTGCGGCCGTCCTCGCGGCTCGACTCGATCTGGATGCGGCCGTCGACGACGCAGCAGACGTCGTTCGAGGCGTCGCCGGCGAGAAAGATGAAGGCGCCGGCGCGGTAGTGGTGGACGTTGCCGTTCTCGGCCAGGCGGGTTCGCTGGGGGAGAGGGACGCCTTCCAGCATCGGCGCAGCGGACAGCGCGGCGATGGCCAGCTGTTTCGCGTCGCCGTTCTTGAGTGCGGCCGTCGGCACTGTCACCTACCGGGACGTCGGAAGCGTGCTCGCGTTCCTGAGCACAGTCACACGTCCACGCGTCCGGCGCCAACGGCTATTTCGGGCTATTTGTGGGCGCTCAGCCCCGCGAGGTGACGGGCGCTTCCTCGAGGCGGATGGTGCGTTGTTCGGGGAGGACGATGTGTGCTCTCGCGGAGATATGCGCGCGGGCGTCCGCCTCCAGCCGGTCGAGGTCGGCGGCCACGACGTCCGACGCGGTGGCCGCTGCCGGCGACCGCCGGAGGCTCGCAACGAGGTCCAGCGCGGCATCGGCATCGGCAGTCGCGAGCAGCATCTCGGCCCGGCGTACCTGCGTCTCGAAGAGCAGTACGGAGGCGCCCATGTCGTCGAACCGCTGCTCAGCCTCGTCGAGGTACGGGCCCGCAAGATCAGGGCGTCCGCGCCGTACGTGGACGCGGGCCAAGTTGCTGCACGCCAGTGCGATTCCGACCGGGTACGACGCCCTGCGCCATACCGCGAGGGCCTCTTCGAACATCGAGATGGCCTCGTCGTAGCGGCCGAGGTCCGACAGCACCTCGCCGATGTTGTTCTCGGCGGTCGCCGCGCCGACCAGGTCACCGGCTCTTCGGCGGCAGGCGAGGCTCTGGGCGTAGGAGGTGAGGGCGTCGTCGAGACGACCCTCGTAGTACGCATCGATACCGATGTTGTTGTGCACGTCGGCTTCGCCGACCAGGTCGCCGATCTGCTGATAGATGGGCAGGGCGCGTTCGCGGAACTCCAGGGCTCGCGCGTCGTGCAGGTCGGTCAGAGCGGCGTCCAGCAGGAAATACGCATGCGCGAGCTCCGCGGGCTCCTCCGCTGCCTTCGCTTCGTCGACAGCTGCGTGCGCCGCGTCGGCGGCTAGCCGGAAGCGTCCCTGGCGGTACCTCGTGGACGCCGTACCGACCAGGAGCGACGCGCGCGCAGCGGCAGCGTCTGCGGCTGACAGGGACTCCGTGTCGCGAATTGCCCGTGTGTACCAGCGGAGGGCCTCGGGATAACGACTCTGCCGTTCTCGCACGATGCCGAGCTTGCGGAGCAGCCGCACGTCGGCCGTGGGCGCGGGATGCAGGTGGTGCGCCTCGAGGTAGCCCTGGGCGGCGGCGTCATAGTGGCCGAGGAGAAGCTGTACGTCTGCCAGCGCTTCGTGCACCCGGACGAGCTCCTCGGCCGGAACGCCGGGCACGCGGTGTACGACCGACAACGCGCGCTCGTAGAGCGTGGCGGCTTCACCGTTGGCGTAGGTCTCGCGGGCACGGTCGGCGCCGAGGACGCCGTACTTCCATGTCTTCTCGTGCTCGCCGGCCGCCTCGAAGTGGAGGGAGAGCAGGGCAGCGCGAGCCGCGTGCTCACCTCGGTGCTCGAGAGCATGGCCGGCGCGTGCGTGGAGCTCGCGACGTCGTCGGTAGGGGAGTGAGTCGTAGGCGACGGCTCGGAACAGGTCGTGGGTGAACCGGTAGCGATCGTGGCTGTCCGGAAGCAGGAACTCACCCACGAGCGGCTCGAGAGCATCGGCGGTCACCGGCTCGCCCAGCACGCTGCTCAGCACGTCGACGTCGACGTAACCGCCGAGAACGGCCGCGCGCCGGAGCAGTCTGCGCGCCCCGACCGGCAGGCGATCAAGGCGTGCCGACACGACCGACTCGACGGTCGGCGGAACGGATGACTCGCCCGGCCGCCATGACTGCGCGATCTGCAGCAGGAAGAACGGGTTGCGGTTGGCGGCGACGGCCAGGTGCTCGGCCTCATCTGCAGAAAGAGCCTCTGGCGCGGCCGCACGCGCAAGCGCGATCGCGGACTCGTCGCTCAGCTGCATGAGGCGGATCTCGGTTGCGGGGAAGGTGTCGTCCGCGTGCAGACCGGTCGACTCGTCGCGACGGGTCATGCAGACCAGCCAGGGCAGTGCTGAGACCTCGGACAGCACGGAGCTCAGGACCTGCACGGACGCGTCGTCGTACCAGAACGCATCGTCGAGGAAGACGAGGGTGGGCTCCGTGGATGCGGTGTGAAGCAGTTCCTGGACCAGGCTGGTCAGCTTGGCGACCCGGAACTCTGCCGCGATCGCGTCGACGGTTTCGGTCGAACGCACGTGCGCGCGAGCGGCGACGGCGAGCAGGGGCAGCCACTCCGTCAAGCGCGGCGCATGCTGCGCCACCCAGCGAGACAGTGCCCGACCCGCATCCGCGGGGTCTGCGTCGATCGAGATGTCGGTGACCCGTCGGATCAGCAGGTGCAGAGCGAAGTACGCCGACCCCCGGTGATAGCGCTCGCCTGCGACCCGCACCGTCCGAGGCGGCTGAACCGCGCGGGCGACTTCGGCGACCAGCCGCGACTTGCCACTGCCCGCTTCGCCGACGATGTCGAAGACACATCCTCTGCCCGCGGTGACCTCCGGCCAGCGGGCGGTGATGCGCTGTAGCTCCACATCGCGACCGACGAACGGGCTCGCCGGCTCGATCACAGGATGCTGAGAGGGGTGCGCCATCGCGAGCACTACGGACGCCTGGACCGGCTTCGCCTTCCCCTTCACCATGAAGGGCTCCACCGGCCGCAGGTCGGCCATGTCGGCGACGAGCTCGGTGACGGCCGTGGTCGCGAGCACTGCACCGCGCGGAGCCTTGCCCATCACGCGGGCCGCGAGGTTCACCGGGTCGCCCATGGTGCTGTAGGTCCAGCGGCGCGGTCCACCCACCCGGCCACCGAAGACGTTGCCGCGGTTGACGCCCAGCCGAAGTGGCAGGCCGATGTCGCGTGACAGGACGGCAAGGCCGAAGCGCAACATGAGCTCGGCGTCATGCTCGACGGCATCCGGTGCGCCGCTGGCGAGCATGAACTTGCCGCCGTCTCCGCCGACGTCGATGCAGATGACGGTCACGCCGTGCTCATCGGCGGCTTCGGTGACGGTGTCGGTCAACTCGTGCAGCCGCCGATGCAGCTCGTCCGGACCGTCGTTCTCCAGGACCTGGTCGCAGCCGGTGAACTGGAGGAACGCGATCGTGATCTGCCGGTGCTCGCTGTCACTGACGATGTCAGCGAGCCGGCCACGCAATGCGAGCGGAACGAACCGCTCGGCCCCGGGCTGCGTCGAGAGTCCCGTCGCCGCCGACATGCGGCTGGCCTCGGGTGCCTTGACGAGGAGAAGCCCATCGTCGTGCCCTGGCCTCAGTAGGCGAGGTGGTAGCGCACCTGCTGCTGCCGCGGTCAGGAGGACTTCACCGCGCTCCGCGGCTGACTCCATGGCGAGGGTGGCGGACACAGCCGGGCCGCAGACGACCAGATCGGCGTACGAGCTCCCGCAGAGGAAGAAGCTGAACGTGCCCGCGTGCAGTCCCTGGGACATGCCGAGCGGAACCGTCCCGTACGCCGTCTGCACGCGGCCCTGCTCGCGAAGGATCCGGCGCAGGCCGTGCGCGCATGCGGCTGCGCGTTGGGTGTGCCCGGGCCCGTCGAAGAACGTCAGCAAGGCGTCGCCGCCGAACTTCAGGACATCGCCGTCGTAGGCGGCTATCTCGTCGAGAAGCGGTGTGAACACCGTCGAGATGGCACCGACCATCTCCTCTGCACCGACCTTGCCGTGCCGGGCAAGTTTCTCGGACAACGCGGTGAAGCCGGACACGTCGGAAAACAACAACGTGCCGTCACTCTGCCACCACGACCGCTGCTCAGAGCGTCGTAGCAGCGTGCGCGGTACGTACTGCGCTATCGCCCGGGCCTCTTCCACACATGCCTCCGTCCGACATAGCCGCACGTCGCACAGAAGTTGCTCAATAGCCCTTTCTCATCATTGTGGACAACGCGGATAGGGGCCTAGCGTC
>DASSEX010000048.1:0-2562 GCA_035695045.1 Mycobacteriales bacterium | reverse complement strand
TGAAGTCGTCGAGCGCGGCGAACACCGGGCCGTCCAAGAGCGCGCTCATCGCCGCCCGCGCCTGCGACTGCGGAAGGCGGAGACTCCACCGACGCCCATCCACGAGGGCGAGCGGCGCGAGCCGCTTGACGACGGCGTCGCTCTCCGGGACGCTGCCGCGCCAGACCAGCTCGAGCCGCACGTCGTCCGACACAGCTGCTTTCAGCCGGCCCGGGGTGTCGCAGGCGATCACGCGCGCCCGGTCGAGCACCGCGACCCGGTCGAGCACCGTCTCCGCCTCGATCACGTTGTGCGTGACCAGGATCACGGTGGTACCGAACTGGTCGCGACGGCGAGCGAGCGCCGCCCAGACGCCCCGTCGTGCCACCGGATCCAAGCCGGCGGTCGGTTCGTCCAGAACGAGCAAGCGTCGATCCCCTACCAACGCCGCGGCGACGCAGGCGAGGCGACGTTGCCCGCCCGACAAGCGCAGGAGGGGTCGCTCCGCTACCGGGCCGAGTCCGAGCTCGTCGATGACGTCATCCGTCGCCGCCGCCGCCGTCGATGGCGAGAGGCAGCGCATCCGAGCGGTTGTTGTCACCGCGAGGCGCACCGGCATGTCGCGCAGTGCGGGTTCGTCCTGGGCGAGATACGCGGCGAGCCGCGGCGCGACCGACGGCTCGGTGACGACGTCGTGCCCGAAAACCGAGATCTGACCGCGGTCGGGTCGCAACAGTCCCATGATCTGGCGAACCAACGTCGACTTGCCCGCGCCGTTAGGACCCAGCAACCCGAACACTTCACCGGCGCCGACCTCCAGGTCGATGCCGTCGTTGGCCGTGATCGGCGTGGCCTTCGAGCCGCGCGCCAGATGAGTCTTGTGCAGGTCTCGCACCGCGACTGCCGACGACTGCACGCCTCCAGTGTCGCCTAGCCGACTTCTGGCGGCTCTTGCAGCAACGCCGTGGCGCCACAGACAACGGCTACCGGATGGCGCAAAACCTCGAAGTCGTCGCGCGGATCCGCCGGGAGTGCCACCAGCCCGGCCGGCTCGCCGACCCGGAGCGGGTGGGTGGCGGCCCGCAGCGCACCCTCTGCACCCAAGCCGACGTCATGCGCGAGAAGTGCCAGCTCCCGGGGCTCCGCGCCGGGCCGCGTGTGGGCATTGCCCAGGTCGGTCCCGTAGCGAAGACCGCCGCCGGCGGCGACGATGGCGGCCGCGTTGTCGACTGCGGCTTGTCCGTCGCCGCTGGCGACAAACGTGTGCAACGTGGACACCACCGTCGTGCGTGACTCGACGAGGCGAGCGATCAACTCGGCCGGCAAAGCCTCGGTCGGGGTATGGGCGAGCCGGTCGACACCGGCGTCGAGAGCACGCTCGACCATGCCCACCGACAGCGCATGCGCGACCACGGGCAGGTCAGCGGCATGGGCCGCTTCGACGATCGCGCGCACCAGTTCAGCGGTCGGCACCGACCCGCCGTGCGGCTCGAGCGCGACCTTCACCACGTCGACTTGCGTAACCAGCCCGCTGACCAGGCGGCGCGTCTGATCGATTTCGTCGACGAACGCGGCAAAGCCCGCACTGCCCCACGACCGCGACGGATAGCCACCGGGGGCCGTCAGCAGCGGTCCGGCAACTCGCGTGTGCGGCGCGTCGAGTTGCCGGAAGCGAACCGCGTCCGCGGGCGGGGCGCCGAGGTCGCACACCTCGACCACGCCGTGACGCAGCACATGCTCGGGGTCGCCGAAAGCGAGATGCACGTGCTCGTCGACTATGCCTGGTCCGAGCCACCCGGCCGAGACTTCGAAGGCACCGAACGGCACATCGACCGAAGCGCGCTCGCCGCACGCCGCGACCAGCCCGTCGGTGTCCACGACAACGCACCCATCGTCGTACGTCGTGCCCTCACCGACCCACAGCCGGCCGCGGAGGGCGAGCGGTCGCGCCAGCGATGCGCGCTCCAGCGTCGAGCGTCGTCGCCAACGCACGTCGAGGCGCTCTCAGTAGCCGGGAAGGTCGTCGATGCTGACGGCGTTGCGGGTGGCCAGATAGTCGGCCATGCCGTCCGGGCCGAGCTTGTCCGCGTGCAACCGCAGCAGATCGCGTTCGCCGACGACCGACATGACGGGCACGCCGTAACCGCACGAGTCACTGATGCGCGACACGTCGACGATCACCACGGCTCGGGTCGATGGATGCTCTGGGTGCATCGCTACGACGTCGTCAAACGCGGGGCTGCCCGGCATCGCGACGTGGCCACGGCCGTGCAGTCGCACGACGCGTGGTCTCGCGTCGAACGAGCAGAACATCACGCAGATGCGACCGTTTTCCTTCAGGTGCGCGATCGTCTCGACGCCGCTGCCGGTGAAGTCGACCCACGCAACCCGATGCTCGTCGAGCACGGAGAACGTGTCGTGGCCGCGCGGTGAGAGGTTGACGTGGCCATCGCCGGACAGCGGCGCCGTCGCGACGAAGAACATCGGTTGCTGCGCGATCCAGCGGCGCAGCGTGTCATCGATCCCCTCGAAGATCTTCCCCACGCACACAGCCTAGATCCCGTTGACTGCAACGTTGTTGGT
>DASSEX010000047.1:0-34240 GCA_035695045.1 Mycobacteriales bacterium | reverse complement strand
ACCTCGCCGGTGTCCCACTGCTGGGTGACCGCGCAGATGAGGCCGGCGTCGTCGCGCTTGAGCCGGTCGGCGATCTGAGGGTCGAGTGAGGTCGGTCGCACAGCCTGGGACATATGGCCATTCTGCCGTGTGACCACAGGCAGAATGGCGGCGTGTCCACGCAAACGCTCGCGGTCGAACGGCGACGGCGACGTGGACTGCTTCTCGCCGGCGCAGCGCTCTACGCCTGGGTCGCCGGACATTTCACGCCGTTCACCTGGCCCGCCGCCGTCGTCACGTTCATCCCGGGCGCGATCGGCCTGGCGCTGAGCACTCGCCTTCCGCGTCGTACGACGCCCCGTCAGGGGCTCGGCCGCACCGGCTGGCTGGTCTGGATCGCGCTCATCACGATGCTCGTCGGCCTCGAGGCCTACGGGTTCTTCGCCGGGTCGTCCACGTCGGGTCATCCGACCGTGAGCAACATCGTCAACCACGGCCTGCACTCGAACGAGACGCGGGCGCTGGCGTTCTTCGGCTGGCTGACATTCGGCGACTGGCTGTTGGGCCGATGACGCCGTTTCAGCTCACTGTGCTGGCGTTCGCGGTCGTCAGCGTCGCCATGGTGCTGCTGGAGACGGCCGCGCGTCGGCGCGAGTCGTGGCCGCGCCTCGGCGACGTGTTCACCGTCCTGGCGAGCCGCAACAGCGGACGGTTCCTGGTCGTGCTGGGCTGGTGGTGGCTCGGCTGGCACTTCTTCGTCCGCTGAGCTCGAGCACCAGGCGGCGCGATCCATGATCATTGCGTCTCGTGCCGGTCCGTGAACGTCGATGCGGCCTGCACGTAACGCAATGAGCACGAGGGGTGGGAGTCCGCCGCGACGACGGCGAGCTCAGGAACCTCGACGCACTTCGTAACCGGCGTCGGCCAGTGACCCCTTCACCTCATCGATGCGCAACCTCCCGAAGTGGAACACGCTCGCCGCGAGCACGGCGTCCGCTCCGGCGTCGACCGCCGGCGGGAAGTCGTCGAGGGCACCGGCGCCGCCGGAGGCGATGACCGGCACGGTGACGACCGCGCGCACCGCGCGGATCATCTCGAGGTCGTAGCCCGCCTGCGTGCCGTCGGCGTCCATCGAGTTGAGCAGGATCTCGCCCACCCCGAGATCCGCGCCGCGGGCCGACCACTCGACCGCGTCGATGCCAGTCCCCTTACGACCGCCATGCGTGGTCACCTCGAAACCGGACGGGGTCCCCGCCGCTCGACGCGCGTCCACGGACAGCACGATGCACTGCGAGCCGAACCGCTCGGCGGCTTCGCGGAGCAGCTCGGGGCGCGCGATCGCGGCGGTGTTCAGCGAGACCTTGTCGGCGCCCGCCCGCAACAGCCGGTCGACGTCCTCGACGCTGCGCACCCCTCCGCCCACCGTCAGCGGAATGAACACCTGCTCGGCTGTGCGCCGGACGACGTCGTACGTCGTCTCCCGGCTGTCACTGGACGCGGTGATGTCCAGGAAGACCAGCTCATCGGCACCCTCGCGGTCATAGACCGCCGCCATCTCGACCGGGTCGCCGGCGTCACGGAGGTCCTGGAAGTTGACGCCTTTCACGACCCGGCCGGCGTCGACGTCGAGGCACGGGATCACCCGCACGGCAACCGTCACGGCGACGACTCGTCACCGACGCCCGGCCGGTAGGCGACCACCTCGATCTCGACGAGCATCGACGGATCGATGAGCGCAGACACCTGCACCATCGACGTCGCGGGCAGGATGTCGCGGAAGGCCTCACCGTGAGCCCGGGCGACCTCCTCCCACCGTGAGATGTCCGTGACGAACATGCGCGTGCGCACCACGTCGTGCAGGCTCGCACCGACGTCGGCGAGCGCGCTGGCGGCGTTGCGGATCGCCTGCCGGGCCTGCGCCTCCATGTCTCCGGGATGCACGACCTCGCCGTCGACGACCGAGGTGCATCCGCTGACCCAGACCTGGTCGCCGGCTGCGACCGCGCGGCTGTACCCGACGACCGGCTCCCAGGGGGTGCCGGACGAGACCCGGCGGGTCATCGCACAGCTGCCAGCGCCTCGGGCAGCGTGAACGCGCCGGCATAGAGCGCCTTGCCGACGATGGCACCCTCCACGCCGATGTCGTGCAGCCCGGCGAGAGCTCGCAGGTCGTCGAGGCTGCTCACTCCCCCGCTCGCGACGACCGGCCGCTCGGTCGCCGCGCAGACGTCACGCAGGAGGTCGAGGTTCGGACCTGTCAGAGTTCCGTCGCGGTGGACGTCCGTGACGACGTATCGCGCACAGCCGTCCGCATCCAGCCGGGCAAGCACGTCGAACAGCTCACCACCGTCCTGCGTCCAGCCGCGGGCGGACAGGGTCGTGCCGCGGACGTCCAGGCCCACGGCGATGCGATCACCGTGCCGGGCGATCGCGTCGCGCACCCAGTCCGGCTTCTCGAGCGCGGCAGTGCCGATGTTGACCCGCCGCGCGCCGGTCGCGAGCGCCGCTTCGAGGGACTGGTCGTCGCGGATGCCCCCCGAGAGCTCGACCGCGACATCGAGCTTGCCGACGACATCACGCAACAGGTCGGCATTGCTGCCGCGTCCGAACGCCGCATCCAGGTCCACGAGATGGATCCACTCCGCGCCGTCCGACTGCCACTGCATCGCGGCGTCGATCGGATCGCCGTACGACGTCTCCGAGCCGGCCTGGCCCTGGACGAGGCGGACCGCCTGTCCGTCGGCGACGTCGACCGCAGGCAACAGCTCGAACCCTGACACCCCGCCACGGTATCGGCGCGCTGATACTACGGACGTGGCCGACTCCATCGCCGCTCTGGCGGAAGAGCAGGAACGGTTGGAAGGGTTGCTCGAACCGCTGACCGCGGAGCAATGGGAGTCGCCGTCAGCGGCTCCCGGCTGGTCGATCGCGGACGTCGTGCTGCACCTCGCGCAGACCGAAGAGGCGGTTACGGTCAGCGTCGCGAACGCAACGCGGCCGGGCCTGTGGGACCGAGGCGACCAACGACTCGACGACGCGGTGGAGGACGCCGTCCGCTCCGAGAGGGCGACCGGTGCGGTCGTGTTCGAACGTTGGCGCAGAGCCCGACGCGAGGCCCTCGCCGCGCTTCGGTCAGCCGACCCCGGCCAGCGAGTGCCGTGGGCGGCGGCGCCGCTGCGGCCTCCCGTTCTCGCGGTCACCCGGCTCGCCGAGCACTGGGCGCACGGCCTCGACATCACCGGGCCGCTCGGTCTGCCGTTTCCGGACTCCGATCGCCTTCGGCACGTCGCATGGCTCGGACACCGCACGCTTCCCTACGCGTTCGCCGTCGCCGGAGAGGAGGCGCACGACGTGCGGTGTGAGCTGACCGGCCCGAACGGCGACGTCTGGCTGTACGGGCCGGACGACGCCGACTCCGTCATTCGCGGTCCCGCCGGCGACTTCTGCCGGGTGGGGGCGCAGCGGATCGGGCCGGACCGGACGGCGCTGACCACGAGCGGCCCGCACGCGACCGCTGCCCTACGGGTCCTGCGCAACTACGCGGCCTAGCCCGGCGCCCGGGTCAGCCGAGGGAGCGGACCCAGTTCTCCAGCAGGTGCAGGCCCGCGTCGCCCGACTTCTCCGGGTGGAACTGCGTCGCTGCCAGCGGCCCCTGCTCGATCGCCGCGACGAACGTCGACCGCCCATGCGTGGCCAACGTCGCGCCGCTCGGCTGGTCGTCAGCCTTCGACAGGACGCCGTAGGAGTGCACGAAGTAGAAGCGCTCTCCCTCGACACCGGCGAACAACGTCGATCCGGCCGGTGGCGTGACGACGTTCCAGCCCATGTGCGGCAGGACGTCGGCGTCGAGCCGCTCCACCCGACCGGGCAGGACCCCGACGCCCTCGGTGTGGACGCCGTGCTCGTCGCCGGCGTCGTACATCACTTGCATCCCGACGCAGATGCCGAGCACCGGCCGGTCGGACGCGACGCGGTTTCGGACCAGCTCGTCGGCACCGGAGTCGCGGACTCCGCTCATGCAGGCCGCGAAGGCCCCCACTCCGGGGACGACCACGCCGTCGCAGTCGCCGGCATCCGCGGCCACCGTCACCATCCGCACGTCGGCGCCGACCTTGGCCAATGCGCGTTGGGCAGAGCGCAGGTTTCCCGACCCGTAGTCCAGGATGACGACGGACGGAGCCGTCACAGCACGCCCTTGGTCGACGGCACACCGCTGGCGCGCGGGTCGATCGCGACGGCCGTGCGCAGCGCCCGGGCCACCGCCTTGAACTGCGCCTCGACCACGTGGTGCGCGTTGCGCCCGGCGAGCACGCGAACGTGCAGGCAGATCTGCGCCGCCGCCGCGAACGACTCGAAGACATGCTTGGTCAGCGTCGTGTCGTACGTGCCGATCAGCTCGACCAGGTCCGGCTCCTCGTGCACGCAGTAGGGCCGGCCGGACAGGTCGACGGCGACCTGCACCAGCGTCTCGTCGAGCGGCACGAGGGCGTCGCCGAAGCGCGTGATGCCGGCCTTGTCGCCCAGCGCCTCGCGCAACGCCTGACCGAGGGCGATCGAAACGTCCTCGACGGTGTGGTGTGCGTCGACCTCGAGGTCGCCCACCGCCTTGACGCGCAGGTCCAGCAACCCGTGCTTGCCGAGCTGCGCGAGCATGTGGTCGAAGAACGGGACACCGGTCGACACGTCGGTCACACCGGTGCCGTCGAGGTCGAGGGTGACCTCGATCTGCGACTCCTTCGTGCTGCGGTCGATGCGTGCGGTCCGGCTCATGACACGAGCACCTTTCCCATCGCGGCGAGGAACTCGTCGCACTCCTCGGTCGTGCCGACCGACACCCGCAGCCAGCCGGGCAGGCCGACGTCGCGCACCAGGATGCCGTGCGCGAGCAGCTGCTCCCACACCACGGCCTGGTCGTCGAACCGCCCGAACATCACGAAGTTGGCGTCGCTGTCGACGACATCGAGCCCGAGCTCGCGCAGCGCCGCGACGAGCCGATCGCGATCGGCGCGCAGCTGCGCGACCTGCGCCAGAGTGGCATCGGCATGACGCAGCGCCGCGAGCGCCGCCGCCTGGGTGAGCGCGGACAGGTGGTAGGGCAGCCGCACCAGCCGCAGCGCGTCGACGACCGCGGGATCCGCCGCGAGGTAGCCCACGCGCGCGCCTGCGAAGGCGAACGCCTTGGACATCGTGCGGGTCACGACGAGCCGTGGGTGACCGACGAGCTTCGGCAGCAGCGTCGGCTGGTGCGAGAACTCCGCATACGCCTCGTCGACGACGACCATCCCCGGCGCCTCGGAGAGGACGGCGTCGAGCACCGCCGGGTCCAGGGCCGTGCCTGTCGGGTTGTTCGGCGAACACAGGAAGACGATGTCCGGCCGGTGCTGGGCGACCTCTCGCCGCGCCGTCTCCACGTCGAGAGAGAAGTCGTCCTGGCGCAGCGTCGCGTGCCAGGTCGTGCCGGTCGCGCGCGCGATCAGCTGATGCATCGAGTACGACGGGACGAACCCGATCGCCGTGCGTCCCGATCCGCCGAAGGCCATCAACAGCTGTTGCAGGATCTCGTTGGAGCCGTTGGCCGCCCACACCTGCTCGGGCGCCAGCCCGTGGCCGAGGTAGGCGGCAAGGCCGGCGCGTAGCTCCGTCGCCTCACGATCCGGATAGCGGTTCAGCGCAACGGCGGCGTCGCCGACGGATCGACGCAGGTCCTCGACCAGCTCGGGCGGCGGCGGGTAGGGGTTCTCGTTGGTGTTGAGCCGGATCGGCACCTCGAGCTGCGGGGCGCCGTACGGCGTCAAGCCGCGCAGATCCTCCCGAAGGGGAAGCGCGTCGAGTCCGCTCATCGCAGCCTCGTCCGGACGGCCTCGACGTGCGCACCGAGGTCCTCGGCGCCGCCGAGTGCAGTGATGTGCGGCTCCACCGCGGCGAGGGCATCGCGGGAGTAGTCCACGACATGGATCCCGCGCAGGAACGACTGCACCGACAGGCCGCCGGTGTGCCGGGCGGTGCCACCGGTCGGCAGCACGTGGTTGGAGCCCGCGAGGTAGTCGCCGAGCGACACCGGCGAGTAGGGGCCGACGAAGATCGCTCCCGCGTTGCGGATCCGGGCGGCGACGGCGGATGCGTCGGCCGTGATGATCTCGAGGTGCTCGGCGGCCCATGCGTCGACGACGTCGACGCCGTGGTCGAGGTCATCGACGAGCGCGACCGCGGACTGCCCGGTCAGCGCCTTCTCGACCCGAGCGCGGTGCGGAGTGCTCTCGACCCGCGGCGCGAGCGCTGCATCGACGGCGTCGGCGAGGCGGGCCGACGTCGTCACCAGCAGGCATGCCGCGAGCTCGTCGTGCTCGGCCTGCGCGACGAGATCGGCGGCGACGAAATCAGGATCAGCGCTGTCATCGGCGAGGATCGCGATCTCGGTCGGACCGGCCTCGGCATCGATGCCGACGATCCCGCGGAGGTAGCGCTTGGCGGCCGCGACATAGACGTTGCCGGGCCCGGTGACGAGATCGACGGGAGCCACTCCCTCGACGCCGTACGCGAACATCGCGATCGCCTGTGCGCCACCGACGGCGTAGACCTCGTCGACGCCGAGAAGCGCACATGCGGCGAGCACCGCGGGGTTGGGCAGGCCGCCGAACTCCGGCTTCGGCGGAGAGGCGACGGCGAGTGACTGCACACCGGCGACCTGCGCCGGCACGACGTTCATGACGACACTCGACGGATAGGCGACGAGCCCGCCCGGGACATAGAGGCCGACTCGACGGACGGGCACCCACCGCTCGATCACGGTCGCACCAGGTGCGACCTGCACCGGTGCGTCCGCACGCAGCTGCGCCTCGTGCACGACTCTCGCCCGCGCGATCGCCTCCTCAAGGGCCGAGCGGACGCCCGCATCGAGCGCACGCAACGCGGAGTCGATCGCCGTTTCGGGCACGCGCAACGCATCCAGACCGACCCCGTCGAACTTCTGGGTCAGCTCACGGACGGCTTCCGCGCCGCGGTCCCGCACGGCCTCGCACACCGGCCGGACCGCGTCGATGGCGACCTCGACATCGAGTCGCGCGCGCGGCAGCACGGCGCGCGGGTCGGTGCGGCGGTCGCCGCGCAGGTCGAGGCGCGTGAGCACGTAGTTCTCCTGTTGCCGGCCGCAGATGTCGCGACCGAAGACGGGGGCCGAAGATCCAGGGTAGTCAGCGTGACGAGGGATGGAACCACGTCACCAAGCCGTGCACGACGAGCGCGGCGATCGGCCAGGCCAGCAGGACACCCTGCGCCCGGACTCGGAAGCCGACCAGGTCGAGCACGTGCGCGCTGTGCGGGATCCCGAGCGAACGCAGCGCTGACAGCGTTGCGTCCTGCTGCGCGACCACCCCGACCCTGTTGGCCACGAGCGCGGCGAGCACGCCGCCGACGGCGAGCCCGAGGACCGCACCGGGGCCGCGTTCGCCGAGCGCGACGACGACACCGGCGCAGATGACCCCCGCGATCAGGCCCAGGAACAGGAAGCGGCCGTCCGCTCCGATCTGCGACTTGAACGTCGCCTCGGATCCGGCCACCACGGCCCGCAGCGAGAGCTTCGGTGCCGTCGCCGACCAGATCAGCCCGACGACTGCGCCCGTCAGCGTGACCATCGTCGCCGTCAGCAGGGCGACGAGCGCGTCGTGGGGCCAGCGGACCACCTCGGCCTGCGCGACGGCAGGGGGCTGGTACGCCGACGCCGTCACGTGCCACGGGTCGGGCGCGCGCCACGGGTCAGCAGTCACTGAAGAATTGTCGCAGGTTGTCAGCGCGCGCAGGCACGGCGGAACGCACGGGCGGCGACGACCAGGCCGACGATGCCCCACAGCACGCTGACCCCGAGCCGCCAGCCCACGCTCCACCAGGTCGGCGAGCCGCGAAGACCCGCCGCAAGTGCGTCCACCGCCGTCATCGACGGCACGACCTCGCGGGCGGCCCGCGCAGCCGCGGGCAGATGCGCAGGCGGGATGACACCGAGGAACAGCACCGCGGTCATCGCCAGCTGGCCGAGAACCGTCGCGAGCTCCGACCGTGGAGCGAGCAGCCCCATGGCCGCACCGAGCCCTGACAGCGCAACCCCCGCGGCGACGACGACCGGCACGACCAGCCAGACGTGCGCGAACGACAGGCCGTACATCGCAATGCCCACGACGCACGTCAGCACCGCGCCGGGAATCGTGAACGTGGCGTACGACGCCGCCGTGCCGAGGACGACGGGCGCCGCGGTGACGGGGAGCGCGCCGTAGTAGTCCAGCGCGCGGCTGGCCTTCAACGCCCCGAACCGCTGCGCGAGCAGGTTGAGCGCGACGAACGCGACCACCAGCACCGTCGACCCGGCCACGATGGCGCTAGTCGTGCGCACCGGGTCGTTGTGCACCACGCCGCGGAGCAGCAGCAGGATGCCCAGCGACTGCAACGAGGCGACGAACAGCAACGGGCCGCGGGCCACCCGGGCCCTCGCGATCTGTCCCGTGTAGACGGCGGAGAACGCGGCGATCGCACCCGGCCGGCCCGCCCCGGGTGCCACCCGAGGGGGCGCGGTCGCGGTCTCGGTCATCCTCGCTCCAGGTCGTCGTCACGACCACCGAGCGCGAGGTAGACGTCCTCCAGGGTCGACGTCGCGAGGGTGAAGTCGTCGAGTGCGTCCAGCGTGCTCCCCGACATCAGCCGGCCCAGCGACTCGCGAGCCGATGCCGCATCCAGCCGGACGCTCCAGCGCAGTCCGTCCATCCGCGCGGAGGGGGCGAGCGCGGCGACAGTGGGATCGTGCATGGGCGGCGTACGTCGCCAGACCAGATCGAGCCGGACGTCGTCGCTCACCCTTGCCTTGAGCCGTCCCGGCGTGTCGCAGGCGATGACCCGGCCGCGGTCGAGGATGGCAACCCGGTCGAGGACCGTCTCCGCCTCGATCACGTTGTGGGTGACCAGGACGACAGTCGTGCCGCGCTCGGCCCGCCGCCGGTCGATCGCCGACCAGACCGAACGACGGGCCACCGGGTCGAGCCCGGTCGTGGGTTCGTCGAGGAGCAGGACCGGACGATCGGCGGCGAGGGCGGCCGCGACACAGGCCAGCCGCCGCTGGCCGCCGGACAGCCGGCCGACCGGCCGTGCGGCGACTGCGCCGAGGTCGAGCTCGTCCAGCAGCGTCGCGGTCGCGCTCCGCGCCTCCCCCCGCGGGAGCCCGCGCAGTCTCGCGGTCGTCTCGACGGCGAGCCCCACCGGCAGCTCGTCGAGCGCAGGCTCGTCCTGGGCGAGATAGGCGACGAATGACGCCGCCGCCCGTGCATCGGCGGCGAGGTCGTGACCGAACAGCATGATGCGGCCGGCATCCGGACGAGTCAGCCCGGCGAGCTGGCGAACGAGCGTGCTCTTCCCGGCACCGTTGGGACCGAGCAGACCGAAGACCTCTCCGGCGTGCACCTGCAGGTCGATGCCGTCGTTCGCCGGGGTCGCCGCGCCGCGATAGGTCTTCACGACCCCGCGGACGTCGAGGACTGCGGCGCTCACCCCACCAGCGTCGCTCATCGGCTGCCTTGCCGTTGCAGGTGCATCCGGCCGACCTGAACCGATGCAGGTCGACGCCAGGCCCGCACGTCACTCCGCGGGTCACGGTCGAGCGCGACGACGCCGGCGCTCTTCCCCACCTTGAGCGGCCGGGTCGCCGCGCGCAGCGCTCCGTCCGAGCCCATCCCGACCTCGGTGGCGAGCAGTTCGAGCTCACGGACATCCGCTCCGGCGACGACGCCGGCGTTGCCCAGATCGGTGCCGTAGCGAACGGCGACACCGGCCTCCACCAGCGCTGCGGCGTTGGCCACGGCGTTCGCGCCCGAGCCGGACTTCTCGAAGGTGTGCAGCGTGGAGACGACGCCGACACCGGATGTTGCGATCCGCGCGACGAGCTCAGCGGGCAGCGGCTCGGTCGGGGTGTGGACGAGCTCGTCGACGCCGGCATCGAGCGCCCGTTCGACCATGTCGACGGTGAGGGCGTGACACACGACAGTCCGACCCGCCACGTGCGCGGCCTCCACGACCGCGCGAGCCAGCTCCAGTGACGGCACCGGCCCGCCCGCGGGCTCGAGAGCGAGCTTGACGACATCGACCTCACCCGCGAGTCCGCCGACGAGGCGTGCCGTCTGCTCGACGTCGTCGACGAAGGCCGCGAAGCCGCGGCTCCCCCACGACGTCGAGGGGTAGCCGCCAGGCGCGGTCAGCAGCGGGCCGGCCACCGAGACCCGGGGCGCCGCGAGCCGGCGCCAGCGGGCCGCGTCGGCCGGCGGCGCACCGAGATCACGGACCTCGACGACCCCTCCGGCGACGATGTCCTCCGGTCGCCCGAAGGCGAGGTGCACGTGGGCGTCGTACAGGCCGGGTCCGATCCAGCCGGCCGCGATCCGGATCGCGTCGCGGGGCATGTCGACGTCATCCGCTCTGCCGATCGCAGTGACGACACCGGCGCTGTCGACCACGACGCGGCCCGCGTCGATCTGCGTGCCGTCTCCCACCCAGACGTCACCATCGAAGACCACCGCTGTCTCGATCTCGACGAGCTCCGCCGGCCGTCGCGGTCGCCACCTCATGCGGAGATGCCGTGGTCGCGCAGCGGGCCGACGCGCAGCCCGGTCGTCGACATCCGTTCCGCGAGCAGCGGCAGCGCTGCAACCGTCGTCCGCCACGAACCCGGCGCACTCGTGACGTCTGAGTCGTGCAGGAGCAGGGTGCCGCCCGCCGGCGCCGTGGCCAGGAGATCGGTGACCACCGAGTCGGCGGTGGCATCGGACCGCCAGTCACGACCCCATGCCGACCACAGCACCGGCCGCAGCTTCAGCAGCCGCCCTGCGAGCAGTCCCGGGCCGGAGAGCACGCCGTACGGCGGCCGCCACCACTTCGGCTCGACCTGGGTGATGTCCTCGACGCTCTCGCGAGCTCGTCGCAGGTCGTCGTACGCCGTCCACGGCGGACGCGCGATGAGATAGCGATGCTCGTCGCCGTGTACCGCGACCTCGTGCCCGCGCTGCACGATCTCGCGAGCGACGTCCGGGTGACGCCGGGTCTGCGAACCGAGCACGAAGAAGGTCGCCGTCCACCCGAGCTCCGCGAGCATGTGGAGCACGGCCGGGGTGCCGTCGGGATGCGGACCGTCGTCGAACGTCAGCGCCACCGACGACGGCCGGCCGCGGCCGAGCAGCGACGGCGCGAGTGCGCGCCTGACGGGCGGAAGCCACGTGGCGGCCGGTCCGACCTGCACGCCGGCAGCCGCGATCGCGGCGAAGGTCAGGGTGCGGCGCACACGCTCCAGCATCTCGCATCCACGTCGCGAACCTCGAAGCACGAATCGGACAGGCCCCGCTGCTGTTGTCCGAAGGCGGCTTCAGAGTTCCTGCGGGTCAGGACAAGGCAGCGGCGCCGAGCAACGCCTTGAGCTCGGCCATCAGACCACTGTTGGGCGTGACCCGGAGCCGGTCGTCGAGCCGCAGGACGGTCATCTTCGCCCCGGCCTGCACCTGCAGGCGGACCTCCGTCGTCCCCGGATGCGTCGCCAGGACGTCCTTCAACCGCTCGACCATCGGCGGCGTGCAGCGGTTGGCGGCAAGCGTGATCGTCACCGGTCCGCGCACCGGCTCGGTGATGTCGGGGACGCTGACGTCCATCGCGATCAGCCGCGGCACGTCTTCGTGCTTGTCGAGCCGGCCGCGCACCAGCACGACCGCGTCCTCCGCGAGGTGGATCCCGCACGTCTCGTAGGTCGACGGAAAGAACAGCACCTCGATCGCGCCTTCGAGATCCTCGAGCGACGCGAGCGCCCACGGCTTGCCCGCCTTGTTCACCCGGCGCGACAACGTCGACAGGATGCCGCCGACCGTCACCATCGACTGGTCGGCCTTCTCCTCGCCCGTCAGCGCCGCGATCGAGCAGTCGGTGTGGGAGGCGAGCACGTGCTCCACGCCGAACAACGGGTGGTCGGAAACGTAGAGGCCGAGCATCTCCCGCTCGTAGGCGAGCAGGATGGACTTCTCCCACTCCCCCAGCGGGATCTGGAAGTCGAGACCGAACGCGGGAGCCGCATCGTCGCTGTCGTCCGCCCCGAAGAGGTCGAACTGGCCGATCGCCTCGTTGCGCTTGGTGTCCATGCAGGCGTCGACGGCTTCGGCATGGATGCGGAGCAGACCGTGACGCGTGTGGCCGAGAGAGTCGAACGCGCCCGCCTTGATGAGTGACTCGATGACCTTCTTGTTGCACGCGATCGGCTCGACCTTGCTCAGGAAGTCCGGGAAGTCGGCGTACGCCCCCTTCGACCGGCGGGTCGCCACGATGGACGCGACGACGTTGTCGCCGACGTTGCGGATGGCCGAGAGGCCGAAGCGGATGTCGGTGCCACGGGGCGTGAACGTCCCTTCCGACTCGTTGACATCCGGCGGCAGGACCTTGATGCCCATGCGACGGCACTCGTTGAGGTAGAGCGCCGACTTGTCCTTGTCGTCCTTCATGGACGTGAGCAGCGCCGCCATGTATTCGGCGGGGTAGTTGGCCTTGAGGTAGGCCGTCCAGTAGGAGACCAGGCCGTAGCCGGCGGAGTGCGCGCGGTTGAACGCGTAGTCGGCGAACGGGACGAGGATGTCCCACAAGGTCTTGATGCAGTCGTCGCTGAAACCGCGTCCGCGCATGCCGTCGGCGAAGGGGACGTACTCCTTGTCGAGGATCTCCTTCTTCTTCTTGCCCATCGCGCGCCGGAGCAGGTCGGCTTGTCCGAGGTTGTAGCCGGCCACCCGCTGGGCGATGGCCATGACCTGCTCTTGGTAGACGATCAGGCCGTAGGTCTCACCGAGGACCTCACGCAGCGGCTCCTCGAGCTCGGGGTGGATCGGCACGATCGGCTTACGGCCGTTCTTCCGGTCGGCGTAGTCGTTGTGGGCGTTGGCGCCCATCGGCCCGGGCCGGTAGAGCGCGATGAGGGCGGAGACGTCGTCGAACGACGACGGCCGCATGAGCCGCATCAGTGACCGCATGGGTCCGCCGTCGAGCTGGAAGACGCCGAGCGAGTCGCCGCGTGAGAGCAGGTCGTAGGTCGCCGGGTCGTCGAGCGGCAGCTGGTCGAGCAGCACGTCCTCGCCGCGGTTGTTCTTGATGTTGATGAGGCAGTCGTCGAGCACGGTGAGCGTGCGCAGCCCGAGGAAGTCCATCTTCAGCAGCCCGAGCGACTCGCAGGCGCCCATGTCGAACTGCGTGATGATCGCGCCGTCCTGCTCGCGACGCATGATGGGGATCACGTCGAGCAGCGGCTCCCGAGACAGGATCACGCCCGCGGCGTGCACGCCCCACTGACGCTTCAGCCCTTCGAGGCCGCGCGCCGTGTCGACGACCTTCGCGACCTCGGGATCGGTGTCGTAGAGCTGGCGGAACTCGGCGGCTTCCTTGTAGCGGGGGTTGCCACTGTCGAAGATCGCCGACAGCGGCATGTCCTTGCCCATGACCGGCGGCGGCATGACCTTGGTGATCCGGTCACCCATCGCGAACGGGTGGCCGAGCACCCGCGAGGAGTCCTTGATCGCCTGCTTGGCCTTGATGGTGCCGTAGGTGATGATCTGCGCGACCCGCTCCTCGCCGTAGCGCTCGGTCGCGTAACGGATCATGTCGCCGCGCCGACGCTCGTCGAAGTCGAGGTCGATGTCCGGCATCGAGATGCGCTCGGGGTTGAGGAAGCGCTCGAACACGAGCTTGTGCTCGATCGGGTCGAGCTGGGTGATGCCGAGGGCGAAGGCGACCATCGAGCCGGCGGCGGAGCCGCGACCCGGACCGACCCTGATGCCGTTCTCCCGCGCGTGCCGGCAGAGGTCGGCGACCACGAGGAAGTAGCCCGGGAAGCCCATCTGGATCATCACGCCGAGCTCGTAGTCGGCCTGCGCCTGCCGGTCGGCGGGGACACCACCCGGGAAGCGCTGGGCCATGCCGCGCGCAACCTCCTTGCGCAGCCAGCTCTCCTCGGTCTCGCCGTCGGGAACCGGGAACTGCGGCATGAGGTTGCGCTCGGCGAACTCGACGTGGCATCGCTCGGCGATCAGCAGCGTGTTGTCACAGGCAGCCGGCAGCTCGCGCCACAGGGTGCGCATCTCCTGGGGCGACTTGAGGTAGAAGTCGCGGGCGTCGAAGCGGAACCGGTTGGGGTCGGCGAGGGTCTTGCCGGACTGGACGCAGAGCAGCACCTCGTGCGCCTGCGCGTCGTCGGCGAACGTGTAGTGCAGGTCGTTGGTCGCGACGAGCGGGATCGACAGCTCGCCGGCCAGCTGCTTGAGCTGAGTGTGGACACGGCGCTCGATGTCGAGACCGTGGTCCATGAGCTCGCAGAAGAAGCTCTCGCGACCGAAGATGTCCTGCAGCTCGCCGGCGACCCGCTTGGCGCCGTCGTAGTCACCCATCCGCAGCCGGGTCTGGATCTCGCCCGACGGGCAACCGGTCGTGGCGATCAGACCCTTGCTGTAGCGGGCGATCAGCTCGCGGTCGACGCGCGGCTTGTAGAAGAAGCCCTCGAGGCTCGCGAGCGAGGACATCCGGAACAGGTTGTGCATGCCCTCGGTCGTCTCGGCGAGCACGGTCATGTGCGTGAACGCACCGCCGCCGGAGACGTCGTCCTCGCCGCCCTCTGCCCACCGCACCCGGGTCCGCTCCGAGCGATGCGTGCCGGGCGTGACGTAGAGCTCGCTGCCGATCAGCGGGTTGACGCCCGCGGCCTTGGCCTGCTTCCAGAAGTCGTAGGCGCCGAACACGTTGCCGTGGTCGGTCATCGCGAGCGCGGGCATCTCCATCCGCGCCGCTTCGGCGAACAGGTCCTTCAGCCGGGCCGCGCCGTCCAACATGGAGTACTCGGTGTGCACGTGCAGGTGCACGAACGAGTCACTCAACGCAGCTCTCCCGGGATGGCGCCGTCAGCAAGCGACCGGGGGAAGGCGGCCGACGTACCGGTCTTGTCTAACACCTCCGGCTGACACTTTCCGGCGTGTCGGGATCGGCGCGTCGCAGCAACAGCCAGACGGCGAGGGCTCCGGCGGCCAGGACGCAGACCGCCACGATCAGCGCGGTGCGCAACGAGTCGACGTACGCCGCCTTGCCCGCGTCGATCGTCTGGTCGGTGAGGTGCTGCTCGATGGCCTGGATCGTCCGCTCCAGGAAGTTGCCGTGCGGGACGACCGGCTTCGGCAGCGGAGCGCCGTGCCGGACGGCGTCGATCACGATCGCGCGGTAGGACACCGGGATCCCGAGGTCGACGAGTCGCGCCGAGAGCCCCGAGATGAGCAGGCCGTTGACGACGGCCCCCAGGACCGCGATGCCGAGGACGCCGCCCATCTCCCGGGCAGCCGTCACCGCAGCCGCGCCCATCCCGGATCGTCGCGCCGGCACCCGCGCCAGCACGGTGCCGACCACCGGCGCGATGACGAGCCCGAAGCCTGCTCCCATCCCGGTGAGCGTCGCGACGGTGAGGAGCACCGGGATCGGCCGGGACAGCGTCGCGTCGAGCAGCGCGCAGGACGCCGTCGCCAGGATCAGCCCGGTGAGCAGCGGGCCTGCCGGTCCGCGCATGGCCCAGCGCCCACCGAGCGGGCCAGTGAGGACCATGGCCGCGGTCATCGGGGCGAAGATCCCCGCGGTCGCGAGCCCCCCGTAGTCGCCGACGATCTGCAGGTCCAGGCTCACCAGCAGCAGCACGGCGAACAAGGCGAACGTCGACGTCGCCGCGGCGACCAACCCTGCCGCGGCGACTCGGTCGCGCAGCAGGTGCAGGTCGATGACCCGCTCGTCCTGACGGCGCTCGACGGCGACGAACCCCGCGACGCTCGCCGCCGCCACGACCCACGCGATCACCACCGGTACGGCGCCGAACCCCCGCTCCTGGCCGTCGATCAGGGCGAACGTCGTCGCCGCGAGCGCGGCGGCCAGCAGCGCCTGCCCGCGCAGGTCCCCGCGACCGGGCGCCGGGTCAGCGCTCTCGGGAAGGAGCGCAGCCCCGACGCTCCCCGCAACGACCGCCGCGAGCGCTTCGGCGACGAAGACGGCCCGCCAGCCGCCGGCACCGAGCAGCAGACCCGCCGCGACCGGACCCGCCGCGAGAGCGAGACCGGAGGCAGCCGCCCATCCGCCGAGCACTCGAAGCCGGTACTTCTCGTCCGGATGCAGCTGGCGCAGCAGGCTCAAGGTGCCCGGTTCCGAGCAGGCGGCACCGATGCCCTGCACCACGCGCCCCGCGACGAGGATGCGCCAGTCCCACGCGGTCGCCGCGACCAGGGCGCCGGCCGCGAAGAGTCCGATGCCGAAGACGAGCGCCCGCTTGCGGCCGTAGCGGTCGCCGACGACTCCCCCGGTGAACAAAAGCGCCGCGAACGCGACGACGTACCCCGCGACCACCCACTGCAGCGCGGTCACCCCGAGGGAGAAGGTGTCGCGCACCGAAGGCACTGCGACGCCGACCATCGTGTTGTCGGCCATGCTCAGGGCGAGAACGGCGTACGTCGCCCCCGTCGCGGCCCGCAGCCGCCGCTCAGTCACCCGCGTCGGCCAACCCGCTCAGCCATTGGGCAAGCCGGTGCCGGGCACGACCGTCGTGTCGCGCGGGTCGAGCGGCAACGCGGTCAGGCCGGTCAGCTCGACGTTCGGCGGGCCGGGGTCGACGCAGCGGATCTGCGGTTCGGCAGCGAGCGTCGCCAGCCGCGCGGCGTCGGCGCGGACGATCGCGGCGAACACGCAGGCGCACTGCAGCGGACGCCGCAGCGCGGCAGCTTCCACGACCGCCGCGCGGTGCATCAGCACATAGCGCTGCTTCACCGTTCGGTCTGCGGCGGTCTTCGGATGCAGCCCGGCAAGCAGGACGGCGTAGCTCTTCGCCGTCGCGTCGGCGACCGTCGCGGCGGTGCGCATGCCGGGTGCGATCAGCCCGGCGGACAGCACCGGGACGCTGCGCACCGTCATCGGCAGCTTGCCGGCCTGCACGCGCACGTAGACGCGGACGACCTGCACCGCACCGAACAGCGCCTGCGCCTGCGCGGGTGTCTGGAAGGAGCGCAGGTCGACGATCGCGTAGGTGGAACGCCCGTGCGCGATCTCACCGAAATGGCGCAGGTCGAACGACGCCTTCGTCAGGTACGTCGCCACCGAGCTGCCCGGCGTCGGGCCGATCGTGGCGACGATGGGGACGGGTGGAGCCTGCGGCCCGGCGGTGTTGTCGCGTGATGCAGCCGGCTCACCGATGCCCGCGAGCAACACTCCCGCGAGGAGCACCGCGACGATCGAGCCGGCGAGCGCGGGCTCGGAGGTTGCGGCGGCACTGACGAGCCGCGCGGTGGGCCGTCGGCTGCCACCACGGATCGCGGCACCGATGCGGTGGAGACGCATCGCGAGCCGCGGAACCCACCGGTCGTCGAGGCGACGAAACCGCGATGGACCCATCGTCATGACTCGGCGGCCAGGACGTCGAGGGCGTGCTGGAGATCAGCCGGCGGTTTGCTGGTGAAGTCCATGACCCGCCCGTCGGCCGGGTGGCGGAAGACCAGCCGAGAGGCGTGCAACCACTGCCGCGTCAACCCGAGCCGACGGGCGAGCGTCGGGTCGGCGCCGTACGTCAGGTCACCCACGCAGGGATGGCGGATCGCCGCCATGTGCACGCGGATCTGATGCGTGCGACCGGTCTCCAGCCGGACCTGGAGCAACGACGCCGCGCGGTAGGCCTCGACCGTCTCGTAATGCGTGACGCTCGGCTTGCCGTCACCGACCACGGCCCACTTGTAGTCGTGCGTCGGGTGCCGGTCGATCGGCGCGTCGATCGTGCCCTTGGTCGGATCCGGGTGACCTTGGACGAGTGCCGTGTAGGTCTTGTCGACGGTGCGCTCGCGGAAGGCGTCCTTGAGAACGGAGTACGCCGTCTCGCTCTTCGCCACGACCATCAGGCCGGTCGTGCCCACGTCGAGCCGGTGAACGATCCCCTGCCGCTCCGCTGCGCCGGAGGTCGCGACGCTGTGACCCGCGGCCGCGAGCCCCCCGATGACGGTGGGACCCGTCCAGCCGGGACTCGGATGCGCCGCCACACCAACGGGCTTGTCCACGACGACGATGTCGCCGTCCTCGTAGACGACCCGCAGCCCGGGGACGGGTTCGGGCGGAGGCGGCGGGGCCGCCGCGCCGGGCAGAGCCACCTCGAGCCAGACGCCGCTGCCGACCCGGTCGGACTTCCGGGCGGCTCGGCCGTCGACGACGACGGCGCCGGCGTCCGCAAGGTCGGCTGCGGCCGTGCGGGACAGGCCGAACATCCGCGCCACCGCTACGTCGACCCGCAGCCCGTCCAGTCCGTCCGGCACCGGCAGCGCGCGGACATCAGCCGGTGAGTTCACTGCTCGGCCGGGTCTTCGGTCGGAGCGGCTGCCGGAGTTCGGCTGTCCAGTGGGGTGCCACGGCTGGCCAGCAACACGGCGAGACATCCGCCGATGACGATCGCCGAGTCGGCCAGGTTGAACACCGGCCAGTGCGGCAGCTCGATCCAGTCGACGACATGGCCCCGCAACGGCCCCGGAGCGCGCAGCAACCGGTCGGACAGGTTTCCCAGGGCGCCGCCGAGAAGCAGGCCGAGGGTCAGCGCCCACCCCGAGCTGGTGAGCCGGCGCGCCTCTCTCGCGATGACGACGACGACGCCGACCGCGACGACCGTGAAGAGGATCGTCGCGCTGGTGCCGACGCTGAACGCGGCGCCGGCGTTGCGGGTCAGCGTGAGCCGGAGGTAGTGCCCCACCAGATCGACCCGTTCGCCCGGCGTCATCGTGGCGACGACGACGACCTTGCTGACGGCGTCGGCGACCAGGACGACGGCCGCCGTCACCAGGAGCAGCGCCGTCCGGCGCGTACGGGGGCGGGTCGGCGCTGTTGCGGCTACCGCCGCTCCTCGCGTTGCTTGCATGACACACACAGGGTGGCACGCGGGAACGCCTGCAACCGCGCCTTGCCGATCGGATTGCCGCAGTTCTCACAAATGCCGTATGTGGCGTTGTCCAGCCGCTGCAGTGCTCGTTCGACCTGGGCGAGGAGGTCGCGGCTGTTCGCCGCGAGCGACATCTCGTGCTCGCGCTCGAAGGTCTTGGTGCCGGCATCGGCCTGGTCGTCGCCGGATCCCTCTCCGCTGTCCCGCTGCAGCGCAGCCCAGGCCGTCTCCGCCTCGCTGATCTCACCGCGCAGCTCACGTGCCTGCTCCTCGAGCTCCTTGCGGAGCTCGTTCAGCTCGGGCTTCGTCCACGGTGACTCACCCGGCAGCACGGTGGCTCCGGGCGCCGCCGTACGAGTGGGAGCGGCGGACTTGGCCGGCGCGGCCTTCGCGGGTGCGGCCTTGGCAGGAGCAGCCTTGGCCGGCTCGGCCTTCGTGGCTGCCGCCGGCTCAGGCGTCGTCTTCGCGGCAGCCGCCTTCGCGGGCACTGCCTTCTCCGCGGGAACCGGTGCTGGCGTGGGCGTGGGCGCAGCTGCGGCCTTGGTCGGCTGCTCCTTGGCCGCCTGGGCCTTTTTGGGCGCCTTCGCTGCCGGCGCCTTCGTGGCCGCGGCCGCCTTGGTCGGCGGCTGCTCGGGGGCCGGCGCCTTCTTGGCCGGCGCCGCCTTCGGCGGTGCGGACTTGGCGGGCGCGGCCTTCTTCGCCGGTGCAGCCTTCGCCGGCGCAGCCTTCTTCGCCGCCGCCTTGGCTGGTGCGGCCTTCGCGGGCGCAGCCTTCTTCACCGCCGCCTTGGCAGGTGCAGCCTTCTTCACCGCCGCCTTGGCAGGCGCGGCCTTCTTCGCGGGAGCAGCGTTCGCGGGCGCAGCCTTCTTGGCCGCCGCCTTGGCGGGTGCAGCCTTCTTGGCCGCTGCCTTGGCGGGCGCGGCCTTCTTCGCCGGTGCAGCCTTCGCCGGCGCAGTCTTCTTGGCCGCCGCCTTGGCGGGTGCGGCCTTCTTCACCGCCGCCTTGGCAGGAGCGGCCTTCTTCGCCGGCGCAGCCTTCTTCGCCGCCCCCTTCGCCGGAGCGGCCTTCTTCGCCGCAGCCTTGACGGGGGCAGCCTTCTTCGCCGCAGCAGCCTTCTTCCCCGCCGCCTTGGCAGGCGCGGCCTTCTTTGCCGCAGCCTTCGCAGGCGACCCGCCCGGCGCAGACCGGGACGACGATCGGGCGAGCCGTTGGGTGGCGCTCGTCGACGACGATGCGTTCTTCCTCGCCACGGGAGTTCCCTTCACCGGCGCCGCCTCGGCGGACGGTCGCGGGGTTTCGGCGGTGCGGGCGGGCGCAGGCGGCGGAGCGGGCGGCGTCGGAGGAGCAGCCGGCGGCGGTGGGGCGGGAGCCGGCGGCGTCGCCGGGGCGGCCGGAGCCGACTCGGCCTCCTCGCGGCCACGCTTGCCGAACAGGCGGCGCAGGCGACCGCGTCCCCGCTCGTCGGCCATTGCGCCGCCTCCTCACCTGCAGCGACGTCTGCCGCCGCCCGATCGTGGGTCGGTGCAGGATAAGTCGCTCCTTCGGACCCGGCAACGTAACGCGCCGCTCGACCCACCCTGCCCAATTCGGTCATTCGGCGCCGGATGACGCACGGATTGCCCCTCGAGCGCCCGAATCCCGCTGGGCCACACGTGGAGGGACGGGCTAGCCTGAGCCTCGCGAGAAGGCGCTGACGGGGACGAGTAGCACCGGTCGCAGCCACGAGCGACCCGGGGACGGTGAGAGCCCGGGGGCGTGCCCGGCGCGAAAATCACCCCTGAGCCGCCGGAAGAAAGCGCTCCACGGAGCGCGAGTAGAGCCGGCCGCACCCTGATGAGCGGGCCGACGGCGCCAGCCGGCGGTCAAGGAGGGTGGTACCGCGGAGCCCGGCCCGGCCGGCTTCGTCCCTCCGGTGGCAGCAGCTCGACCGCCCGACCAGGGCGACCGCCGACCGGAGGACCGATGCCGTTCCGCCCGATGCCCGCCCAGGTGGACCTGCCCGCGCTCGAGCGGGAGGTGCTGGCCCGCTGGCGCGAGCGTGACGTGTTCGCCCGCAGCCTCGCCCAGAGCGCTGCGGGACCGCTGTGGACGGTCTACGAGGGGCCACCCACGGCCAACGGCAAGCCCGGCACGCACCACGTCGAGGCGCGCGTCTTCAAGGACCTGTTCCCGCGCTTCAAGACGATGAAGGGCTTCAACGTCCCGCGGCGCGGCGGCTGGGACTGCCACGGTCTGCCCGTGGAGCTGGAGGTCGAGAAGCGCCTCGGCTTCTCCGGCAAGCAGGACATCGAGGCATACGGGATCGCCGAGTTCAACGCACGCTGCCGCGAGTCCGTACAGGAGCACGTCGACGAGTTCGTCCGGCTCACGGAACGGATGGCGTACTGGATCGACTTCGACGCCGCCTACTGGACGATGAACGCGTCGTACGTCGAGAGCGTCTGGTGGTCGCTCAAGCAGATCTTCGACAAGGGCCTGCTCGTCCAGGACCACCGAGTGACGCCGTACTGCCCGCGCTGTGGCACCGGCCTGTCCGACCACGAGGTGGCGCAGGGCTACTACGACGTCTCCGACCCGTCGGTCTTCGTTCGGTTCCCCGTGACGAGCGGACCTCTGGCGGAGCAGGGCGCGGCGCTGCTGGTCTGGACGACGACGCCGTGGACGCTCATCTCCAACACCGCGGTCGCCGTGCATCCGGACGTGCAGTACGACGTCGTCCGCGTGCCCGGCGACGACGGAGACGAGCTGCTCGTCGTTGCGCAGCCGCTCGTCGCCAAGGTCTTCGGTGATACACGGGTCGAGGTCGTTGCGTCGATGAGGGGCAAGGAGCTCGAGCACACGACCTACGCGCGGCCGTTCGACATCGTCGACATTCCGGAGGCGCACTACGTCGGCGTTGCCGACTACGTCACGGTCGAGGACGGCACCGGCCTCGTGCACCAGGCACCGGCGTTCGGCGCCGACGACCTTGCGGTCGCGCGTCGCTACGGCCTGCCTGTCGTCAACCCGGTGAAGCCGGACGGACACTTCGCCGACGACCTGCCACTCGTCGGCGGCGAGTTCTTCAAGTCCGCCGACCCGCGGATCGTCGACGATCTCCGCGAGCGGGGCATCCTGCTGCGCGCCGAGACCTACACCCACTCCTATCCGCACTGCTGGCGCTGCGACACGCCCCTCATCTACTACGCACTGCCGTCGTGGTTCATCCGCACGACGGAGGTGAAGGACCAGCTGCTCGCGGAGAACGAGCGCACGGACTGGCACCCACGCACCATCAAGCACGGACGCTACGGCGACTGGCTGACCAACAACATCGACTGGGCGTTGTCGCGCAACCGCTACTGGGGCACCCCTCTGCCGATCTGGCGGTGCGAGGAGGGGCACCTCACCTGCATCGGGTCGCGCGCCGAGCTGTCGTCGTACGCCGGCCAGGACCTCGCCGACCTCGACCCGCACCGACCGTACGTCGACGAGGTCACCTTCGGCTGTCCCGAGGAGGGATGCTCCTCGACGGCTGTCCGCGTGCCAGAGGTGATCGACGCCTGGTACGACTCCGGGTCGATGCCGTTCGCTCAGTGGGGCTACCCGCACCAGAACAAGGCTGAGTTCGAGCAGGCCTACCCGGCGCAGTTCATCTGCGAGGCCATCGACCAGACCCGCGGCTGGTTCTACACGCTGATGGCCGTCGGCACGTTGGTGTTCGACAAGTCGTCGTACGAGACCGTTCTCTGTCTCGGTCACATCGTGGACGAGCAGGGCCGCAAGATGAGCAAGCATCTGGGCAACGTGCTCGACCCGTTCGAGCTGTTCGAGCGGCACGGCGCGGATGCCCTGCGCTGGCTGATGCTCTGCGTCGGCAACCCGTGGTCGACCCGCCGGGTCGGGCACGCCTTGCTCGACGAGGTCGTCCGCAAGATGTTGCTCACCTACTGGAACACCGCTGCCTTCCTCGTGCTCTACGCCAACGCCAACGACTGGACGCCGGAATCGGTCCGGACGCCGGACTTCACCGACCGACCCCTGCTCGACCGTTGGGCGCTCTCGGAGCTGCACCGCGTCGTCGACGAGGTGGACACGGCGCTCGAGGAGTTCGACTCGACCCGCGCAGGACGCGCCCTCAGCCAGTACGTCGACGACCTGTCGAACTGGTACGTCCGCCGGTCGCGCCGAAGGTTCTGGGACGGCGACGCGTCGGCACTTTCCACGCTGCACGAGTGCCTCGAGGTCATCACCCGGCTGCTGGCGCCGTTCGTTCCGTTCATCACCGACGAGGTGCACGAGCGGCTGGTGCACGACGTCTCCCCCGAGGTGCCCGACTCGGTGCATCTCCGCGACTGGCCGAAGGCCGACACCCGACTCATCGACGCGGAGCTGTCCGCACAGATGGCGCTCGTACGGCGGCTCGTGGAGCTCGGCCGGGCGGCGCGCGCCGAGTCCGGGCAGAAGACGCGCCAGCCGCTTCGCCGCGCCCTCGTGTCAGCGACCGGCTGGGACGACCTCCCGGACGAGCTCCGGGCGCAGCTCGCGGACGAGCTCAACGTCCGCGAGGTCGGTCGGCTGTCGGCGGCGGGTGACCTGGTCGACGTGAGCTACAAGGGCAACTTCCGCGTGCTCGGCCGCAGTTTCGGCAAGCAGACCCCAGTGGTCGCCGCCGCGATCGCGGCCGGCCATCTCGAGCCCGTCGGTGACCAGTGGGCGGTGACCCTGCCGGACGGTGAACGGGTCGAGGTGGCGGGCGACGCCGTGCTGCGCACCGAGACACCGCGGGCGGGTTGGGCGGTCGGCACGGCGGCCAACGAGGTGGTCGCGCTCGATCTCGAGCTCACGGACGAGCTCCGGCGGGCCGGTACGGTCCGCGAGGTCATCCGGCTGGTGCAGGAGGCCCGCAAAGGCCAGGGCTTCGACGTCAGCGACCGGATCGAGCTGTGGTGGTCGGCGTCGGAGGCCGCGACGGTCGAAGCGCTGCGCGAGGGGCAGGACCTGCTCGCCTCGGAGGTGCTGGCCGTCAGCTGCACGGAGGGTGCACCGAACGCTCCACTTGCCCCACACACCGTCGCCGAGCTCGGGGTCACGTTCTGGCTGCGCACCGTCGACTGAGCCCGCAGGCCAAGTTCAGCCGTTCGGCGTAGCCATATTGGGCTGTGCAGGTGCCGATGCTCTAACTGCCCCCGCACCGTTACTCCGAACGGCGCACCCTCGGGGCCGTTCCATCGGGAGGTCCACGTGGCACTGACGCTTCTGGCTCAGCCGGCTCACCTTCGGCTGAACACGGACGCGATCGCGGTTCCGGCCCTGACGAGCCAGGTCCGCCCGGCTCTGGTGCTCCCGGAGCGGCAGGCGCGGGCACTGCTCGACGCGGCCGCCCGCGAGGACGTCGGTCGCGGAGGCTGCTTCGCCGCGGGCCCCGCCGGCATCCAGGTATGGAGCGGCCCGTTCGACGGTGAGGGCGGCAGCAAGGGCACCGCCATGCATCTGGGCTCGATCGACTGGACCTACGACACGCCGGCGAAGCACTGGGCGATGATCTACCGCGCGATGGTCACGCACGACGGCGTGGAGCGCGGGGAGACCACCACCACGATCCTCGCCCACGTCCTCGAGCTGACCGGTCTGTCGGTCGACGGCGACCGGGTTTCGCTGCCGGCGCCGCCTCAGCGCGACCCCTTCCGCCGTCGCGCCTGAACGCCCGTCCGCTGACCGGGGTCCGCTGACTTCTCTCAGGAGGAGTCGGCGGACCCTGTCGTCTTCTTGGCCGTCGTCTTCTTCGCAGGCGTCTTCTTCGCCGTTGTCTTGGACGCCGTCGTCTTGGACGAAGTGGTCTTCTTGGCGGCTGCCGCCGACTTGCCGGCGGTCTTCTTCGCCGGCGTCGACTTCGCGGCCGTCGACTTCGCAGCGGCCGACTTGGCCGCCGTCGACTTCGAGGCGGTCGACTTCGCCGCCGTGGACTTGGCAGCGGTGGACTTGGCAGCGGTGGACTTCGAGGCGGTCGACTTGGCCGCCGACTTGCTCGCCGAAGCGGACGAGGACGCGGTCTTCTTAACCGCCGACGTGCTCTTCGCGGCGGCTGCGGTGCGCGACGGCGTGCGCTTGGCAGCCGCACCGGCCGACGATGCCGAGCGACGAAGGCTGGCTGTCGCGTCACCGCGGCGCGGACTCGACGTGGCCGCAGCGCTGCTCTCGCCCGCGGCGGCCGCACCCACGGCCAGCGCGGCCGGCGCCGCCTCCGGCGCGGCAGTGGGAGCCACGACCGTGACGTCCTCGTCGGGCTCAGCGGCCGGCGGCGCACCGACGGCGCCGAGTCGGCTCAGCGGGCCGGGTGTCGGCGCGAGGTCCGGCACCGTTCCCCGCCGCTGCCGCACCCCGAGGAGCAGGAAGACGAACGACGCCACGCTGACACCGATCGACGCGTAGACCCACACGAGCGAGCCGAACAGCCCGATCACGAGGAAGACGACGGCGACGAGCAGCAGCACTCCGCTGATGACGATCACGTCGGTGGACTCCGTTTCATTCGCGGCCGCGTGGCGGCGTGCGCGGGCATCTTAGCGATCCCGCCCGCGGCAGCGGTCGGGCCTCGGCGCGAGTCTCAGCGCGCGTTGCCGCCGGACGTGTCGACGTCGTGGTCCGCGCCCGGCTCTCGCGGAGGCCCGCTCGGGGCGTCGCTGCCGGTGTCGACGTCCTCCACGAGGGGCGGCGCCTGGCTGAACGGACTGGGCGCCCCGGAGCCACCGGCCGGCGGCGGGGGCGGCGCCAGACGCGGCACATCGCCGCCTGGCGTAGGAGCTGCCGCGGGAGGACGCGGTGGCCCTCCGGCCGGGCTCGGGGTCGGAGCGGGTGCGGGAGGCGCAGGTGGCCCGGACGCCGCACGCGTGCCACCTCCGGCTGCAGGCGCCGGTGCGGCGGACTGTGCCGACTCGAGCTCTCGCAGCTGACCTTCGAGGTAGGCCTTGAGCCGGGTGCGGTACTCGCGCTCGAAGCCGCGCAGGGAGTCGATCTGCGCCTCCAGCGCGTTGCGCTGACGCTGCAGGTCGGCCACCGTCGCGGCGTGCTGCTGCTGTGCCTCCTGCTCCAGGGCTGAGGCCTTCATCCGGGCAGCGGCGACGATCTGGTCCGCCTCCGCCTTCGCCTGCGCGATCGCTTCGTCTGCGGTCCGCTGTGCCAGCAGGAGGGTCCGGAGGGCGGCCTCCTGCGGCTGCTCCTCCGGGGCGGAAGGTGGCGGGGGCGGGGGTGCAGCGGCCGGAGCCGGTGCAGCCGGCTTCGGCGCTCGACGCAGCTCGTCGTTCTCGCCCAGGAGGCGGCGGAGCTCGGCCTCGACCTCGTCGAGGAAGGCGTCGACCTCTTCTTCGTCGTACCCCTCTTTGAACCTCACGGTCGTGAACCGCTTGTTCTGGACGTCCTCAGGTGTCAACGGCATCGAGTCACCTCGTCGATCAGGCTGCGTGCGGGCGGACCACCGCGATCAGCGCGTAGGTCACGATCAGGACCACGATGAAAGCGAGGTCCACCGAGAACGACCCTAGTCGCAACGGCGGCAGCACGCGACGGAGTGCCTTCAAAGGCGGGTCCGTGGCGGAGTAGGCGACCTCGAGCGTCGCGGCCACGAGACCGGTCGGTCGCCAGTCACGGGCGAACACCATGACCCAGCCGACGATCAGCCGCACGAAAAGCAGCGCAAGGAAGACATACAGCACGTAGAGCGCGATGGCAGCGAGGATCGCCACGTCGGGGCCGGAGCGCTAGGACTGGTTGAAGAAGCCGCCCTCGGCGATCCGCGACTTGTCCTCAGCCGTGATCTCGACGTTGGCCGGTGTGAGCAGGAAGACCTTGTTGGTGACCCGCTCGATGCTGCCGTGCAGGCCGAACACCAGGCCGGCCGCGAAGTCGACCAGGCGCTTGGCATCCGCGTCGTCCATGTCGGTCAGGTTGATGATGACCGGCGTGCCCTCGCGGAAGTGCTCACCGATGGTGCGCGCCTCGTTGTAGGTACGGGGATGCATGGTCGTGATGCGGTAGCCGTCGACGGCCTCCGTCGCGGCCCGGCGAGGCGGCGTATAGCTGACCGCGGTCTCGTCGGGTCGGGTCACGCGCAAGGGGGCAGGGGCGTCGCCGCGACGGGCGACGGTGCCGGCCGGCTCGTCATAGCCGTCCTCGTCGTAGAACTCCGGGTCCTCGTCCTCGACCAAGCCGAGGTAGACCGCCATCTTGCGCATCGCGCCAGCCATGGCCGGGACATTACCCGACCGGTGGCGTTCGGCGGCCGAGCAACGCCGTACCGACACGCACGTGTGTCGCGCCGTGTCGGATGGCCGCTTCGAGGTCGCCGGTCATCCCGGCCGAGATCGTCGTCGCGGCCGGGTGAACGCGGCGGAGCCCGGCGGCCACGTCGGCCAGCCGGGCGAACGCCAGGTCCGCGTCTGCGTCGAGAGGCGCGACCGCCATCACTCCCCCGAGCTCCAGGCCGGGCGTGGAGCTGATCGCCTCGGCCAAGGCGAGAACGTCGCCCGGTGCCGCACCCCCGCGCCCGGCATCAGGAGTCGGATCGAGCGAGACCTGGACGAGCGCGACGAGCGATCGTCCGTGTGACGTCGCGGCTCGTCCGAGCGCGCCGACGAGCGAGATCCGGTCGACGGAGTGCACGACGTCGGCATACGTGGCGACCGACGAGACCTTGTTGCGCTGCAGCTGCCCGACGAAGTGCCACCGCAGAGCGAGGTCAGCACAGCTCGCGTGCTTCTCCCGTGCCTCCTGGTCGCGGTTCTCGCCGACATCGCGGACCCCGAGCTCAGCGAGGAGGCGCACATCACTCGCCGGCCAGGTCTTGGTCACTGCGACCAGTACGACGTCCTCGGCGGCCCGACCGGCGGACGCGCAGGCGGCCGCGATCCGAGCCTGGGTCGACGCGAGGTTGGCGGCCAGCTCGTCGCGCCGGCTCACGTCGCCCGCCAGACGACACCAGCGAACCGACCCGTGACACCGTCGCGCCGGTACGAGAAGAAGTCGTCGTCCTCGGCGGTGCACTGCGGAAGCACCGCGAGCCGGTTGATGCCGTGTTCATGCAGCTGTCGAACGATTCCTGAACGGATGTCGATCGCGGGCGTCCCGGCCCGCGTCGTGGCTGCCGACCCGGGGGCGGCGGCGTCGACGTCCGCACGCATCTGCTCCGGAACCTCGTAGTGCTCCGGACAGATGCCCGGACCGACGAGGGCGTAGGTGCGATCGGGCCGTGCACCGAGGCTGCTCATCACCTCCAGCGTCGCGGGCACCACGCCCGCCGCCAAGCCCTTGCGACCCGCATGGACCGCCGCGACCACTCCGGCGCGACGGTCGGACAGCAGCACCGGCGTGCAGTCCGCGACGAGCACCATGAGCCCGAGCCCGCTGCTTCGGGTGACGAGGGCGTCCGCCGTCGGGACCTCCTCCGGCATCTCGTCGACGACGGCGACATCGGCGCCGTGGACCTGGCGCATGCTCACGAGGTCGGTGACGTCGAGCACCTCGGCCAACCGGCGGCGGTTGTCCGCGACGGCGCCCGGATCGTCGCCGACATGGTCGGCGAGGTTGAGACTCGCCCACGGCGACCGGCTCGTCCCGCCGCCCCGATCCGTGATGGCGACCCCTACGCCGCCGCGCAGCTCGCGGTGCGCGAACACGCGAGCGCCTCGCGGAACCGTCTTCGTCCCGCCGGCTACTTCAGGAAGTCGGGGACGTCGAGCTCGTCGCTGTCGTCGAAGACGATCGTCCGGCGGGGCGGCTGCGGGCGGCTCGGAGTGAAGGTCTGCCGACCACTCTCACGCGCCACCGGCTCCTCGGCCGCCACCAGGTCGACGGTCGCGTCCGAGCCGTTGGCCGCCGGCTGCGGCTCGCGGATCTGGGCTCGCCGCGGCTCGTGTGCACGCTGCCGGGGTGCGCCCCCGTCGAAGCCGGCGGCGATGACGGTGACCCGCACCTCGTCGCCGAGGGCGTCGTCGATGACGGCACCGAAGATGATGTTGGCTTCCGGGTGCGCCGCGTCGGCAACGAGCTGGGCAGCCTCGTTGATCTCGAACAGGCCGAGGTCGCTGCCACCGGAGATGTTCATCAACACGCCGTGCGCGCCGTCGATGGACGCCTCGAGCAGCGGACTCGAGATCGCCATCTCGGCCGCGACGACCGCACGGTCGTCACCGCGTGCCGAGCCGATGCCCATCAGAGCGGATCCGGCGCCGGCCATGACCGACTTCACGTCGGCGAAGTCGAGGTTGATCAAGCCGGGGGTCGTGATGAGGTCGGTGATGCCTTGCACACCGGAGAGCAGGACCTGGTCGGCGGAGTGGAAGGCGTCGAGAACGCTGACCTGCCGGTCGCTGATCGACAGCAGCCGGTCGTTGGGGATGACGATGAGCGTGTCGACCTCGTCGCGAAGGGCGGCGATGCCCGTCTCCGCCTGCGTCGCGCGCCGCTTGCCCTCGAACGAGAACGGGCGGGTCACCACACCGATCGTGAGAGCGCCCAGCGACCTGGCGATCCGCGCGACGACCGGTGCGCCACCGGTGCCGGTGCCACCACCCTCGCCCGCCGTCACGAAGACCATGTCGGCGCCCTTGAGCACCTCTTCGATCTCCTCGGCGTGGTCCTCAGCAGCGCGCTGGCCGATCTCGGGGTCCGCGCCTGCGCCCAGACCGCGGGTCAGCTCACGGCCGACGTCGAGCTTGACGTCGGCGTCGCTCATCAGCAGCGCCTGGGCATCGGTGTTGACCGCGATGAACTCGACGCCCTTGAGGCCGACCTCGATCATGCGGTTGACGGCGTTGACGCCGCCCCCACCGATCCCCACAACCTTGATCACGGCCAGGTAGTTCTGTGGTGCTGCCACTGCGCTGCCCTTCGTCGGCTGGTCGGTCCGGCATCACGCGGGCACGCGACGACCGGGAGGTCATTTGGGGAAGTTGCGATGTGCGAGTCCTGCGACGGCGATGGCCAGGGGAAGCTGCCACCGACTCTCACCCTCAGGTAGACCGTTATAGTTATGTCAACCAGAGGACTGACCGGACAGTAGGGGCCGCGTGCGCGACGGGTCAAGCGACCTCGCCGTGTCGCCCGGGGTGAACTTCGACAGTCGCCGCGGGACCCTGCAGATGTCAGCTCGTGACGGCGACACCGGGCGCGCTGACGTCGTAGTGACGTGCGTGTCTCGGCAGCAGCGCGCGGAGCACTGCGAGCTTGCGCGCGTTGTCGGTGGGACTCCCCCAGACGACGTCGCGGCCGTCGTGCAGCTGGAACGAGACGGACGCGGGCGAGCTCGCCCGGAGCTCAACGACCTGGCGCCGCAGGGCCGGCGACAGCGAGCGGTAGACGGCAAGCGCTGACCGCGCGTCGGCCGTGCCTCCGTCCGCCATGGCGGCGCCTACCCGGACCGGGACCAGTCCGGTCGGGGCGCTCTGCACCGTGGCGAAAGCGACGCCGTTGATGTCGACGAGTACCCATGTGCCTCCGGTGGCCACGACGGCGACCGGACGGCGTTCGGTGATCCTGATGTCGAGTGCGTGCGGCCACCGCCGGGTGACCGTGGCTTGCGCCACGGGTGGCAGCCGCTCGATCCGCGCGGCGATGGCGGCCGGGTCGATCCGCAGCAGCGACCGGCCGCCGGGCAGCGCGGCGCGGTCGAGCACCTCCTGCTTCGTCAGCCGCACCAGGCCCTCGATCGTCACCTTGCGCAGAGCGAACACCGAGGAGTCGAGAGCGACCCACGCGCCGACCGAGAGCAGGCAGACGACCGCGACCGCGATCAGTGCCGGCCGGAGCATCCGCAGCCGGCGCGCCCGCCGCCAGGCGACGAAGCTCGCCGTCGAACCGTCGTGCTCCCGCCTCACCGCGCTGCCTCGACGGCCTCGTCGTCGCGAAGCGTCGCCAGCACCTCCGGCCCGAGCATCGTCACGTCGCCGGCACCCGCAGTGAGCACGAGGTCGCCCGGACGCGCCAACGCGGCGACGACGCCGGGAACCGCGGCCCAGCTCGGCTCGAAGACGACCCGGTCCGCCGGCAACGGGATCGCCGCAGCGATGAGGTTGCCCGTCACGCCCGGCACCGGGTCTTCCCGGGCTGCGAAGACGTCCATGACCACGACCATGTCGGCCAGCGCAAGGACCTCGGCGAACTCCTTGGCGAAGAAGCTGGTGCGGCTGTAGAGGTGCGGCTGGAACACGACCACGAGACGCCCGCTCCCGGCCACCTGCCGGGCGGCCGTCAACGCAGCCCGCAGCTTCGTCGGGTGATGCGCGTAGTCGTCGTAGACCCGGACACCGCGCGCTTCGCCTTTGAACTCGAAGCGGCGGCGCGCACCGGTGAACTCACTGAGCCCGCGCACCATGTCGGCGACCGGTAGCCCCATCTGCAGACCGACGGCGAGAGCGCCGACGGCGTTGACGGCGTTGTGCTGACCCGGAACCTGCAGGGAGACCTCTCCCAGGCGGCGTCCATGCGCCACGAGGTCGAACCGGACGCCTTGGCCCACGAGTGCGAGATCGCTCGCGCGTACGTCGGCCGCGGCGTCGACGCCATACGTGACGACCCGAAGCCCGCGTTCGCGCGCGGGGTCGGCGAGTCCCATCGCACCCTCGTCGTCCGCGCCGAGAGCGACCACACCGCCGTCGGGAAGTCGGCCGAGGAAGGCCAGGAAGGCCTCGTGGACCGCTTCGACCGAGCCGTAGTTGTCGAGGTGATCCGCCTCGATGTTGGTGACGACCGCCGCCTCGGGTGAGAGGAGCAGGAACGACTTGTCGCTCTCGTCGGCCTCGGCCACGAAGAACTCGCCCGATCCGTAGTGAGCGTTGGATCCTGGTTCGTTCAAGTCGCCGCCGATGGCGTAGCTCGGGTCCCCGCCGCAGGCCTGGATAGCGACGGTGAGCATCGACGTCGTCGTCGTCTTGCCGGCAGTGCCGGCCACGGCGATCCCCCGCTGCCCCGCCATCACGGACGCGAGCGCGGCGGCCCGCGGGAGCACCAGCCGGCCCAGCCGGTGCGCCTCGATCAGCTCGACGTTGCTGGGCCGGATCGCGCTCGAGACGATGACCGTGTCGGCGGCGAACGCGTGCGCCGCGTCGTGACCGACGTGCACGTCGGCACCACGGGCGCGAAGCGCGGCGAGCGCCCGCGAGTCCTTGGCGTCACACCCGCTGACGGTGATCCCCCGCGCCAGCATGATCCGGGCGATGCCGCTCATCCCCGCGCCGCCGATGCCCATGAAATGCACGCGGCCGAGCTCAGCGGCGACGGGGACGTCCACCTGCTGCGGGCCGGTCAGCGAGGTGTCCATCGGTCAGATCTGGTAGCCCTTGGTCTCCAGCCGGGCGAGGTTGTCCCGCACCCAGTCCGAAGTCCTCTGCAGGCCCTCTTCGAGGGAGACCTGCGGCTCCCAGCCGCACCACTCACGGGCGCGCGTGTTGTCGCACAGCAGGCGCTCGACCTCGCTGTTGTCCGGCCGGACTCGCGTGTCATCGGTGGCGACCTTCGCGTCCTGCCCGCTGACCTTCACGAGCAGCTGCGCCAGGTCGCCGATGGAGATCTCACGTCCGGAGCCCACGTTGACGACATGACCGAGAGCGCGGTCGCTCTCCGCCACGGCCAGGAAGCCGCGCGCGGTGTCGTCGACGTAGTTGAAGTCGCGGGTCGGCGTCGTCGACCCGAGCCTGATCTCCTTCGCGCCGGAGTGCAGCTGCGTGAGGATCGTCGGGATGACCGCGCGCGCTGACTGCCGAGGGCCGTAGGTGTTGAACGGCCGGATGACCGCGACGGGCACGTCGAACGAGTGCTTGAACGACAGCGCCATCATGTCGGCGCCGATCTTCGAGGCGGAGTACGGCGACTGCGGCTGCAGCGGGTGCTCCTCGCTGATCGGCGCAGTGATCGCCGTGCCGTACGTCTCGCTCGTCGACGTGTGGACCATCCGCCGCACACCGTGGTGCCGGCAGGCGTTGACCACGTTGTAGGTGCCGAGCACGTTGGTCTGGATGTAGCTCTCCGGCGCGACGTAGCTGTAAGGAATGCCGATCAGCGCCGCGAGGTGGAAGACCGTGTCGCAGCCACGCACGGCCTCGCTGACCCGCTCACCGTCGCGGACGTCACCGGCGAGGATCTCGACGTCGTCCTCGCGGCCGGCGAGGTAGCCCGCCGATCCGTAGGGCTTGTAGTGAACGTAGGCACGAACCTGGGCACCCAGCCCGAGCAGGTGGTCCACCAGCGTGCTGCCGATGAATCCCTCCCCGCCCGTGACCAGCACCTTGCGTCCGGACCACGACGACGTCGACACCTATGCATCCTCCTCAACGGCGAACTCGAACAGGACCCGCTCGAACTCTTCGCGGGTCCCGATGTCGGACCAGCGCTCGAGCAGGGGAAAAACGGTGACCGTCCGGCCGTCGCGCAGCAACGCATCCATCAGGTCGGTCATCTTGAACGGCCGGTCACCCGGCACGTAGCGCAGCGCCTCCGGCTGCAACACGTACATACCCGCACTCACGAGCTGGCGAAGCGTCGGCTTTTCGTCGATGTGCAGCAGGTGATGCTCAGCGGTCCGCAGGACGCCGTAGGGCACCTGGGCGGCGTACTCGACCCCGGCCACCGTGAGGTCGGCACCGTGATAGCGGTGGAAGTCGACCATCGCCGCGAAGTCGGCGGTCGTCACGAGATCGCCGTTGCTGACGAGCACGGGGGTCGTCGGCGGCTCGAGCAGGGACAGCGACCCCGCGGTGTCCATGGCGCGGGTCTCGCGGATGTAGTGGATCCGGACGCCGAGAGCACTTCCGTCGCCGAGCCGTTCCTCGAACTCCTCCCCCATGTAGTTGAGGGTCAGGTAGACGTCGCGGACGCCGGCGGCGTGGAACGAGGTGATCAGCCGCTCCACGATCGCTGACCCGCCGATGCGCAGCAGCGGTTTCGGCAGCTTGTCGGTGAGGGGTCGCAACCGCTCACCTCGACCGCCGACCATCAGCACGCCGACAGCGGCGGCAACCGCTTGCGGGTCGAGCTCGGCCATCCGACGGACGCCGACGAGGCGGCGGTCGCCGTCGACCACCGCGACGGCAGGAAGCCGATGCGCCCGCAGGATGTCGCGCACCTCGTCGTCGGACTGGTCGGGGGTACAGAGCAAGGGCGCGGATGACAGCAGGTCGCCGACGGGCGAGTCCATCGCGACGCCGCGCAAGGCAGCTCTTCGGATGTCGCCGTCGGTCAGCGAGCCGAGCACGCGGTCTTCGCTGTCGACGACCACAGCCAGCCGCTCGCTGCCTGCGGCCGCCGCTTCGAAGGCCTCCTTGACCG
>DASSEX010000046.1:0-3378 GCA_035695045.1 Mycobacteriales bacterium | reverse complement strand
GGTCGACGGCGCCGACGCCGCGCGCTTCCTCGGCACGATCAAGCAGCGCTTGGAAGAAGGCGAGTTCGACGCCGAGCTCGGTCTGTAACCGTTCACGGTGAAGGTTGTCGTCACCGGGGCATCCGGTCTCATCGGCTCGGCGTTGGTGCAGAGCCTGCGCGCCGACAACGTCGACGTCGTCCGGCTCGTACGACGACAAGCGCAGGCAGCCGACGAACGACAGTGGGACCCGGCTCGGCGCGGCCTGGACGCCGCCCATCTGGAGCACGCCGATGCTGTCGTGCATCTCGCCGGCGCCGGCATCGGCGACAAGCGATGGTCCGACGACTACAAACGCAGCGTCGTACGAAGCCGCGTCGACGGCACGATGACGATTGCCACGACGATCGCCGCTCTGCCTGAGTCGTCACGACCCAAGGTGCTCCTGTCGGCTTCCGCCGTCGGGTTCTACGGCGAGACCGGCGAGGAGGCGGTCGACGAATCGTCGCCGAGCGGACAGGGATTCCTCGCCGACGTCGTCCGCCAATGGGAAGCGGCGGCACAACCCGCCGTCGACGCCGGCGTGCGCGTCGTGCATCCGCGCAGCGGGATCGTGCTTTCCGCCGACGGCGGCGCACTCGGCAAGGTGCTGCCGATCTTCAAGCTCGGGTTGGGCGGGCGGCTGGGTTCGGGAAAGCAATGGATGTCGTGGATCGCGCTTGCAGACGAGATCGCCGCGCTGCGCTTCCTGCTCACCACTGATATCGCCGGCCCGGTCAACGTCACGGCACCGGAGCCGGTTCGCAACCGCGACTACACGAAGGCGATCGCGCATGCGCTCGGCCGCCCGGCGTTCGCGTGGGTGCCACCGCCGGCGCTCCGCGCCGCCCTGGGCGACTTCGCCGACGAAGGTGTGTTGGTGAGCCAACGCGTCGTGCCGGCGCGACTGGAGGAAGCCGGGTTCGTGTTCACCTACGCCGACATCGACGCGGCGTTGGCAGCGCTTATCGGCTGACGCTCGCTATCCGCCACTTCGCGCCAACGAGGGCAAGCGTCATGGTGAACGTCCGCGGCCCACGCGCAAGGACAGACCGCACGGGCCGGCCGGATCGCACCAACTGGTAGGACGCGAACGCGTCAGTCACGCGAAGCGTCGCGGACGTTGCCGTTCGTCGTAGCAAGCGAGTGCTGGACGTCGTGATCGCGAATCCGCGCGCCGTCAGTCCGGACTCAGCCATCGCATCCAGCGTCGCAACATCCGCCGCGAGAGCGGAGGATCGCGCCACGTAGACCTCGCGCAAGGCGCCCGCATCCGATGCAGCGAACGCGGCTGCTCTTCGGCGGTCGAGTGCGCGAACGACGGTGATCCAGTCGACCGGCACCGGTTCGCTGGTTGCCTTCGTCGGCAGCGCGGGTAGCGGCGACGGCGACGGCGACGGCGACAAGATGGCAGCGGCCGGGCCGCTGTGCCGGCCCCAGCCGATGCCGCCCGCGACGGCAAGCATCAGGAGCACTAGCGCAACGGCCGCAACGAAGAGGGAGCGTCTCGTCCTCGCGGGCGCGGTCGGCGGCCGTGACGGCGATGGCTGCACCGCCGGTGACGGCAGTGGTCGCGCCGGCAACGTTGCGGCGGTCGCGGTCGGCGGCGGCGCTTTAGGCGCCACGAGACGGATCGGAGCCGCAGCGCATGACCGGAGCACGGCCAAACCCAGATCGCGCGCCGTCGGACGGTCGTGCGGGTCGGGTGCAAGACCGGCCTCGATCGCGGCCAGCAGTGCTGGTGGTGCCTGTTCGCGGGCCAGAGCAGCCAGGCCGACGGAACACAGGGCCTGCACGTCGTCCGCCGCCGCCACCGTGGCGTCGGCCGGTGGGTCGCCGAGCATCGGCGCAAGCCCGAAGTCGGCCAGCATCGGTCTTCCGTCCTCGCTGAACACGATGTTGGCGGTCGTGATCGAGCCGTGCGCGAGCCCGCGACCGTGGGCGTCGGCGAGCGCCATCGCCAGCGGCCCCACCAATGTCACGACTTCCGGTGGCGTAAGCACACTGCGAGCGGAGAGGACCGACGTAAGGTCGCCGCCGGCGGCGTAGTCCATCACCAAGAACGCCTGCGCGTGGGCGACGACCACATCCCGCACCCGCACGACATGGTCGCCACTGAGCGACGACAGCACGGCCGCGTCGCGACGGAGGCGTTCGCGCGACGTTGCGTCCGCCCGGTGCAGCCGCTTGATCGCGACGACTCCGCCGAAGCCGTCGCGGCCGCGCCATACCTCGCCGGTCCTGCCCGAGCCGATCAACGTTTCGACGACATAGCCGGGCAGGTCGAACGACGTGGTCATAGTGATCAGTCAACAGAAAACGGACGCCGCTCGGCCGGCGCTGTCCACAGCTACCGCGGCGTACCCTCGATGGTGTGATCGATTTTGTCGACGCCGGCCGCGTCGACTACCTGGTGGCATGGGAGCGGCAGCGACAGCTGCACGCCCAGCGAGTCGCCGGCGAGATCTCCGACACCGTCCTCCTGCTCGAACATGACCCGGTCTATACCGCCGGCAAACGCACCGAGGACTGGGAACGCCCGGTCGGCGGCAACACGCCCGTCATCGACGTCGACAGGGGCGGGCGCATCACGTGGCACGGCCCCGGGCAGCTCACTGGCTACCCGATCGTCGCGCTGCCTGATCCGGTGGACGTGGTCGCCTACGTGCGCCGGCTCGAGGACGCGCTGATGCGCGTGTGTGCGTCGTACGACGTCCCGACCAGCCGGGTCGACGGGCGAAGCGGCGTGTGGACGGCCGACGGCCGCCGCAAGATCGCCGCCATCGGCATCCGTGTCGCTCGTGGCGTCACCATGCATGGGTTCGCGCTCAACTGCGACTGCGATCTCGCGGCGTACGACGCGATCGTGGCGTGCGGCATCACCGACGCCGGCGTGACGTCGTTGACAGTGGAGTCGGGCCGGCACGTCGCGGTCGCCGATGTGATTCCGGTGATCGAACGCGAGCTGAACGCAGTGCTGGCGCCGGCGGTGGCAACCCGATGACGGTGGCACCGGAAGGACGGCGGTTGCTGCGGCTCGAGGCGCGCAATGCCGAAGTGCCGATCGAGAAGAAGCCGCCGTGGATCAAGACGCGGCTGCGCACCGGGCCGGAGTTCACCGAGCTCAAAGCACTGGTCCGTCGGGAGGGTCTGCATACCGTCTGCGAGGAAGCCGGCTGCCCCAACATCTTCGAGTGCTGGGAAGACCGCGAAGCGACCTTCCTGATCGGCGGCGAGCAGTGCACACGTCGCTGCGACTTCTGCCAGATCGACACGGGGAAGCCGGCGCCGCTGGACCGGGACGAGCCGCGTCGGGTCGCGGAAAGCGTGCAAGCGATGGGACTGCGCTATGCAACCGTC
>DASSEX010000045.1:0-5734 GCA_035695045.1 Mycobacteriales bacterium | reverse complement strand
GAGCACCGGCATCTCGACGCTCTCGACCTCCATCGCCTCCGAGCGGTCGATCATCTCCGTCGTCACCGGCATCGCGGTCGGCCGGAAGATCAGGTCGACCATCGCGTCGTCGACGTAGACCTTGACCAGCCAGTCCTCCGGGGGCTGCTCCACCCGCAGGCCGGCGCCGGTCAGCACCTTCTCCGCAGCGCCGACGTCCTCCTCGCGCAGGTAGAAGTCGACGTCGTGGTCCGACTCCGGCCCGCCGCGGGCGTAGGCGGCGTACCCGCCCGCGAGCGCGAACGGCACCTCACCCTGCTTGAGCAGGACCGCGACCCGCTTGAGCGCCGCGCGCATCCGCTCCGGGTCGTCGCTCGCCACCCCTTCCCGCTACCCGGGCCGCCCGCCGCCCATGCTGCCGCCCGGCGACGCAGGATCCACGCCGGCGGTCACTCGGTGAGCAGCGCGGCGAGCTGGCGGGCGTTGGTCTGCGCGTAGTTGCGGTAGCAGTTGTTGAGAAGGACGTGCGTCTCCTGCGTCTGCTGGGCGAGCTCCTGCAACCGCGGCGCCCACGGCTGAAGCTCCTTCTGCTCGTAGAGATAGCCGAAGCGCTCGTAGATGTCGCGGCTGTTCCACTTGTCGCTGTGCCCGTGGAACCGCACGACCGCCAGGTCCGGCGCGGTCGCAGCGACGACCGGCGGCACCGAGGACGCATGTCCCTGTGGCATGTCGACCACGACGTACGGCACGGCGTACGAGCGAAGGAAGTCCAGGGTCTCTGCGGTCGTCTCGTCGTCGCTGAACCAGGTCGCCGACCGGAACTCCACGCAGATCCGGTACGGCGCCGCTCGTTCCTTGCACTCGAGGATGTACTGCTTGTTGGACCTGCGGATCGTGAACCACTGCGGGAACTGGAAGAGCAACGTCCCGAGCTTGCCGGCCTCGTGCAGCGGCTCGAGAGCGGAGAGGAACCGCTCCCACACCTCGTCGAGCGTCTTGTCGTCCACGTCCTTCGGATAGAGGTTCTTCTTGCCTGCGGCCTCCTCGCCGAGCCGCTCGCGCAGGTCCTTGTAGAGGGCACCCGGGCGGGTCGGATGTTGGGTGAGCAGTGAGAACGCCTTCACGTTGAACCGGAAGTAGTCCGGAGTCCGCGCGGCCCACAGCTCGCTGTTCCGCTCGTTGGGCGGTGTGTAGTAGGTCGAGTCGACCTCGACGAGCGGGAACTGCTCGGCGTAGAAGCGCAGCCGTTGTTCCGGAGTGGTGACCTCCGGCGGGTACCAGCCGGACTCCAGCAGCGTCTTGTCCGTCCACGACGCCGTGCCGATCAAGATCTGCCCCACAGGTCACATCCTCGTCGCCGGTAGCCCGGGCGGGCGAAACCGGGTTTCGCAGGTTCTCGACGCGCTCTACCCGCTGTAGTCTCGACGTCGTACCCGGCTGGCCGGTCGCCGTTCCCCCGAGGGCTCGGCCGGTCCGGCATGTCGGGCGTCCCGAGTGCAGGGGAAGGGCAGTTGGTGAGCAGCGCACGTCAGGCCGCGGCCAAGAAGCCGACCGCGAGCCGGAAGCCGGCCGCGGCGTCCAAAGCCGACGGCGAGTCCGCGGCGAAGCCGGCCACCCGCAAGCGTGCGGTCTCGGTCGTGGAGGACGCGGAGGAGGCGACAGGCAAGCGCGCCACCAAGGCGGCTTCGGCGAAGGTCGCCGCCGCACCGGCGCCGGAGAGCGCGGAGCCCGGTGACCCGGAGGCGCTGGAGCCCGACGCCGCCGAGCTGGTCGAGGAGGAGGACGACGAGGAGGTCGTCGTCCCCGAGGAAGACACCTCCGGTCCCTCGACCGACCTCGTCCGGGCGTACCTGAAGGAGATCGGCCGGGTCGCGCTGCTCAACGCCGAGCAGGAGGTCGAGCTCGCCAAGCGCATCGAGGCCGGTCTGTTCGCCGCCGAGAAGCTCCGGCAGTCCGACGCCGGCGAGCTGAAGCTCACCAAGACCGTCCGCAAGGACCTCGAGTGGCTCACCGCCGACGGCCAGCGCGCGAAGGACCACCTGCTCGAGGCCAACCTGCGGCTCGTGGTGTCCGTCGCCAAGCGCTACACCGGTCGTGGCATGGCCTTCCTCGACCTGATCCAGGAAGGCAACCTCGGCCTGATCCGTGCGGTCGAGAAGTTCGACTACACCAAGGGCTACAAGTTCTCGACCTACGCGACCTGGTGGATCCGTCAGGCGATCACCCGCGCGATGGCCGACCAGGCCCGCACGATCCGCATCCCCGTGCACATGGTCGAGCAGATCAACAAGCTCACCCGTGTACAGCGGCAGATGCTGCAGGACCTCGGCCGCGAGCCGACCGCCGACGAGCTGGCGACCGAGCTCGACATGACCCCGGACAAGGTCGTCGAGATCCAGGGCTACGCCCGTGAACCGGTCAGCCTCGAGCAGAACGTCGGCGACGAGGGCGACAGCCAGCTCGGTGACTTCATCGAGGACGCGGACGCGCCGATCGCCGCCGAGGTCGTGTCGTTCGGCCTGCTGCAGCGCGAGCTCGACAGCGTGCTGAAAACGCTGCCCGAGCGCGAGGCGGCTGTGGTGGCGCTGCGCTTCGGGCTCACCGACGGCCAGCCGCGCACTCTCGACGAGATCGGCAAGGAGTTCGGGCTGACCCGCGAGCGGATCCGGCAGATCGAGGCGAAGACGCTCTCGAAGCTGCGGCATCCGAGCCGGAGCCAGAAGCTCCGCGACTACCTCGAGTAGGACCAACAGCAGGTCCTGCGCCTCTGGCGCGCCGCTCCCCCTCGTCGTACCGATGAGCCATCGGTCACGACAGCTCGGGGGCGGTCATGCTTGCACGTCGTCACTCGTTCCGCGCGACGATCGTCGCTCTGCTTGCGGTGCTCGCCGGAGGTGCCGCGACGGCGGCGCCCGGCCCCGCCTCGGCCGGACTCGCACCCACCATCGTCACGAGCGGCGCCGGTGTTGCCGCTCTGGCGACCGACCAGCTCTGCACGGCACGTGCGGCGGCAGGGTCGACGCTGCGTGCCGTCACCTACCGTGCCGACGACCTGTCCGCGATGCCGGTGCCCAAGTCGTCACTCGGCAGCCGGGTCTCGACCTACGAGGTCGACTGGTTCCGCTACGGGTTCATGGACAACGCAGAGCTGGGACACATCGAGCTCACCCCGGCCGGCACGTGCGGACTCAACCGGACCAACGGCCGGATCAGCGGCTTCGCCAGGGCGTTCACCGGCGGGTCGCCGTACCAGGACGTCGCGACCGAGACCGACCTGTTCTTCACCGCCGCGGGCGCCGCCAACTGGGTGTCCGGGTTCGTCGCCGGTCTGCGGAAGCTGCCGGGCAGCCGCGGCGTGACCTCCGTCCGCGTCGCGACGCTGGCCGGCCCGGGCACCGGCGCGCGGATGGTCACGATCCGCTTCAGCAGCGGCCGGTTGTCCAAGTGGCTGCTGTTCCGGCGCGGCCCGCTCGTCGGATCCGTCATCGACACGCGTCCCGCTACGGCGACCGCGGCCATCGACGTGTCCTCGGTGGCGCGCACCCTCTCGGCGCGGATGTCGGCGCGGATGTCGCTCGTGCGCGGCCGCAGTGACAGCAGGTTCGACGCCGTCATGCAGCTGTCCGCCGGACTGCCGAAGGCGATGCTCGGTTCGCGCTACCAGGGGCTGGTCTGGGACTGGTGGTACGGCGGTTGCTGGGACGTCGCCGAAGGAGCGAGCCAGACGGTCACGGCGAGCGAGGCGAAGGCCTACCGCGCGAACGCGTCGAAGTACGGCCAGCTGACGTTCTGCCGCGCGATGCATGAACCACCGCACAACCAGCAGACCTACAACCGCGTGTCTCGTGTCTTCAGCGGCGGCACGCTCTACCGCACGGCCAACGGCGCCGACGGCGCATTGACCCAGCTCGTCGCCGACTGGCAGCGGCGGGCGGGAACCACCAGCGGTGGGATCGCCTACGGCGCACTGACCCGGTTCTCCCCCGGCGTGCTCGGCGACCGCGCGGTCGGCCTGCAACAGCGGATGGGCTCGGACGTGCTGATTCGGGTCGTCGCACGCTACGGCCGCTATCTCGCGGTCTCCCAGCTCGCCACGCCGGGCTTCACCGGGATGCGCGGCGACGTGAAGCGGTGGGCGTCGCTGCTCGACCGCCGCGTCCGCGCCCTCATGACGACCCGCACGTTCTAGGTCACGAGCAGGTCGATCGCGACCGCGGTGCCGACGACGGCGATCGCGGCTCGGAGCACGGGCGCCGGCATCCTGCGCCCGACATGCGCGCCGATCTGCCCGCCCAGCGCGGAGCTGATCCAGAGCAGCACGACGGCGAACCAGGCGACATGCGTCGCGAACGCGAAGTAGACCGCTGCCACTCCGTTCACCGTCGCCGTGATGACGTTCTTCACGCCGTTCAGCCGCTGCAGGTCGTCGTCGAGGGTGATGCCGAGAAGCCCGAGGACGATGACGCTCATTGCTGCGCCGAAGTAGCCGCCGTACACCGCGCACAGCAGGACACCACCGTGCAGCAACGGACCCGGATGCTCCGCGACGACGCCGCGGGCCCGTCGCCGCCGGGCGATGCGGGGCTGGAGCAGCACCATCGCCACCGCGACGAGGATCAGGATCGGTACGACGTCACGGAACGCACCTGGCACGGCCAGCAGCAGCATCGCTCCGGCGACTCCGCCGATGACCGAGGCCGGAAGCATCTGCAGGATCCGGCGACGTTGACCGGCGAGCTCTCGGCGGTAACCGATCGCCCCGGACACCGAGCCGGGCACGAGGCCGAGGGTGTTGCTGACGTTGGCGAGGACCGGCGGGTAGCCGACCGCCAGCAGAGTCGGGAACGTGAGCAACGACCCCGAACCCACGGCCGCGTTGACCGCACCCGCCACGAGGCCCGCGCCCGAGATGATGAGCGCGTCGAGCCCCGTCATGTCTCTCTTCCCGGTCGTAGGTAGATTCCCGCGTCGTGTCCGACGCCTTCTACGAGCCACTCGGTGACGGCCGATTCAGGTCGACGGTCCACACCGGCGGCCCGTGGGATCCGCAATTGCAACATGCCGGACCCCCGTCGGCGCTGCTGACCCGGGCCATCGAGCAGCACGAGGGTGCCTGGCCCGGCCACATCGTCCGCGTCAGCGTCGACATCCTCGGACCGGTGCCGGTGGCAGACGTCTCGGTCACGACGCAGGTGCTGCGGTCCGGCAAGAGTGTCGAGCTCGTCCAGTCCGAGCTGCACTCCGTGGACGGCAACGGCGCCGACCGGGTCGCTGCCCGCGCCACGGCGTGGCGCGTCGTCGACGCGGAGCTCGACCTCCCAGACCGCCCCGAGCCGGCGGAGGACGTGCCGCCCTTCCCGTTCGGCGAGTCGCCGCTGCCGGTCGGTTGGGGAGGGGGCTACCTCGCGGCGATGGAGTGGCGGCAGGCCGGCGGCGTCTGGGTCGACCCGGGAGCGGCGACGGTCTGGGGCCGGATGCGCTACCCCCTCGTCGACGGCGAGGAGCCGACCGGGCTGCAACGCGTCATGGCGATCGCGGACTCGGGCAACGGCGTGTCGTTCGTGCTGCCGTTCGAGAACTGGCTGTTCATCAACCCCGACCTCACCGTGCACGTCGCCCGCGAACCGGTCGGCGAGTGGATCTGCCTCGACGCCGCGACGACCGTCAGTGACCGTGGCTTCGGCCTCGCAGCGTCACGCCTTCTGGACCGCGACGGCCTGGTCGCCCGCGGCGCGCAAGCCCTGTACGTCGCCCC
>DASSEX010000044.1:0-27217 GCA_035695045.1 Mycobacteriales bacterium | reverse complement strand
GGGTGCGCAACCGGCGGTTGCGCACCCGCCACGAGCCTTGAAGGAAGTCGAAGTCGTGGAGCGCGCTCACCCTTCTTTGGCTTCGGCGTCTTTGTCGCTCATCCGTTCGCGGATCGCGTCGGTCACCGTTGGGTCGAGCAGCGTGGTCACGTCGCCGAGCTCACGGTTCTCCGCGATGTCACGCAGCAGTCGGCGCATGATCTTCCCGCTCCGCGTCTTGGGCAGCTCGGGGTTGACCAGGATCTGACGCGGCTTCGCGATCGGTCCGATCTCCCGCGCGACGTGCTCGCGCAGCTCCTGGACGAACTTCTCGCCGTGAGCCTCGTCCTCCGCGACGTTGCCGCGGGGCGTTACGAACGCGACGATCGCCTGCCCGGTGGTCGGGTCGGTGGCGCCGACGACGGCCGCTTCGGCCACCGCAGGGTGGCCGACGAGCGCGTGCTCCACCTCGGTGGTCGAGATGCGGTGGCCGGAGATGTTCATGACGTCGTCGACCCGGCCGAGCAGCCACAGGTCGCCGTCGTCGTCCTTCTTCGCCCCGTCGCCGGCGAAGTAGACGCCGTCGAACCTCGACCAGTAGGTCTCCTTGTACCGCTGGTCGTCGCCCCAGATGCCGCGCAGCATCGCCGGCCAGGGCTCCGTGAGCACCAGGTAACCGCCGCCGCCGTTGCCGACACCCCGACCGCTGTTGTCGACGACATCGGCGGAGATCCCCGGCAGCGGACGCATCGCAGCGCCGGGCTTGGTGGCGGTGATGCCCGGTAGCGGGCTGATCATGATCGCGCCGGTCTCGGTCTGCCACCAGGTGTCGACGACCGGCGTCCGCTCGCCGCCGACGTAGGTGCGATACCAGATCCAGGCCTCGGGGTTGATCGGCTCACCGACGGACCCGAGCACACGCAGCGACGAGAGATCGTAGGGCTCGAGCAGCTCGTGGCCCCACTTCATCAGGGTCCGGATCGTGGTCGGCGCCGTGTAGAGGATCGACACCTTGAACCGCTCGATCAGCTTCCACCAGCGGTCCTGGTCACCGGGGTGCGGCGTGCCTTCGTACATGATCGAGGTGGCGCCGTTGCAGAGGGGCCCATAGACGATGTAGCTGTGGCCGGTGACCCAGCCGATGTCTGCGGCGCACCAGTAGATGTCCTTGTCGGGCTTGAGGTCGAAGACCATGCGGTGGGTGAAGGCACATTGGGTGAGATAGCCGCCGGTCGTGTGCAGGATGCCTTTGGGCTTCGCCGTCGTGCCTGAGGTGTACATGATGTAGAGCGGCTGTTCCGCGTCGAAGCTCTCCGCTTCGTGTGTCGTCGGTTGCTCGTCGACGAGCTCGTGCCACCAGACGTCGCGGCCCGGGTTCCACTCGACCTCGGTTTCCGTGCGGCGTACGACGAGGACGTTCTTCACGTCCGGACACTCCTTGAGCGCCTCGTCGACGGCCGGCTTGACGGGAGTCGGCGCGCCCCGCCGGAACTGACCGTCGGTGGTGATGACGAGCCGGCAGTCGCAGTCCAGGATGCGCCCCTTCAGCGCCTCGGCAGAGAACCCGCAGAACACGACCGTGTGCGGCGCACCGAGCCGCGCGCACGCGAGCATTGCCGCCACGGTCTCCGGGATCATCGGCATGTAGATGGCGACGCGGTCGCCCGCCTTGATCCCGAGCTCGGTGAGCGCGTTGGCGGCCTGGCAGACCAGCTTGTGCAGGTCGGCGTAGGTGATGGTCCGCTCGTCGCGCTCGCCGTCTCCGATCCAGTGGTAGGCGACCTTGTCGCCGAAGCCGGCCTCGACGTGCCGGTCGAGACAGTTGACCGCGGCATTCAGCTTTCCGCCGACAAACCACTTCGCGTACGGCGGCTCCCACTCCAGTGCCCGCTGCCACTTCTCGTCCCAGCGCAGCCACTCCGCCTGCTTCTCCCAGAACGCCACGCGGTCGCGTTCGGCCTCGTCGTACAGCTCGGGTTGTGCGTTGGCCTCGCGGGCGAGATCAGCCGGTGGTTCGAACCGGCGGTTCTCCTGCAGCAGTGCGTCGAGGGCGGCTTCGTCGCTCACCACGTCACTCCTCACTCATCGAGCCGATGTCAGGATCCCGTCACGAGTTGGTGCGTGGCAGCGGACTGCCGGCGCGAGTGGCTCCGAAGGCGAACTTCTGCCCGACCCACAGCGCGGCGCGTCCGGTCATGCCGTTGATCACGCCGGCGGCGGAGGCGTACCAGGCGACGGCAGCGGTCAGCACACCGATCCACCCGCCGAGCTTGATGATGTTCTCGTTCGAGGCGAAGTTGCCGATGAACAGGATGACCTCGGTGGCCTCGAGGGTGAGGAAGACCAGGAACACCGCCACGTTGACCTGCGTGCTCCACAGGAGCATGTAGGTGTTGAAGATGGCGAACGCCAGCAGGATCCACCCGAGGTCGTTGTCGACCTGCGACACCTGCTTGGCCGACGGCGCCACCAACAGCACGTAGAGGCCGAGACCGATCCAGAAGCCGCCGTAGGTCGAGAACGCCGTCGACCCGAACACGTTGCGGTTGCGGAACTCCCACATGCCGGCGAGCAGCTGCACCAGGCCACCGTAGGCGAGCGCGTAGCCGAGCCACGCGTCGGTGCCGTCGGTCCAGTGCGCGTTCTTCGCCGACAGGAGGAACGTCGTCAGGGCGAACGCGGCGAGTCCGAGTGGGGCCGGATCAGCCACGGGAGGTACGACGCCTGCAGCGGTCGTCGCCTCGGGGGCGGTCCGGATGTCTGTGCTGTGTGTCATGAGGCACCTCCGGCCTGAGTGTCGCGGCAAGAGGCATTGCACTCCGCCTGACCGGAGCAGTCAATGTTGCCTAGTCACGGTCTCCCGAAAGACAGGCCGCCAGCGCCCGACTTGTCAGCACTCGCGCGAGATGTCGGCGGTAGTCAGCACTTGCGGTCACGTCACTGCCGGGTTCGGTGCCTTCGTCGGCCAGGGCCGATGCCTCGGCAGCGCCGGAGCCGGATGCGACCGCCTGCTCGACGGCGGCGGCGCGCAGCACGGTGGGTCCCATGTTGGCGAGGGCGACCGCGACGCTTCCGTCGGCTCGCCTGACGGTCGCGGCGGCAACGGTCGCCCAGTCGATCGCGCGCCGGGTGAACTTCTCGTAGCCCCAGGCCGCGGCCTTGGGCACCTGTACCTCGACGAGCAGCTCGTCGGGCTCGAGCACCGTCTCGAGGAAGCCCGTGGAGAAGTCGTCCGCACTGACGGTTCGCTTGCCCTGTTGACCTCGGACGACGTACGACGCCCCGAGGGCCAGCAACGCCGTGGGAAGGTCCGCCGACGGGTCGGCGTGCGCCACCGAGCCGCCGACGGTCCCGCGGTGACGCACCTGCGGGTCCCCGACGAGTCCGGCGACGTGCGCGAGCATCGGCACCTCGCGACGCACCACGTCATTGGTCGCGACGTCGTGATGCCGGGTCAGCGCGCCGATAGCCAGACTGTCGCCCTCGTCGCGGACGTAGGACAGCTCGTCTATACCGGTGAGGTCGACAACGACCGTCGGCACCGCCAGCCGAAGCTTCATCAGCGGCAGCAGCGACTGTCCACCGGCGAGCAGCTTCGCCTCGTCGCCGTGCTCGCCCAGAGCGGCCAGCGCATCGTCCGGGGTGGCCGCGCGCACGTAGTCGAAGGGCGCGGGGATCACTGCGCCTGCCCCGAGCTCGCCTGGAGCACTGCGGCGACGATGTTGTGATAGCCCGTGCAGCGACAGAGATTGCCCTCCAAGCCGGAACGCACGTCCTCGGCCGACGGCTTCGGGTTCTCGCGAAGCAGTGACACGGCGGCCATCACCATGCCGGGCGTGCAGAAACCGCATTGCAGGCCGTGCTTGTCACGGAAGGCGTCCTGCACGGGATGCCACTCGCCGCTCGCCGCGAGTCCTTCGAGCGTCGTCACTTCGCGGCCCTCGGCAGACGCAGCGAGCATGGTGCAGGACTTGACGGACTCGCCGTCGACGAGAACGGTGCAGGCGCCGCATGACGTCGTATCGCACCCGATGTTCGTCGCGGTGAGCCCGAAGTCGTCGCGGAGCAGGTGCACGAGCAGCCGGCGCGGCTCGACGTCGGCTTCGCGCTGCTCCCCGTTGACCTTGACGGTGACCTTCACCGGTCGCTGCCCTTCTTCGCATCGTTGATGGCTCGCCACACTCGTTCGGACGTCGTCGGCATGTCGACGTGTCGCACGCCGAGATGCGCAAGTGCGTCGACGACAGCGTTCTGGACCGCCGGCGTCGCGCCGATCGTGCCTGCCTCGCCGATGCCCTTCACCCCGAGTGGGTTCATCGGCGACGGCGTCGCCATGTCGACGAGCTCGAAGTCCGGTAGCTCGGCCGCCGACGGAAACCCGTAGTCGGCAAGGTTGGTCGTCTGCGGGTTGCCGTCGTCGTCGTACCGGACCTCTTCGAACAGGGCTTGTGCGGCACCCTGCGCGATGCCGCCGTGCCGCTGGCCCTCGACGATGACCGGGTTGATGACCGGCCCGGCGTCGTCGACGGTGACCATGCGCACCAGCCGCACCTTGCCGGTGTCCACATCGACCTCGACCACCGCGAGGTGGGCACCGAAGGGGAACGTCGCCCCCTTGGCCTTGAAGTCGGTGTCGACGATGAGGCCGTGCTCCGCATCCGCGCTGGTCGCCACCTCCCCCCACGATCGCACCTCGTCCGGCGACCCCGCGACATGGAACCCGCCCCGGCTCTTGTCCAGGGTGACGTCCGCCGGAGACGCCTCGAACAGCTCGGCGGCGAGCTCGCGCGCCTGATCGACCGCCTCGATCGCACCCTGGTGCACCGCGGCGCCACCGAGCTGTAGTGAGCGGGAGCCGCCAGTGCCTCCGCCACGGGCCACGAGGTCGGTGTCGCCGTGGACCACCTCGATGCGCTCGACCGGGATCCCGAGCTCCTCGGACGCGAGCATCGCGAACGACGTCGCATGTCCTTGCCCATGCGGTGACGTGCCCGTGTAGACGACGGCGGAGCCGTCCGGACGCACGTTGATCCGGGCGAACTCCTGCCCGGCCTCGGGTCCTGCTGTGATCTCGACGTACGTCGACAGTCCGATGCCCAGCAAGGGGTGGTCGCCGGCGTCGCGCCGCTTCTGCTGCTCGGTGCGCAGCTCGGCGTACCCGGCAGCGTCGAGCACGGCCTGCAGCGCCTTCTCGTACTCGCCACTGTCGTACACCGCACCGGCCGGCGTCGTGACCGGGAAGGCATCCGGCGGGAGCAGGTTCTTGCGTCGGACCTCGGCAGGGTCCATGCCGATCTCCGCGGCGAACATGTCGATCATCCGCTCGACGGCGGCCGTGGCCTCCGGCCGGCCCGCACCGCGATACGCAACGACACTCGACGTGTTGGTGACCACCGAGTTGGTGCGCACGGCGACCTTCTCGATCGCGTAGACGCCGGTCGCCATCGTCTGCGTCATGATCGGCAGGACGGCACCGAAGTGCGGGTAGGCGCCGGCGTCCTGCAGCACGTGCAGCGAGTAGGCCTCGACCTTGCCATCGCGGCGGCCACCCATCGCCACCGTCTGGATCTGCGCGCGGCCATGACCCATCGACAAGAGGTTCTCGGTGCGGGTCTCCGTCCAGCGCATGGGCCGGCTGAGACGCTTCGCGAGAACGGCGAGCAGCATGTCCTCGACGGACACGTCGAACTTCGCGCCGAACCCGCCGCCCACGTCGGGCGCGATGAAGTGCACTTGGTCCGGCTCGAGCGAAAGTGCTTTCGCCAGCGTGTCGCGCGCGCCGTGGGGGCTCTGCGTCGAACCCCAGAACAGCAGCCGGCCGTCGTCCGTCCACACGCACGCGCTGCCGCGAACCTCGAGCGGCGCCGGCGCGACCCGCTGGTTGACGATCTGCTGCCGGACGACGACTTCGCAGTCGTCCAGCAGTCCCTCCGGCTCGCCGAGCTCGAAGGCCAACGCCGTGTTGCTGGGCGCGTCGGGAAAGAGCAGCACCTCGTTGGTCGCCGATGCGTGCGGGTCGACCACGACCGGCAGCGGCTCGTAGTCGACACCGACGAGCTCAGCCGCATCTTCGCCGTCGTACCGCGACTCGGTCACGATCGCCGCGACAGGTTCACCGACGTATCGCACGACACCGTCAGCGAGCCACGGTCGGCGCATCGCCGGCGGAAGGTAGGGGAGCGCGAGCGGCGGAGGCTCCACCTCGCGCAGATCGTCCATCGTCACGACGGCCAGCACGCCCGGAGTGTCGGCCGCGCCGGACGTGTCCACCGTGACCTTCGCGTGCGCCACGACGGAGCGCACATAGGTGACGTACGCCGCGCCTTCCAGCCGAGGGTCGCGAAGGTCGTCGACGTAGACGCCCCCGGTGGTGAGGAACTTCGGGTCTTCGACACGCAGTACGCGGGTGCCCAGGATGCTCACGCTCGGGGAGCATGCCCTATCAACGAGCACGTTGTCGCAGCGACCCAGTCACCCGTCTGGCAGATGGCGCGATAAGGGTGAGACTCCGTAAAGTCGGGCACGCTGGTGTGAACAGGCGCGAGCCCAGCCGCCTGTGTGCAGAGCGAGGAGGCCGCACCATGTGGTGGCGAGGTCCCGGGCGCCGCGCGAAGCCGGACTCGCCTTCGACCACGACACCGGTGGTGCTCGCCGTCACGGAGCCGTTGACGGGTGCGACCGCCGAGCGCCTGAGCGGCGAGATCGGCCGGCTCGACCAGGGGACGCCGGTCGTCATCGACCTGACGGCGATCCCGTCGTTCGACAGCGACGGGGCGGCGAAGCTCGCCGGCCTGCAGGACCGCTGGGGGGCCGATCACCTGACGATCGTCGGCCTTCGGCAAGCGACCGCCCGCATCACGGGCGCCGCCCAGCAGACATCGCAACCGACGACGCTCGCATCCGGCTGGACCGTACGACGCCTTCGCAACCTCGCCGTCGTGCAGGCATCCGAGACGGGAGCCGACCCGGACGCGCTCGAGGGCTCGCTCTCCGAGGCGATCGAGCAAGATGTCGCGATCGTCGTGTGCGACCTTCGCGGCACGCTCCTGAGCGACGCCGGAGCGTCGGCTCTGGCGTTCGCGAGCAGCGCCGCTGCGGTTCGCGGACAGGAGCTGCTCGTCGTCAACGTGCCGTCGGCCGACGTCGGCCGCCTCCGTGGCCTCGGCCTGTCGGCGACCACCTACGTAGCGCCGGAGACCTGAGACGTTTTTCAGGTTGATGCGTTGTGATGCGGACATGACGGGCCGCGGGATCTCAGCGTGGGCCCGATTGCTGCTTGCGGCGGGGGTGCTGGTCGGCCCGGCTGCCTCGGCCGCCGCGGTCACGACCGCCGGGGCAAATGCCGCGCAGCGGACATCGATCGAGGTGCCGGCCCACCCGGCCGCGCTCAGCGTCTCGTCTCCGTCCGCATCGACCGACCGCGCTGTCGGTCTGCATCGGGCTCGGCAGAGCCATCACGCCGCTCCGATGCTGGCCGCCGTCGCGGCCACAGCGGTCGGTCTTGTCGTACTTCTGGTCAGCAGCGCAGTCGGCCGGCGCCGGGCGTCACAGCTCGTCGGCGACGTACGGCACTGGTGGTCCTCCCGAGCTCCGCCGAGCGGGACGAGGTCTCTCGTCCTTGTCGGCCATCCGTCCGGTCGAGCCGGACGTTTCTCGAGGAGCCGCCGTGCTCTGTTCTCCCGCGCCATCCTCGTCCACTCTTGCGCTGCCGCTGCAGCGCATGAGTCGCGACGAGCTCGCCTACCTGTGGCGGCGCACCGTCGACCATCTGACCGAGATGTCGGTCGAGCTGCACAGCCTGCGTCACGATGCACCGCTCGACCACGTCGAGTCCGTCGAGTCACGGCTCGCTGAGACCCGACGGACACTCGTCGAGATCGAGCTCGCGATGCAGCGCCTACGGTTGCGAGGGGCGTAACAGCACTGCGCTCTCGGCGGCGACGACGCCGTCGTACGCCGTCCCGCCGGGAGCGCGGCTGGTGTCGACCAGCCGGACGTGCGGTGTGTCCAGCATCACGTCCACGGGTCGGTCCGTGAAGTTCACGACGACCGTGCGGCTGTCGTCGCCGTGCCGGCGCTGGAAGGTCAGAACGCCTGCTGGGGCATCGCGTCTGGTGATCGCCCCGCGGCGCAGCGCCGACGACTCCCGCCGTGCTGCCAGCACCGCGCGGTACAGCTGCCAGGTCGAGGACTTGTCCGCTGCTTGCGCCTCGGCGCTGTGTCGCTCCGGCTCCGGAGGGAACGGAAGCCACGGCGGTGCGTCCCAGCCGTACGGCGGTCGGCTTCGCCACGGGATCGGTGCGCGGCACCCGTCACGTCCGACGACGTCAACGCGACGATCCGGCGGCACTTCTGCGTCGGCCAGCCCGAGCTCGTCGCCGGCGTAGACGAACGTCGTGCCACGCAACGTCAGGCTGAGCACGGCCAGCACCTCGGCCCGACGCAACGAGCCCACCCGGGTCAGGACCCGCTTCTCGTCGTGGTTGCCGAGAACCCACGCCGGCCACGCCTGCGCAGGCAGCTCGCTGCCGACGTCGTCGAGCAGTCGGGACCAGCCTTCTGCGTCCCAGCCGAGGTCCATCCCGCGGAACGTGAACACCAGGTCGAGCTCGTCGCCGTCGCCGTAGTAGCTCGCCAGCCGCCGTGGGTCCCGCAGGTTGACCTCACCGACCGAGAGCCGGTCGCCCGGATAGCTCGCGAGCACGGCCGAGATACCCCGCAACAACGGATGCGTGCGCGGGTCGTCGTACCAGCCCGCCATGGGCCGGTCGACGAGCCGTTGCGGCACATCGGGGAGCGCCGGATCCTTGCCGATGAGGTGGATCACGTCCATCCGGAAGCCGTCGACGCCGCGGTCGAGCCAGAAGCGGAGTGTCGCGTGCATCGCGTCCTGGACCTCGGGGTTGTTCCAGTTGAGATCCGGCTGCGCGGCGAGGAAGAGGTGCAGATACCACTGTTGCGTGGCGTCGTCCCAGGTCCATGCGGGACCACCGAAGTTGCTTCGCCAGTTGTTCGGCAACGTGTCGCGGTCGCCGCCGCGCCAGTAGTACCAGTCGCGTTTCGGTGACCGGCGGGACGACCGCGACTCGACGAACCACGGGTGCTCGACGGACGTGTGGTTGGGCACCCAGTCGAGCAGCACCCGCAGGCCACACCGATGCGCAGCGTCCAGCAGTGCGTCGAATGTCGCGAGGTTGCCGAACACGGGGTCGATGTCGCAGTAGTCACTGACGTCGTAGCCGTTGTCGGCCATGGGTGACCGGAAGACGGGGCTCATCCAGACCGCGTCGACCCCGAGGTCCGCGATGTGGTCGAGGTGTCGACGCAGACCCGTCAGGTCGCCGACGCCGTCGCCGTTGCCGTCGGCGAACGAACGTGGATAGACCTGGTAGACGGTCGCGCCCTGCCACCACGGCGCGCCGCCCGTCGGCTGGTCGGGCATCAGGGAAGGCTCTCGCATCAGTGGCGGATGCGTCCGTAGGGTGGACGGCGTGGCGGACGAAGCCGGCGGCAGACGCCTGACCATTGTCGTGGTGGATGACGCAGCGGACGTCCGCTTCCTGGTCCGCACGCGCCTTCGGCTCTCCGGCCGCTTCGACGTCGTGGCCGACGGAGGCACCGGCCTCGAGGCGGTTGCCCTCTCGGCTCAGCACCTTCCCGACGTCGTGCTGCTCGACGTCTCGATGCCGCGCATGGACGGGCTGGAAGCGCTTCCTCGCATCGCGACGGTGTCGCCGCAGACCAAGGTCGTCATGTACTCCGGCTTCGACGAGCGCGGTCTCGCGTCGCGGGCGATGCAGCTCGGCGCTGTGGGCTTCCTCGAGAAGTCGGTGCCCATCGACGAGCTCGCCGATCGGCTTCACCAGCTCGTTGCCGTCGACGACGAGGAGACCGTTGCTGCGTCGTCGGGCGCGGCTGCGGAGGCCATTGCCGACATCGCCAGTGGCCATCCGGAGAAGCTGCTGTCCCAGCACCTCGAACGCTTCCGCGAGGTCTTCGAGGACGCGGCGATCGGCATGGCCACCATGACGCTGGCCGGTCATCTCGTTCGGGCCAACCGTGCGCTCGCCCGACTGGTCGGAAGGGACCTCGAGTCACTGACCGGGACGTCGTACGTCGACCTCGCCGATGACCTGGAGCCGGAACGCTTCACTGCGACCCTCGAAGAGCTGTGCGCAGCTCCGACGTCCGTGGTTCAGCTCGAGCACCGGCTCGATGTCGGTGGCACCGTCATCGATGCCCGCGCGACCCTCGCGCCCGTCGTCGACGCCGACGGCCGAGCGCTGTACCTGTTCCTCCAGATGCAGGACGTGACTGCGCAGCGCGCCGCGGAGGAGCAGCTGCGCCAGAGCGAGGAGCGGTTCCGGCTGCTGGTCGAGGTGGTGCAGGACTACGCCATCTTCATGCTCGACCCGGACGGGCACGTGGCGAGCTGGAACGCAGGCGCTGAGCGGACAAAGGGCTACACGGCCGCGGAGATCATCGGGCAGCACTTCCGGGCCTTCTACCCGCCGGAGATGCAGGAGGCGAAGCATCCCGAGTGGGAGCTCGACATGGCGATGCGGCACGGCCGCTACGAGGAAGAGGGCTGGCGGATCCGCAAGGACGGCAGCCGCTTCTGGGCCAACGTCGTCATCACTGAGATGCGCAACGGCAGGAACGAGCTCGTCGGCTTCACCAAGGTCACTCGCGACATGACCGAACGGCGGGCGATGCTCGAAAGACTGGAGAGCGCCAACGAGCGGCTGCAGCGGACGGCGGCCGAGCAGGCACAGTTCCTGGCAGTGACCGCCCACGAGCTACGCACGCCGATCCGGGTCGTGACCGGCTGTGCGGAGACGCTCGCCAGGCACTGGTCAGCGATGAGCGACGAAGAGCGTCGCGACATGCGCGATGCGATGGATGTCAGCGCCGGCCGGCTGCGGCGGATGCTCGACGACCTGTTGATGGCGTCCCGGCTGGAAGCCGGCGCCGTCGAGATGCACCTGTCGGCTGTGGATCTCGCCGACGTCCTGTCGAGCGCGGTGGCGCCGTTCCGGACCACCCACCCGGACGCAGATGTCATCGTGACGTGCGACCCCGGTGTCGTCGTACTCGCTGATCCCGACCGCCTCGGGCAGATCGTCGACAACCTCGTGACCAACGCACTTCGACACGGTCGCTCGCCGGTCCACATCTGTGCGGAGGACGAGGGCGGGATCGTGCACGTCCGGTTCATGGACGCGGGGGAGGGCGTGCCCGAGGCTCTGCGTCATCGCCTGTTCGAGCGATTCGCATCCGAGGGACGTGGAGGCACCGGCCTCGGTCTGTTCATCGTCCGGGAGCTGGCTCGGGCACAGGGTGGCGACGCGCGCTACGAAGAAGCTCCCGACGGTTCGACGAGCTTCGCCGTCTCGCTCCGTCGGGCGCAGAGCGGGGCGGCGCCGCCCCGGGGGCACTGAACCCGGACATTCGGACCTTCGAGGCCGCGACAACCACGAAACGACGACATCACCACATTCACTGCTGGTTGTCGTCGGCGAGTGACCCTAACCTTTCGTCGTGGCGATACGCGTCGTACTCGTGGACGACGTTCCGGAGGTGCGGCAGCTGGTCCGCACCGCGCTGCGCTTCCGCGGGGGATTCGAGATCGTCGGCGAAGCCGGCGACGGCACCGAGGCCGTCAAGCTCGCCGCCCAGGAGCAGCCGGACGTCGTCGTCCTCGACCTGGGGCTCCCGGATCTCGCCGGTCGGGACGTCCTCGCGGGCATCCGCGAGCAGTCGCCCGTGTCGAAGGTCGTCATCTTCTCCGGCACCGAGACGACGGATCGCGCGCAGCTCGCGAAGCAGGTCGAGGGCTTCGTGATGAAGGACGACGACCTCGACTTCCTCATCGACCTGCTCGAGACGCTCGGGTCGGCTCGTCGGCGACACGCCTCGGTCGAGCTCAGCTGCGAGCTGGGCAGCGTCATGCGCTCGCGCCGCTTCGTGCGCGAGACGTTCGCCGAGTGGGGCATCACCCGTGCGGTCGACGACGCGCTGATCGTGGTCAGCGAGCTCGTGACCAACGCCATCACGCACGCCGGCAGCCCCTGTCAGGTGCGCCTCTCGATCGACGAGACCAGTGTTCGCGTCGAGGTCTTCGACGAGGGCGCCGGGACGCCTGACCCGCAACCGGCGAGCTCGACGTCGGAGCACGGGCGCGGGCTGCACCTCATCACGGCGCTGACCGCGGCGTGGGGGATCCAGCAGATCCCGGATGACGGGAAGATCGTCTGGGCGGAGCTGCCGCGGACCGGTTAGGTCGGCTGACGTTGGTGGGCGAGGGGGGACTTGAACCCCCAAGTCCTTTCGGACACATGCACCTCAAGCATGCGCGTCTGCCAATTCCGCCACTCGCCCGTGGTCCGACCGCAGTGGAGCTGCGCAGCCGGCGCCGACGAGGTTACACGAAACCGGGCAGCGCTCAGGCGGCGTACTTCGCCGCGAGGTCGAGCACCATCTGCACGTACCAGTCGGCGTGGTTGTAGTGCCACACCGCGTTGTAGAGCGCCTGGCCGCCACCTCCGGCGCCGTTCGCGCAGAGGTAGTGAGCGGCGGTGTAGATCGCGTCGCCGGGCGCCATGATGTCGAGCGTGCCGTTGTGGTCGCCGTCGACGCCGTACGCCGCGAACGTCGAGGGCAGGAACTGCATCGGCCCGAGGGCGCCCGCCGAGGACATCGACGGATTGCGCCCGTGGCCGCTCTCGACCTGACCGATGGCCGCGAGCACCGTCCACGACAGGCCGGGGCACGTCTCGGCCGCCTGGTGGTAGTAGGTGCTGTAGAGCGCAGAGGGCGGCAGGATGCCGAGCGATGACAGCCGCGCGGTGGTGATCGAACCGAACGCCGTCGTCGCGGCGGCGAGTGCCGCGCGCGCTGCGTCGATCGCCTTGAGGTGGGCGACCTGCGCCTGAGCCTGCGCGAGCAGGGTCTGCTCCTGCGCGAGCAACGTCAGCACGCGGGTGGCGACACCGCGCACGTTTCGTTCGGTGGAGATCTGGCGGTGGGCCGCCGCCTGGGCCTGTCGGTCTCGCGCCCGGACGGTCGCCGCGACCGACCGGTCGGCGTGTACGACGTCCTGGCTCGCATGCACGAGCGAGCTGACGGTGATCACCTGCGACTGCAGCTCGGTGATGTCGCCGGAGTCGAGCACCGTGACGTAGAGGGCGAGCGGACCGCCGGACATGTAGAGGCCACGAACGCGGTTGTCGAGCTCGTCGGCGGCGGCTGCCGTCTGCGCCGCAACGCTGGCGCTCGTCTGGTCGGCCTGGATGGCCGCGTTCACGCTGGCCGCCACGCCCGCGAGGCTGGCGTCGTACCTCGCTTCTGCCTGCTTCACCTGCTGCTGCAACCGCTGCACCTGCGCGAGAATCGCCTGTGACTTGGCCTCGGCGTCGCCGGTCGACTCGGCATGGGCCGCGGGAGTGAGAGTGAAGGCCACGCCGGCCGCCCCGAGGGCAGCCAGGCCCCGGGCACGACGGAGCAGCGCGAGCATCCTCACCTAGTACATGTCGGCCTGTTTCGCTCATCGCTGTAACTCAGCGCGATAGCGTGGCCACACCATCAAGAGAATCCCGCGGAGGCATCCGATGCGTCGCCCGTCGACGTCCATTGCGCTGGCAGCCATCGCTGCCGGCGCTCTTGCGCTTGCCGGCTGTGGCAGCGGATCCGGGCAAAGCGTGCCCAAGGACCCGAAGGGAGAGCTGACCGCGTCGGTCGGCAACCTCGGTGACACGGACACACTGACCTCGACGATCAAGCTCGAGATCCCGGCGGGCGTGCTCCAGCAGCTCGCCAAGGCCAACGGCGACAAGCTGACCGCCGCGGACGCCTCCGCGATCTCCAGCGCCCAGTTGGTCCTCGAGGCGAAGACCACCAACGGGAAGCACTTCGCCGACCTCAAGCCGAGCGACCAGAAGGCGACCGCGGTCTCCATCCGGGGCGTCAGCGGGGGCCACACCTACCTCGAGATGCGCGTGCTCGCGGGCGACCTCTACCTCCAGGGTGACGTCAAGGGCTTCCTCGGACTGATCCACCAGGACAAGGCGTACGCCGAGGTGCAGGCGCGCGCGGCGAGCCTGCCGGACTTCGTCAAGGCACTCGTCGACGGTCGCTGGGTCTCGCTGAGTGGTGCGGCGGCGCAGGGGCTGGCCGGGCAGTTCGGCGTACAGGCGGGCGGCACGTCGGGCAACCAGGCGCAGAGCGCGAAGATGCTCGACGACCTGAAGGCGTTGCTCAAGAAGGACGTCACGGTCACCCGGGTGGGCAGCGACAGCCGCGGTGACCACCTTCGGCTGAGCGGCAACGCGAAGGCGCTGGCCAACGACGCCTACCAGTCGTTCGCCTCAGCCGTGCCCGGGGGCGGTGCCGCCCTCAGCCAGGCCAAGCCGCAGAAGGTGCCCAGCCGTGTCGTCACGCTCGACGCCTGGGTGAAGGACGGCGTGCTGGCTCAGATCTCGCTCGACCTCGGTCAGTTCGCGAGCAAGGGCGATCCGGCAGCGGGACAGCACCTCCCGGTCTCGTTGACGTTCGCGCAGTCCGGTGGCGACATCAGCAAGCCCACCGATGTCACGCCGATCGACCTGACGCAGCTCGGCTCGCTGATGGGCGCACTCGGCGGCGGCACCTCCGGGTGACGACCGAGCCGGCCGGCCTGACGCCACGCGCCGACGACGAGGTCGTCGAGTTCTGTCGCGACCTGATCCGGATCGACTCGAGCAACCCGACGAGCAACGAGCGTGCCGCGGCCGAGTGGACCGCTGCGCGGCTCACGGACTTCGGCCTCACGCCGCAACTGCTCGAGTCGGAACCGGGACGCGCGTCGGTGGTCGCGCGCTGGGCAGGGGCCGACCCGACTCGGCCTGCCCTGCTGATCCACGGCCACCTGGACGTCGTACCCGCCGACGCGGGCGACTGGCAGGTCGACCCGTTCGCGGGGGAGATTCGCGACGACTGCCTGTGGGGTCGTGGCGCCGTGGACATGAAGGACATGGACGCGATGACGCTCGCCGTCGTCGCCGACTGGGTGCGGCAGGGCAGACAGCCACCGCGCGACGTCGTCCTCGCGTTCGTCGCCGACGAGGAGGCGGGTGGGGTCTACGGCGCCCACTGGCTCGTCGACAACCATCCGGATCTCTTCGAGGGCTGCACCGAGGCGATCAGCGAGGTCGGCGGTTTCAGCATCACGGTCGCGGACCGCCGGCTCTATGCGATCGAGACGGCGGAGAAGGGCATCGCGTGGCTCACGCTGGTGGCGCGTGGCCGCGCGGGTCACGGTTCGATGCTCAACGACGACAACGCCGTCACCGCACTCGCCGAAGCGGTCGCCCGAGTCGGGCGACACCGCTTCCCCGTCGAGCTGCGGCCTTCCGTCGAGGAGTTCCTCCGCGAGGTGTGCGATGCGCTCGGTGTGGTGTTCGACCCGAACGACGTCGAGAGCATCCTCGCGAAGATCGGCCCGATAGCGCGCATGGTCGGTGCGACGCTGCGCCACACCGCCAACCCGACGATGTTGCAGGCCGGCTACAAGCACAACGTCATTCCGCAGAAAGGGACGGCCTATGTCGACGGTCGCTTCCTGCCGGGCGGAGAGCAGCAGTTCCTCGAACAGCTGCAGGAGCTGGTCGGGCCGGACATCGCGATCGAGATGCTGCACAGCGACATCGGCTACGAGACGTCGTTCGACGGGCCGCTCGTCGACGCGATGAAGGCTGCCTTGCTGGCGGAGGACCCGGACGCCCGAGCGGTGCCCTACTGCCTGTCGGGCGGCACCGACGCCAAGTCGTTCTCACAGCTCGGCATGCGCTGCTTCGGTTACTCGCCGCTGCGGCTTCCCGCGGATCTGGACTTCACCGGCATGTTCCACGGCGTCGACGAGCGAGTACCGCTCGAGTCGTTGCGCTTCGGGGCGCGGGTGCTGTCCCGCTTCCTTGCACTCGTCTGACCAGTGGTCAGAACCCTCGGGAGGGTGACCCGGCGCTCTCTGTCATGAGCGAACGTGATCATTTAGCGCGTCTTCGCTCGCGGTGCACGCTCAGCGTTCGGCGAAGTTGATCACGTTCGCTCAGTGAAAGGGGTGCCGCTCCGACGGGGTCGGGGACACCTGCCGGACTCAGCGCGAGATGAGCTCTCGGTCGAGCGTCGGCTGCACCTTGAGGTACCGGCGCCGCAGAACGACCTTGCGGGTGCCGTCCGGGTAGAGCCGCAGCCGGTCGAGCTCCCAGTGGCCGTGCTCCGCGGCGTCGGTCAGCACCCGCTGCGCCACGTTGCGCGCCGTGCCGCGCGGCAGCGTCAGCCTCTGGTACTCATAGTCGACCATCACCGCAAACCGTACGCCGTCCGCGTCGCTTCGCCAGGGACTTTGGTCTACGTCGCGGCAGACGTCGCTCAGTCGCCGCGCAGCAGGCCGGTGAGCCGGGTCCGGCGTGGACGCGCGCCGACCTCCCGGACGCCCCGCGCGAGTGCCGCGCCCGCGGCGTGGACGACCGAGAGGTGGCGTTGCGCGCGTGTCCAGGCCGTGTAGACCAGTGGCCGCGAGAGCATGCCGCCGGCTTCGGGCGGCAGCACGGAGACGACGCCCGGCCATTCGGAACCTTGAGCGCGATGCACGGTGATGGCCCACCCGTGCACGAGGTCGCTGAACGCCTTGGCCGGAACCGGCGTCGGCCCGGCGCCGAAGTCGACGGTCAGGGCACCGTCGGCCGCCGACACGACGACGCCCACCTCACCGTTGGCGAAGCCGTCGTCGAGATGGTTGGCGGTGGCGACGACGCGGTCGCCGACGTCGAACCCCGCCACGGTGCCCTTGCCGGGGTTCAGCCGCTGCTTCAAAGCAGCGTTCAACGCGATCGTGCCGGCAGGTCCGCGATGGACCGGCGTGACGACCTGCACGTCGGCGGCGGGGATCTCGAGTGCCCGGGGGATCGAGTCGGTCACCAGCTGGAGCACGCGCCGCGCCGCCTCGTCGCTCGACGCACTCGTGACGACGACGACCTCGCGGGTCGGGTCGTCGACCGGTGGCAGCTCTCCGCCCCGGACGGCAGACGCGAGCCGCGCGATCGTGCCGCCTTCGGCCTGACGGTGCAGGGTTGTGAGCTCGACCGAGGGGACGGCGGCCGACTCGAGCACATCGGCGAGCACGCGGCCGGGACCGATCGACGGCAGCTGTGCTGGGTCGCCGACGAGCAGCAGGTGCGTGCCGTCGGCGCAGGCCTCCACGAGCGCGGCCGCAAGCTCGACGTCGAGCATCGACGTCTCGTCGACGACGACGACGTCGGCCTCGAGGGGCCAGGTCTCGCCGTGTAGGAACTCCGTCGACGACCAGCCGCCGGCCGAACCCGGTGCCTGCGCGCCGAGCAGACGGTGCAAGGTGCTGGCGGAGTGACCAGTCAGCTCCTCGAGCCGTTTCGCGGCGCGACCCGTGGGAGCTGCGAGAGCGATCCGCAGCCGCCGAGCCTCGGCCAGCTGTACGACGGCCGCGACCGTGCGGCTCTTGCCGGTGCCCGGTCCGCCGTGCAGCACGACGACACCGTGCGCGGCGATCTCCTGCACCGCTTCGCGTTGCGCCGGGTCGAGGCCGCCGGTCACCGACGTCGTACCTTCCGGCGTGGCGATCGGTCGTGCGGCGGCCAGCAGCCGGGCCAGCCCTTCGGCCACGGCCTCCTCTGCCATCGCGTAGCGGGTCAGACCGACCACGGTCGACGGCTCGTCGGAGGTTGCCGAAGTCTCGCCCGACCGTTCGGTCGTCCCAGAGGGCTCGTCGTAGGACGGGAACTCGCTGACGACGCCGTCGTCCACCGCAGCGGCGATCGCCGCGGCGGGGTCCGGCACGTCGAGCCCGGCGAGCGCAGCCACAACCGTCTCACCGGGCAGCACGGTGTGCCCGTCGCGAGTCGCCCGCGCCAGCACGTGCGCAGTGAACGCGCGTCCACGACGTGGGTCGTCCTTGCCGGGCCGGTCGGTCAGGGTGCGAAGCGCGAAGACATCGGCCTCTCGCGGCTCGATGCCGGCGCAGCCGAGCAGCCGCCAGGGGTCCTCACGCAAGGTCGCTGCCGCCGACGTGCCCAGCTGGTCGACGGCAGCGAAGGCGTGCCGGACCGGCAGGCGCGCGGCGTGGAGCAGCTCGGCGACGGCGTACCGCGGTTGCGCCTCGACGAAGGTCTTGGCAAGCTTCTCCGCCCGCTTCGGCGCGATGTCCTGAACCTTCCCGAGCTTGTCCACCGACACGTCAGCAGGGGAGGTGATGCCGGCCGCTGCCAGCCGCGAGGTCATCTGCCGGCCGAGCGTCGGCCACAGGCCGGCATCACAGAATGCGGCGAAGACCTCGTCCATCGCGACCGACACTAGGCCGTCTCGAGGTCGGTGCAGATGAACGCCCACGGCCTGTTGACGACGCGCGTGAGCACGACGGTCGCGACGCGGCTGCCGTCGGTCCGCAACCGCTGCTTCAGCAGGTCGGCGTCGCCGGCCAGGCCGCGGCGTCGGATCTCCACCCGTCCGACGTCGAGACGACGTAGCTCGGCGGTGAGCGGTTTGACGGCGAAGGGCAGCGACGCCTCCACCACGAGTCCGCGGCCGAACGGTGATCGCAGCGGCGTGTCGGCCGAGAGGAAGGCGATCTGCGGATCGATCTGCCAGGCGTCGAGCTGCGCCGCCAGCTCGGCCACCAGACCCGCGCGGGTGACGGCGGGGGAAGGGTCGAGCAGGAAGCCGCCGGGGTCCCGCACCGTCGCGACAGGAGTCCCGGCTGCCGACGTCAGCGTGTCGCCGCCGGGCAGCACGGTCGCACGCGCCGCTGTCGTCGCCCAGCCGGGGGACCACAGCACCGCTTCCTTGAGAGCGCGATGATCGGCGACGAACTCCGCCTCCCAGCCCGGCGGTACGACGTCCCGGTCCAGCCCCGGCGCCGCCTTGACGCACACCCGCGGGACCGCGAGGTCGAAGCACCACTCCAGCGGTGGCGACGACCCGCCCCGCCGGTCGTCCTGCCGACGGGCCGGGTCGACGAAGACCGATCCCACACCGGACACGCGGATGTCGGTGACGTCAGCGACGGCGACGGTCGCGTTGTCGGCGTCGTACACCCGCGCGTTGTGCCGGGCGCAGATCGCGTGCAGCTCGTCCCGGTCGACACCCACGACCACGCCGTCGACGACTGCGGCGATCGCCGCCAGGTCACCGCCGATGCCGCAGCACAGGTCGAGAACCGTCCCGCCGGCGCCCGCGAACCGCCGCGCGCGATGACGGGCAACGACCTCACCCGTCGACTGCTCCAAGCCGTCTCTGCTCAGCAGCATCGACGCGGCGCGGCTGAACTTTGCGGCCGCTCGCGTGCGCAGCTCTGCCTGTTCGCTCGCGGCCGCGACGAGATCGGCGGGCCAGTCGCGACGCAGTCGCTCGCCGACTCTGAGGTCGTCGGCGGACGCAGCGGCGAGAAGCGACGGTGCGGCCAGCAACGCCCGGGCCTGCGCCGGGGTCAGCGGCGTAGCCCGGCCTCGGGGTAGCCGGTCGAGGGCATGGACACGTCGTCGAGCGCGTCGCGGATCTCGTCCGGCAGCACCACGTTGTCGGCGTCGAGCGAGCCCTTGAGCTGTGCGGCCGTGCGCGCACCGACGATCGGCGCGACGACCCCCGGCCGGTCGCGCACCCACGCGAGCGACACCGCGAGCGGGGAGACACCGAGGCCGTCGGCAGCGGTGATGACCGAGCCGACGATGCGAGACGCGCGCTCGTCGAGATACGGCGCCACGAACCGCTGGTAGTCCGGCGAAGCACCCCGCGAGTCGGCCGGCGTGCCGGTGCGGTACTTGCCCGTCAGCACGCCGCGGCCTAGCGGCGACCACGGCAGGATGCCGATGCCGAGATCGAGCGCTGCCGGCACCACCTCGCGCTCGATGCCGCGCTGCAGCAAGGAGTACTCCATCTGCGTCGACACGAGCGGAGCGCGACCGGGCCAGGACTTCTGCCAGGTCGCGGCCTTCGCGGTCTGCCAGCCGCTGTAGTTGGAGACGCCGACGTATCGCGCCCGGCCGGTGCTCACCGCGGTGTCGAGCGCCGCGAGCGTCTCCTCGATCGGCGTCATCGTGTCCCAGGCGTGCAGCTGCCACAGGTCGACGTACGACGTCCCGAGCCGCTCGAGCGACGCGTCGAGGGCGTTGAGCAGATGACGTCGCGACGCGTCCCGGTCGCGCTCCGCGCCGCGCCGGCTGACGGCCTTGGTGGCGACGACGACCTCGTCGCGCTTGACGACACCCTGCAGCATCCGGCCGACGACGCGCTCGCTCTCGCCGTCGACGTAGACGTCGGCCGTGTCGAGCAGCGTCCCGCCCACTTCGAGGAAGGCCTTGAGCTGCGTCGACGCGTCGTCCTCGTCGGTGTCGCGACCCCAGGTCATGGTGCCGAGGGCGAGCCGGGAGACGTAGAGACCGGTCGCGCCCAGCCGTCGCTGCTCCATGAGCCGACCCTACAGATGCCGGATGGGATAGTCGCGGAATGAAACTGGGCTTGAACATCGGCTACTGGGGCCTTGTCTCGGGCAAGGACAACATCGACATGGTCCTCGAGGCCGAGCGGCTGGGCTACTCCGTCGCCTGGTGCGCGGAGGCCTACGGCAACGACGCCGCGACCGTCCTGACGTGGATCGCCGCCAAGACGTCCAAGATCGACGTCGGCAGCGCGATCTTCCAGATCCCGGCGCGGTCGCCGGCGATGACCGCGATGACTGCGGCCACCATCGACACCCTGTCGGAAGGACGGTTCCGGCTCGGGCTCGGTGTGTCCGGACCGCAGGTGTCCGAGGGCTGGCACGGCGCGAAGTTCGACAAGCCGCTGGGCCGGACGCGCGAGTACATCGACATCATCCGGATGGCGTTCGCCCGCGAGCGGGTCGCCTACCAAGGTGAGCACTACACGCTGCCGCTGCCGGACGGCCCGGGCAAGCCACTGAAGATGATCATCCATCCGGTGCGCGAGTACATGCCGATCTACCTGGCGGCCATCGGGCCGAAGAACCTCGAGCTGGCCGGGGAGAAGTGTGACGGCTGGCTGGCGATCTTCTACGACCCCGAGTTCGCGTCCGACCAGATGGACTCGATCCGCGCCGGCATGGAGCGTGCCGGCCGGGCCGATGCGCCGTTCGACGTCGTACCGACCGCACCCGTGGTCGTCGGGGACGACCTGGAGGCGTGCGCCGACCCGATCCGGGCGTATGCCGCGCTCTACATCGGCGGCATGGGGTCTCGTGAGCAGAACTTCTACAACCGGCTCGCAGTGCGGATGGGCTACGAGGCGGAGGCGAAGGAGATCCAGGACCTCTACCTCGACCGGAAGTACGACGAGGCGGCGAGCAAGGTGCCGTTCGACTTCATCGATCGCACCGCGCTCATCGGGTCGGTGGACCGGATGGCGGAGAAGATGCAGCGGCTGGCGGCTGCCGGCGTCACGACGCTGAACGTGAGCGGCTACGGCGCCACTCAGGAGCAGCGGGTGGCGACGCTGCGCGCCGCCGCGGAAGCCCTCGACAAGTCCGGCGTCGGTTCCTGATCGTCAATCGCGGGCTGATCGCGACAGACGATCAGCCCGCGATTGTGTAGACACGCCGGGCGATGACCTTGGTCTCGGCGGATGCCTTCGCGAGGATGCGGTCATGGCTACGAAGACCCCCTCGCGTACGACGTCCGCTCCCCGCTCAAGCGTCCGGCAGCGGCTCGGCGCCGTCATGGAAGCCTCTGTCGTCGAGACGACGATCGACCGCGTGATGACCAAGCGGCTGCGGCCGCTGCGTGACGAGCTCAAGGCCGCCCGGGTCGCGCTCACGGAGCAGGCGGCGCTCCGCGTCGACGCAGAGGTTCGCGCAGCGCGCGCGGAGGACGAGGCCGCGGCGCTGCGGGTCCGCCTCGCGGAGGTCGAGCAGGCTCAGGCAGCCTCGCTCGAGACACGATCGAGCGCCTGGTGGCGGCGCCGGCGGGTGTCGGAGCAGCAGCCGGCCTAGCCGGCCGCTGCTGTCAGCTCGCGAGCCGAGGCGTGGTCGTCTCGGCGCGGACCTGCCGGAGTACGCACAGCGCGAGCTGCAGTGCGTCCTCGTCGCGGTCGTCCGCGGGAGTCGCCAGCTGTCGCTCGAGCCGCTCGATCCGGTCCTCGATGGGTCCGTCCCAGAAGGGGCGGTGACTCGTGCTGCTCATGCCTGATCAACGACGAACCTGGCGCGGGGGTAACGCCGGGCTCTCCCGCACATAGGCTCGCCCCGTGGCGACCGTCCTGCTCGTGCGACACGGGCTCACGGCGATGACCGGACCGGTCCTCGCCGGCTGGACGCCGGGCGTCCACCTCAACGACAAGGGTCAGGCGCAGGCGAAGGCTCTCGCCCAGCGGCTCGCCGATCTGCCGGTCGCCGGCGTGATCGCGAGCCCGCTCGAACGCTGCCAGGAGACCGCGGCCGCCCTCGCCGCCGAGCGGAACCTCTCCGTCGAGACCGACGAGCGGCTGGGGGAGTGCCAGTACGGCGACTGGACCGGTCAGGAGCTCAAGAAGCTGGCCAAGGATCCGCTCTGGAAGGTCGTGCAGGCGCATCCGAGTGCGGCGGCGTTCCCCGGTGGCGAGGCCCTGCGCGAGACACAGGCGCGAGCGGTCGCGGCCGTGAGGGAGCACAACGCGCGGCTCGGTGAGGACGCGACCTGGATCGCGGTGTCGCACGGCGACGTCATCAAGTCGCTGCTCGCGGACGCGCTCGGGATGCACCTCGACCTGTTCCAGCGCATCCAGGTCGACCCGTGCTCGCTGTCGGTCGTGCGCTACACGCCGCTGCGGCCGTTCGTCCTCCGGATGAACGACACCGGCGGCGCCGTCGACGACCTCAGGCCGCCGAAGCGCCGCCGTTCGTCGCGGCGGTCGTCCGACGCCGCCGTGGGCGGCGGTGCCGGATCCGCGTAACCGTCAGCAGACCACCAACAGGTGGAACCCGGCGTCCTGTGCGCCGAATGCGCCGTTCGCTTCCTTGTAAGTCGCCACGAACACGCCTTTGGGGTTGCCATTCAGCGTCGACGTTCCCGTCGTCGCGACCGGCGCGACTCCGGCGTTGTCGGCTAGGCCGCCGCCGGTGATCTGCGCGCACTGGCTGACATCACCTGAGAAGGTCACGTTGTACTGACCCGTTCCCACCTTGGACGATGCGACGCCGCTGGTCCCGCGAGCCAATGATCCGTCGGCGTTGACGACGGCCCACATGATGCGCGCGCCGCAGGCCACTCCGCCGCCCGCGCGCACGGCGGTGATCGAGCTGCCGTTCGCGCAGGTTCCGCTCACACGTCGCTGCAGCTGCGCCGACGTCAAGCCGTCGAGGAAGTCGGCATTGAGGTTGTGGATCCTCGTCTTGTTCAGACCAACGGACAGCGGTGGCGTCGACAGGTTGTGCGCTGCCACGCGGAGTGCCGCGCCCTTGCCGCTGTTGACGAGCGACGTCGTTCGGCCGGCACCGTTCGCCTTGCCGAGCAGGAACGTCCCGCCCGTGGCCGCAACCGCGGTGCCGCCCATCGCGAGCACCAGTGCGACGTAGGCCACGACCGTGGCGTGGGCAGGTCGGCGGAGCGTGCGAAACACCATCGCGATTCCCCCTTAAAAACGCGGTGGACCGGTTTCTCAGCCGAACAAGTTAGAGGTCACGAGACCGCTCTGCCTACGTCGTCTTGACCGGCTCGCCACGTGTGCCCGAGGACTTCCGGTTTGTCACTGCGACGGTCCCCGCAGGGGATTGCATAGGGTGGCCCGATGGCCGGCCAGCTCCATGAGTTCGACCCACCGGATCGCTTCGTCGCGGGCACCGTGGGCCAGCCCGGCGAGCGCACGTTCTTCCTGCAGGCGACCGCGGGCCAGCGCATGATCTCCGTCGCTCTCGAGAAGGTGCAGGTCGCGGCTCTGGCCGAGAAGCTCGAAGAGCTGCTGGACGAGGTACGCCGCCGGCAGGGCAGCGACTCGCAAGTGCCGCCGGTGGCCCCGCCGGAGATGGAAGACGTCGCCCCGTTGTCGACGCCTGTCGAGGAGGAGTTCCGGGTCGGCACCCTCGCGCTCGCGTGGGACGACGACACCGACACCGTGCTCGTCGAGGCGCAGTCGATCGAGGCCGACGAGGGCGAGGAGCCCGCGGAGACCACCGAGTTCACCGGCGACCTGCTGCGGGTGCGACTCACTCCGGCCGCAGCCCGCGCCTTCGCGAAGCGCGCGCTGCGGGTAGTCGCCGCCGGCCGCCCGCCGTGCCCGCTCTGCGGCAACCCGCTGGACCCCAGTGGTCACGTCTGCCCACGCCAGAACGGGCACCGCGGGTAACACTGGAGTCGGTGCCGGACTCACCGGCCCGCATCCGCAGCGGCGGCGTGGGAGGAGGGCGCGTGTCAGAACCGGCCACGCTCGACCTCGGCGACGCCCTGCGCCTGCTCCGCGAGGGTGAGCTCTCCGTCGAAGGCCGCCTGTACGACGCCTCGAACGCCACCCTGTTCTGCACGGTGACTCTGGACGGTGTCACCACGGCATGCGTGCACAAGCCGATCGTGGGCGAGCGACCGCTGTGGGACTTCCCCGACGGGACGCTGGCCTACCGCGAGGTGGCGGCGTACGTCGTCTCGGAGGCGACCGGCTGGGACATCGTGCCGCCGACGGTGTTGCGAGACGGACCGTTCGGCATCGGTATGTGCCAGCTCTGGATCGACGTCGACGAGACGGTTGACCTGGGTGCGCTCGCACGCAGCCGTCATCCGCAGCTTCGCCGGATGGCCGTCTTCGATGCCGTCGTCAACAACGCGGACCGCAAGGGCGGCCATCTGCTGCCGACAACCGACGGGCACATCTTCGGTGTCGACCACGGTGTCTGCTTCTCGACGGACGACAAGCTGCGCACATTGCTGTGGCAGTGGCGCGGACGTCCCCTCGACGACGAGGCGATCGACGTGTTGTCCGGGCTGCGCGCGCAGCTGGAAGGCGATCTCGGCGCCGCTCTTCGCGACCTGCTCGACGCGGAAGAGGTCGCGATGACCTTCATGCGGATCGACCGGTTGCTGACGACGCGACGCCATCCGCAACCGAGCGACGAGTGGCCGCCGGTGCCCTGGCCCCCGTTCTGACGGACGCAGCGGTCTGCTGGTTCGTCACCTCACATTAGGCTCGGCGTGTGGAGTCCTGGCCCGCGGTCGAGGTTCCCCGCCTCGCCGACCTCGGGCTCGGCAGCGGTGAGCCGCCGCGCGTCCACGACACGGCGTCGCAGTCGCTCGTCAGCATCGGAGCGGATCAGGACGACGTGCGCATGTACGTGTGTGGCATCACGCCGTACGACGCCACTCACCTCGGTCACGCGGCGACGTACCTGCTCTTCGACGTCATCCAACGGCTCTGTCTGGATGCCGGCCGCACCGTTCACTACGTGCAGAACGTCACCGACATCGACGACCCGCTTCTCGAGCGCGCCGGCCAGACGGGGGAGGACTGGACCGTCATCGCCGAGCGGGAGACTCAGCTGTTCCGCGACGACATGGCTGCGCTGCGCATCCTGCCGCCGGAGCACTACATCGGGGCGGTCGAGGCCATCCCCGACATCGTGCAGATCGTGAACACTTTGCGGGAGAAGGGCGCCGCGTACGACGTCGACAGTGACGTCTACTTCTCCGTCGCGGCGGCCGAACACTTCGGTGAGGTCGGCCACTACTCGGTCGAGGACATGCTGCGACTGTCCGCGGAGCGTGGTGGCGACCCGGAGCGGCCCGGCAAGAAAGACCCGCTCGACTGCCTGCTCTGGCAGGGCGTGCGGCCCGGGGAGCCCGCATGGGACTCGTCGCTCGGTCGGGGACGTCCCGGCTGGCACGTCGAGTGCGCGGCGATCGCGCTGGACCACCTCGGTCCGGTCATCGACGTCCAGGGCGGTGGCAGCGACCTCGTCTTCCCACACCACGAGCTCGGCGCCGCGGAGGCCCACGTCGCGACCGGGCAGTGGCCGTTCGCGCACGCCTACGTCCACCAGGCGATGGTCGGCTACGAGGGCGAGAAGATGTCGAAATCGCGCGGCAACCTGGTCTTCGTCTCCCGCTTGAGGCAGACCGTCGACCCGATGGCGGTCCGGCTCGCTCTGCTCGCGCACGACCATCGGCACGACTGGGAATGGCACGACGACGAGATCGAGTCGGCGAAGCAGCGGCTCGCCGGATGGCGCAGCGCCTTTGCTCGGGACCGCGCACCTGAAGTGCACCGGCTGGTGGCTGAGCTGCGAGTCGCGCTCGGCAACGGCCTCGACACCCCTCGCGCGCTGGAAGCGGTCGACCGCTGGACCGAGGCGGAAGGCGACGACCCCCAAGCCGGGCAACTCGCGGCCGCCGCCGTCGACGCCCTGCTGGGAGTGGTCTAGGCGGGAGGGTTGTCGCGGCGGCGCAGGTAGCGCTCGAACGCCTTGGCGATCGCGTCGCCCGAGGCATCCGGCAGCTCTGACTCGTCCTCGCGCTCTTCCAGCGACTGGATGTACTCCGCGATCTCGCTGTCCTCGCGCGCGAGCTTGTCGACGCCGTGTTCCCAGTCGCGCGCATCCTCCGGCAGCGTGCCGAGAGGGATTGCGATGTCGAGCGCGTCCTCCGCGCGGTGCAACAGCGACAACGTCGCCTTGGGGCACGGCGCCTGTGCGACGTAGTGCGGCACGCTCGCCCAGAAAGTGACCACCCGCAGCCCGGCGCGAGCGCACGCTTCGTGGAAGACGGACACGATGCCGGTCGGACCTTCGTAGCGCGAGCGGGTCAGGCCGAGGCTGGTCGCGAGCGCCTCGTCGGACGCCGAGCCGTAGACCTCGATCGGCCGCGAGTGCGGGACGTCGGCGAGCAACGCTGCGAGGCAGACGACCGACTCGACGTCCAGCTCGTGCGCGAAGTCGACGAGCTCGTCGCAGAACGCGCGCCAGCGCATGTTGGGCTCGAGCCCTCGCAGCAGCACGACCTCGCCGGCGGCGCCGGTGTCCGCGATCGACAGCCGCGTCGTCGGCCACTCGATCCGCCGGGTCACACCGTCGACGAGACGGACCGTCGGCCGGTTGACCTGGTAGTCGTAGTAGTCCTCGGGATCGATCGCGCCGAACGGCTGCGCGCCCCACTCCTGCTCGAGATGTTCGATCGCGCCGGTCGCCGCGTCGGCGGCGTCGTTCCAGCCCTCGAAGGCGGCGAGCATGGCGCGGGTGGTCACGCCGGTGGTCCTCCTACCCGGG
>DASSEX010000043.1:0-20446 GCA_035695045.1 Mycobacteriales bacterium | reverse complement strand
CCGAAGCTGAGGTTGCCGAACTTCATCAGCAGACCCATGAGCTTGTTGCCGGACCTCTGCGGCCCTACGGCCTGCAGGTTCGTCGATGCGTACCCCGGATGCGCTGCGACGCTGATCGTCGACGCCCCTGCCGCATCGAGCCGCCGCTGCAGCTCGTAGGCGAACAGCAGGTTCGCCAGCTTGGACTGCGCGTAGGCACCCCACGACCAGTACCGCTTCTCGCCGAGCAGGTCGTCGAAGTCGATCGACCCGATCTTGTGCGCGGTGCTGCTGACGGTCACCACGCGGGACCCGGTCCGGGCGAGCAGCGAGGGGAGCAGCAAGCCCGTCAGAGCGAAGTGTCCGAGATGGTTGGTGCCGAGCTGCATCTCGAAGCCGTCGGCTGTCGTCGCACGCGGGATCGCCATCACGCCGGCGTTGTTGACCAGCAGGTCGATGCCGTCGTACGCCGCGGACACCCGGGTGACGAAGTCACGAACCGACGCGAGCGACGCGAGATCCAGCGCCTCGAGCCGGACGTCCGCCTTCGGCACCGCGGCCAGCACCCGGAGTCTCGCTGCCTCACCACGCTCGGCGTCGCGGCTCGTCATGACGACCGTCGCCCCGGCCCGCGCCAGCTCGCGTGCGGTCACGAAGCCCAGCCCGCTGTTGGTTCCCGTGACGACGGCGACCCGACCGGCCTGGGAGGGGATGTCTCGACTGCTCCAACCGCTCATGCCCCAGATCTTCGCCGTCCGGCCTTCAGTCCCTCGTCGCCGGCCCTCGCCGTTGACATGTGACCTCACGGTCACCTATTGTTCAAGCCGTGGACGAGGTGTTCAGGGCGCTGGCGGACCCGACCCGTCGCGAGCTGCTCGACGAGCTGTTCCGCGAGGACGGGCAGACGCTGGGCGCATTGGAGCAGCGGTTCGCGATGACGCGTTTCGGCGTGATGAAGCACCTGCGCGTCCTCGAGGAGGCCGGACTCGTCGTCACCCGTCGTCGCGGCAGGGAGAAGCTGCACTTCCTCAACCCTGTCCCGATCCGGCTCGTCCACGACCGGTGGGTGAGCAAGTACGCCGAGCCCTGGGTGGCCGGGCTCAGCGACATCAAGTCGAGGCTGGAGGGCCAGATGGAGAAGGTCTACGAGATCTACATCCGCACGACACCCGAGCGGTTGTGGGAGGCGATCACCGACCCGGCGATCCGGGCCAAGTACAACTTCGGTGTGGGCGCGCACTCCGCCTGGCAGGTCGGCGACCGGATCGACATGACGGCGCCGAAGGCGCCGGGTCCGCTCGGCGAGGGACGCGTCCTCGAGGTGGACCCACCCCGCCGGCTGGTGCACACGATGACCGCGCTCTGGGGCGAGGACGTCAAGGCGGAGGGTGAGTCGCGGGTGACCTGGGAGATCTCCCAGGTCGGGGACAGCTGCTGCCTCGTGGTGACGCACGACCAGCTGCGCGAAGGCGCCAACGACCAGCTGTACGGCGGCTGGCCGATGATCCTGTCCGGCCTGAAGACCTGGCTGGAGACCGGCGAGCGGCTGACGACTCCCGGCTCGCTGATGTACGCCTAGATCGCCGGGGCGGCCAGTGCGTTGGTCAGCAACGTGACGAGCGCTTCCAGCTGTACGTCGACAGACGACGCGACCTCTTCGTCCGAGCCGTCCAGCGCGCGGGCGGCCAGACCGGCCTTGCTGTCGATGAGCTCGGCGACGCGCGCGTCGATCGTCTGCGCCGCGATGATCCGCCAGGCGGTGACGGGCTGGTCCTGGCCGATGCGGTGAACCCGGTCGATCGCCTGGGTCTGCTCGGCGTCGGTCCACGACAGCTCCGCGAGCACGACGTTGGACGACACCTGAAGGTTGATGCCGACACCGGCGGCCATGAGCGAGCAGACGATGATGGCGACCTCGTCGTCGTTGACGAACGCGTCGATGTTCTTGTTGCGCACGCGCGTCGTCTGGTCGCCGCGGATCGAGGAGTAGCGGATGCCGCGCTGCGCGAAGGTCTGCTCAGCGGCGTCCATCACGTCGACGTGCTTGGCGAAGAAGACGACCTTGCCGACGTTGCGTGACAGCTGCGCGGCGTAGTCGGCGGCGAGCACCGCCTTCGCCTGGCCGATCCGCCGCATCAGGCTGAACACGTTCTCGTCGGTCTCGTTGTCCTTGGCGTCCTGGCGTTCCCACGCCGCGACCTTGCGGACCAGCTCGTGGTCGATGCCCTTCGGCTGCGGACCGCCCGCCTCGACCCGGGCGGCGACTGCGCTCTCGTAGCGACGTACCAGCCGTCGGGTCAGTGCGCGTTCCGCGTCGCGGATGGAGCGGCCCAAGGCGCCTTCGAGCTCCACCGGCAGGTCTGCGATGCGACGGGCGGGGATGTCTGCCGCGACCTCGACCTTGCGGCGGCGCACGATGCCGAGGTCGATGACGGCCTGCCGGGCAGCCGGGTAGAACGCCGGGTCCTCCGGCGTCATCCGGTTGTTCTCGAGCGCCTCCATCAGCTCACCGCGCGGCTCGTTCTCGTCGATCCAGCCGAGGAACTCCCAGATGGCGAGGAAGTCCTCGATGTCGTTGATGAGCGGCGTGCCGGTCAGCGCCATCAGCAACGGGCGGACGGTGCGCATCCGGATCCGGTCGGCGAGCTCGAGCACGTGCCGCGATCGCTGCGAGGTCTTGTTCTTGATGAAGTGCGCCTCGTCGACGACCATGCCGCGGAAGCCGTGCGTCGCGAGCCAGCCGACGTGGCGGTCGAGGATGTCGTAGTTGACGACGACGATGTCGGAGAAGGCGTCGACGTTCTCGCCGTCGCTGTGCACCACGGTCGCCGGATGGTTCGGCGTCCAGAGCGCCGCCTCCCGCGCCCAGCTGGTCTTGACGACGTTCGGCACGACGGCCAGCAAGGGGTAGGCGTTGGCCGCCTTCGCCGCCAGCAGCGCCTGTGCGGTCTTGCCGAGGCCGGGCTCATCGGCCAGCAGGAACGTTCGATGACCGTTGGCCGCGGCCGCGATCACCTGCGTCTGGTGCGGCATCAGCTCCCAGCCGGGCGGGCCGTACATCGGGGTCGGCGGCGGCAACGTCATGCATGACGTGGCACCTCCCGACGCGGTCTCGAATGCGCGCAGCAACGGACCGAGGAGCTCCCAACCGGCGAGCATTCTCGGCCGGCCCCGGGGCGGGAGCGGCGCGGAGTAGTCGGGCGCGAGGAACGGGTTGGCCAGCTGCCGGGCCACGACTGACTGGGGGACGACCCGGCGCTCGGCGACCGGCTGGGTGGAGAACGTCGGGGTCGCCGGCTTCTCGACGGCCGGCATGCCGCCGGCTTCGCGCAGCTCGTCCATGACCAGTCGCGTGCCGCTCACGAGCGGTGCGTCGTCGGTGAGCAGCGCGAGCAGCGAGCCGTTGCGAGCCGCCGTACGGGCGAGGACGGTCGCGATCCCTTCGATGCGCTTCATCTGCACGTTGCGCGCCGCGTCGCTCATCTGCTCGGTCTTGGCCTGCTCGCGCAGTTCGCGGACCAGGAGGGCGACCGCCTGGAACGTCGCCTGCGTCGTGGACGTGACCCGGCCGCGCTGGACCGCGACCTCGACGCCGTGGACGGCCTTGGCCAGGACCGGGATCGGTCCCTGCTCCTGGCGGGGCGGTCGCTGACGCTGCCGAGAGGCAGCCGACCGTCCGTCGTTGACCGGGCGTCGGCCCTGAGTCGCCACGTATCTCCCTTGCAGGCGTTCGGTCGGGCACGCCGGAGGCGCGCCTCGCGGGGCGGCTGGTCCGTCGCCCGGCGACGAGCCGGTGGCGCTGGCCCTGGTCCGGGTCCGACGCGCCGGCTGTTCAGCGCAGCCGCGTGACGCGGCCACCCAACCTGACCCGCGGGTGCGGCGGGCTGCCTCCACGGTACCGCGTCGGGAGCGTCCCGGACAGTCAGTCGGCGAGCGCGTCGGCGACGAGTCGCGCGTAGGCAGCCGCCCCGGCCGGGCGGACGTGGATGCCGTCGCTCCAGAACCAGCCGCGGTGGTGGTCGGCGACGGCATCCCAGTCGACGAGGGTGACCCCCGCGTGTCCCTTCGCAACCGCGCGCAGGGTGCGGTTGTTGATGCCGTGCCACGGCTGCGGCATGTGGTCGGTCACCAGCACGATCCGGTGGCCGCGCAGCGCACCGAGCAGCTGGCCGAGCCGGTGGGGATCGATCGGTCCGTTGGTGCCGATGTGAAGGACCAGGTCCGGCGCGACCGCCCGGTGCTTGGTCAGCGCGGCCAGCAGGTCGAGCTCGTCACTCGGCTGGAAACCTTCGCGCACGTGCCAGTCGGTTCGACGGGTCCGGCCGGCGAGATCGTGGCGGAGAGCGGCCTCGGCACCCAGCATCACCGAGTCGCCGATGAGCGTCACGGAGGGTGCCGGCGGCGGCCGATGCGAGTGCCGTGGTTGCGGTGGCGTGACGATCGGTGGCGTGACGATCGGTGCCGACGCGTTCGTCGAGTCCAGTGGCTCACTCGGCTGCGCGGCCACCGCCGCCAGCGTGGTTGCGCCTGGCGGGGGAAGCGTCACCACCGCGGCGGCAAGGCAGGGAACCGCGAGGGCCGCGACGGCCATCGCCCGCTCGGGGATGCCCCCGAACGATGCCCGCAGCACCGCGACCAGCCCCCGGCTGCGGATCGGTGACTCCACCCAGCGGTACGACGCCTCGGCGAGCAGCAGCGTCGCGGGAACCCGCACCGCCAGCGCACCGAGGGAACCGGTCGGAAGGTCGAGGTGCGGCCGGGTGAACACGAAAACCGGCCAGTGCCAGAGATAGACGCCGTACGAGCGCTCGCCCAGCCAGCGCATCGGCCGGCTCGCGAGCAGCCGCTCGGCGACGCCGTGGCAGTGGGCGGTCGACAGCACGCACACGAGTGCGGTCAGCGAGAAGACCACGAACCCGTAGCGGTAGAGCGACGGGGAGAACTCCTGCATCCGCCAGGTCAGCACCACGACTGCGGTCGTCGAGACCAGTGCGATCGCATCCGCGCGGAGGATTCGTGGCACGCGCGGCCCCGGCCGCAACCGCAGGCTCAGCACCTTCAGCCGCGCGACCGCACCGGCTGCGCCGAGCAGCAGGCCCATCGCGTGCGTGTCCGTGCCGAAGTACAGCCGGGATCCGCTCGCCCGGTAGGGCACGTCGCCGACAGCGGCGAGATGCGCCATCCAGAGCGAGGACGCGACCGCGCCGAGAAGGGCGACCGCTCCGATGACCATCAGCCGCTTGTGCCGCACGAACCGCCAGAGCAACCAGAGCGTCACGGGCCAGACGAGGTAGAACTGCTCCTCGACGCCGAGCGACCAGAGGTGCTGGAAGGGCGACGGCCGCCCGACGGCGGCGAAGTAGTCCTGGTGCCGGAAGACGTACCACCAGTTGCCGATGAAGCCGACCACGGCGGGGATGTCGCCTCGGTCGTTGCGCAGGTCGGCTCGCCACCACACGCACATCGCAACGAGCGTCACGCCGATCACGGCGAGGAGCGCGGGGAGCAGACGGCGGGCCCGGCGGAGGTAGAAGTTGCCGAACCGAAGCCCGCCGGGTGAGGCGCGCCGAAGCTCGCCGAGCAGCAGCGTCGTGATCAGGAACCCGGAGAGGACGAAGAACAGGTCGACGCCGAGAAAACCGCCCGGCAGCCAGTCAGGATCGGCGTGGTAGACGAGCACTGCCGCGACCGCGACGGCCCGCAGACCGTCGAGGGCCGGCACTCTTCGCACGGCGAGAACGGTAGTGGCGCATGTGGCAGTCGTGACAGCACTTCGGCGTGTCGATCATGCCGATGTGCGAAGAATCACCCGCCCGCCATCGCGCCGACGACGAGCAGGGGCTCGCGACCGCTGATGACGTCGGGCGGCAACGGCGCGTCGACCGGCTCGTGCGACAGGTCCTGCTCGCAGGCGAAGAACCGCACGAACGCCCGCCGCTTGCCGGTGCCGCGATCGCGGATCGTGCCGCCGAGCACCGGGTAGGTGGCCTCGAGGGCGTCCAGCACGACGCCGAGGGACACCTGCTCCGGCGGGGCGTCGAGGTCGAGCGACACCTCGTGCTCGACCTCCGCCAGCCGCTTGAGATGCCCCGGCAGCACGACCCTGACCGTCGTCACGCTCCGCCCCCAATCGCCAAATCGCCGCCTTCTATGGCCGACATCACGCGATTGTCTGGACCTCGACCGACAGGACGGCCGGCAGGTTCTCGACGATGGCCGACCAGGTGTCGCCGCCGTCGGGTGAGCAGTAGACGGCGCCGCCGGTCGTCCCGAAGTAGACGCCGCACTCGTCGAGGGAGTCGACCGACATCGAGTCGCGCAGCACGTCGACGTAGCAGTTGGCCTGCGGGAGTCCCTTGGTCAACGGCTCCCACTCGTTGCCGCCGGTGCGGCTGCGGAAGACCTGCAGCTTGCCGTCGATGGGGTAGTGCTCCATGTCGCTCTTGATGGGCACGACGTAGACCGTCTCCGGCTCGTGCGCGTGTACGTCGATGACGAAGCCGAAGTCAGTCGGCAGGTTGCCGCTGACCTCGTGCCACTGCTCGCCGGCGTCGTCGCTGCGCATCACGTCCCAGTGTTTCTGCATGAACAAGGTGCCGGGACGTGACGGGTGCATGGCGATGTGGTGCACGCAGTGGCCGACCTCGGCGTCCTGGTCGGGGATCTGGCCGGACCGGAGGCCCTTGTTGATCGGCTTCCACGACTTGCCGCCGTCGTCGGTGCGGAATGCGCCCGCGGCCGAGATGGCGATGAACATCCGCTCCGCGTCGCTCGGGTCGAGGATGATCGTGTGCAGGCACATGCCGCCCGCACCGGGCTGCCAGTGCGGGCCGGACCCGTGCTCGCGAAGACCGGGCAGCTCCTGCCACGACTGCCCACCGTCGACGCTGCGGAAGAGCGCCGCGTCCTCGACGCCGGCGTAGACCGTGTCGGGGTCGGTGAGCGAGGGCTCCAGGTGCCACACCCTCGCGAACTCCCAGGGGTGGGGCGTGCCGTCGTACCACTGGTGGGTGCCGGGCACCGTCGCGTAGCTGAAGTCGTTGCCGACCGGCTGCCAGCTCTTGCCGCCGTCGTCGGAGCGCTGCATCACCTGGCCGTGCCAGCCGGTGGACTGCGACGCGTAGATGCGGTTGGGATCGGCGGGCGAGCCCTTCAGGTGGTACATCTCCCAGCCGCCCCACAGCGGCCCCTCGACGGTCCAGTCCTGACGCTTGCCGTCCGCCGTGAGGATGAACGCACCCTTGCGCGTCCCCACCAGCACCCGCACGCCTGCCATGGGCGTCCCCTCTCGCTCGTTGTCAACGTACGACGTCCCGGGGACAGAAAACTCATCGGTCGCGTTACGACAGGTCGCCGAGCCGGGCCGATCCGCGTAAGGTCCGCGCAACACGACCTGGGGGGAGTGGCGACGATGCCGCTGTACATGGATGTGCACCACTTGGACGGCCCGGTCAACGCTGCGGACGTGGCGAAGGCGCACGAGGCGGACCTGGCGATCCAGGGCGACCACGGCGTCGACTACAAGAGCTACTGGGTGGACGAGGCCAACGGCAAGATCTTCTGCCTGGTGGACGCGCCCGACGCGGAGGCCGCCAACACGGTCCACCGCGAGGCCCATGGTCTCGTCGCCGACGAGATCCACGAGGTCGTCGCCGGATAGCCGTCGCCGAGACATGAAAGCGGCCCGCCACCTCGGGGGGATGGCGGGCCGCCGCTCATGAGGCGATCGGGTCGGTCAGTGGTGACCGTGCCCGTGACCGTGCGAGCCGCTGTGGCCGTGGCCGCCGCCGGAGCCCGACGTGGTGACGGTCGAGTCGGTCGAGGCCGTGCTGGTCGAGTCGGTCGACGTGCTGCTCGTCGCGTCGCTGCTCTCCGGGTCGGTGCTGCCACCGCTCGTCGAGTCGCTCGAGGACTTGCCGCAGTCGGACTGCGCCGCGGCGGAGACCGCCATGCCGTGCGCGTTCGGCGCCGAGCCCGGGGCCGGCTTCTGGTGCGCGACCGAGGAGACGTACTGGCCGTGGTTGGTCAGCCCGGCCGGGCAGCTCGACGTGCTGGTCGGAACCGTCGGGGCCGTGGTCGGCGTCCCGGCGTCGGTCGACTCGGGGTCGGCCGTCGGGGCGGCGGTCGGCGTGCCCGCGTCGGTCGACTCGGGGTCCGCGGTCGGAGCGTCAGTGGGTGTCACGTCGGTGCTGGTCGAGTCGGCCGACTGCGTGACGGTCGTGGTGCTCGGAGCCGGCGCGGAGGAAACGGCCGAAGCGACGGCGAGTCCGCCGCCGGCGGTCACGGCCGCGGTGGCCGCGACCGCGGTTGCCAGTTTGGCGTTGCTGGCGAACAGGGCCAGCAGCGAAGCGGGAATCATCAGGAACCTCCGGATGCGAGGGGGCGTTCCCGCCGGACTGGCGGGCTCACTGCATCAACCGGAGTAAGCACCGCTGGGCGTTACGGCCTGACCCACATTCGCCAGACAGTTCACACGAACGGCGCAACCTCGGGCCCGCCCGACGCCTCCCACTCCGCGACGACCTTCTTCGGCACGCACATGCGCCACGCGTCGAGCACCAGCTCGCGCAGCTCCTCGAGGTCGAGCGCCGCCGTCCGGGCGTGCACCCAGTTGAACCGAAGGTCGGACGTGCGCGGCATGAGGAACTTGTCCGGCTCGCCCGCCACGAGTGCGTCTCGCCCCTCCTTCGGATAGGCGAACCCGAGCACCTCCTCGTCGGGAGAGAGCGCCAGATAGACGATGCTCCCGATCCGCCACCGCGGGCTGTCGCGGACGAGCGCCTCCGTCGTCCGCGGCAGGCTCGTCGCGAGGCGCCGTACGTCGTCCGCGGTCACCGCCACGGCCGGCTCACTCCCCAGTGGTGCCGTCGATCGCCTCGCGCAACAGGTCGGCGTGCCCGTTGTGGCGGGCATACTCCTCGATCATGTGCAGGTAGAGCCAGCGGATGTCGCGCTCGTGGTGGCGGTGCTGGTGTTCGTCACCACAGCTCACGACCTCGTCGAGCGACTTCCCCTCCACCGCCGCTCGCGCCGCCTCGCACTCCTTCTCGAAGGCGGCGACCACCTCGGCGGCCGGCGCACTGTCGAGGTTCTCGAAGTCGGCGTTGGGCCACTCGTCGTCCGAGAACTGCAGGTCGAGCTGCTCGCCGGCACCGTGCATCCGGAACCACCAGCGCTCGACGTCGGTCATGTGTCGCAGGATGCCGAGGAGCGTCAGTCCGGACGTCGGAACGGAACGCTGTTTGAGCTGCTCATGGGTCAGCCCCGAGCACTTGTGCAGCAGCGTCGCACGGTGGTAGTCGAGCCACTGCTCCATCGACCTGCGCTCCGGGCCCTGCAGGTCGGGCTCGTGCCGGTCGATCGTGGGTGCGGTCCAGTCAGCCATGGTCGGGACGCTACTGCGCGGCACCGACAGGAACCGACCGCTTTTCGGCGAAGTGCCGAAACATGGCGAAGGCACGCACCCTGCTCGCAGTGACGTCCGCAGCCGCGGTTCTCGCGGGTGGCGCCGCCTGGGCGGAGCGACCGACCCCCATCGACCCGCCGGCACGGGCGTCCGCTCGGGCTGGGCTGCCGCATGTCAGCTCCGGGCCGCGGCCGGGGCCCGCGATCCTCTACGCGCACCCGGCGCGTGCTCCGCAGCTGGAGAACACAGGTGTGTGGCGCGCCGCGCCGATCCTCGTCTCCGGTGCGCAGTCCTACCGCGACGGTGAGTTCGTCTACCAGGACTACCTGTACGACGACCACGGCGCGATGGGCGTCAAGGACAACAACGACCCGTACGGCGCCGGCGCCGACCTCTACTCGCCGCCGCAGGGAACGTTCACCTACCCGACGGCCAAGGTCTACGCGAACAACGCCGCCGACCTGGTGGAGTTCCGGACCAAGCCGCTCGCCTCGGGCACGGCGTTCCGGGTCACGTTGAACACCTTGCTCGACCCGGCGAGGTCGGCCTTCACGGTCGCTCTCGGCGACTCGTCGTCGAACGTCGCCTGGCCGTTCGGCGCCGGCGTCTCGTCGCCCGCGCAATGGTTCCTCACCTGGCACGGCTCCCGTGCCGTCTTCACCGCGGCGCAGCCGGGCCGCAGCGTGACCTTGGCCCGCGGCGACGTGAACGTCGACCGGCTGCGCCGGCAGATCACTGTCGTCGTACCGCATTCGGTCTGGAACCCCGGCCGGTCGACGGTGCGCATGACCGTCGGCACCGGGCTGTGGGACCCCGCCTCCGGCGGCGGATACCTCAAGCCACAGGTCGGCTCGGCGACCGCGACGACTCCGGGCGGAGGCACGCCGCAGGGAGTGGCGATCGTCAACGTCGGGCCGCGACTGAACGAGCCGCTCCCGCTGATCGCCGGCGCGACGATGGGGGACACGGCGGCCGGTGGCCAAGTGCTGGCGAGGTTCTGGCGTGACTCGCAGCAGGCGACGCAACTCGCGCAAGGCGACGTCTCACCGTTCGCCGCCGAGGTCGACTTCGCCAAGCTGGCGGCGAAGAAGCGTGACGACTCAGCGGTGCCGAAGACCGGACCGCTCGACCGCATCTACGCCAGTCACTACTCGTTCGGCGAGGGCTACAACCCGGCCAACGTCTGCTTCGACCTCGCTTCGAGCTTCTCGGCCGGTGCGAAGTGCAAGGGCCGCATGGTCGGCCAGCTCCAGCCCTATGCGCTCTACGTCCCGAAAAAGCCGCAGCCGCGGGCCGGCTACGGGATGACCTTGCTGCTGCACTCCCTCAGCGCGAACTACAACCAGTACCTCGGGAGCCACAACCAGTCGCAGGTCGGTGAGCGCGGCCCCGGCTCGATCGTTCTCACGCCCTCGGACCGCGGACCCGACGGCTTCTACGCCGGCTACGCCGAGGCGGACACGTTCGAGGCGTGGGCCGACGTCGCGAGGCACTACAAGCTCGACCCGGACTGGACGACCGTCACCGGCTACTCGATGGGCGGCTTCGGCGTCTATCGCATGCTGGCGCGCTGGCCGGACCTGTTCTCCCGCGGCTGGTCGGTCGTCGGTGCGCCCGGGTCGGTCGACGACCAGCTCGTCTCCCTGCGCAACACGCCACTGCTCTTGTGGAACTCCACCGAGGACGAGCTCGTCAACATCCAGACGAGTGAGCAGGCCGTCTCCGACGACACGGCGGCCGGGATTCGTTTCATCGAGGACCTGTTCCTCACGGCCGACCACCTCACGCTGGCAGCCAACGACTCCTACCAGCAGGGCGCCGACTGGCTGGGCACATGGCGGGTCGACAGGAACCCTGCGCACATCACCTTCGTCGTCGACCCGACCGAGGACGCGCCGGGCGCCGACGTGGTGTCGAACCACGCGTACTGGGTCTCCGGTCTGCGACCGCGTGGCAAGGGTGACGCGACGATCGACGTGCTGTCGAAGGCGTTCGGCGCCGGCGTACCGGCTGTGTTGCCGGTGCAGCAGAGTGCCGGTGTCCTGACCGGCGGCGAGATCCCGGCCATGGCCTACGTGCAGCGTTCCCAGTCGTGGGGTCCGACGCCCAGGACAGCGCCGCGCAACGTGCTGGTCATCTCGGCGAAGAATCTGCGGTCGCTGACGATCGACGTCGCCCGAGCTCGCGTGACGTGCGGGGTGAAGCTCGTCGTGCACACCGACGGCCCGCTGACCATCAACCTCGCCGGCTGCGAAAGGACCGTCCGCTTCGGCTAGGGACGGGACGCCTTGGCGCGGCTGCGCAAGTGGCTGATCTCGCGCTTCAGCGCGTCGACCTCGGCCTGGAGCTCCAACACGCGACGTACGCCGGCGAGACTCGAGTTGTAAGTCCTTCGCCGAGACCGAGCGGTTCTACCGACAAACGAAACGGCCAGGCGTCGCTGGCCCGCCCGTCACGCGGAGAACATGGGGCGACGCCGTGCGCATGCCCGCGTTGTAGCTAGAACCGCTGCAGTCGTCGGCGCTTCTACGACTTGCCGAGGTTGTCGGCGCTGCGCAGGTTGGCGAGACGCACCTGGCCGTGGGCCACCAGGCGCTCGGAGTCGTCGGTCACCTCGACCTGCCACAGCTGCTGAGTGCGACCGCGCTGGAGCGGAGTTGCGGTCGCGGTCAGCGTCCCCTCACGGGTCGCTCGGATGAAGTTCGTCGTATTGGCCACCCCGACGACGTTGCCCTCCTCGCCAAGCCACATCGCCCCGGCGATGCTGGCGGCGGACTCGACCAGTGAGCAGTACACACCGCCGTGCAGGATGCCGTAGGGCTGGTGCAGCTCCGGCCGAACTTTGCACGTGATGACAACCCGGTCGCCGGATGCCTCGACAAAGTCCATGCCGAGCAGGTCCTGGAAGTTCGTGGCCACGCTGCCATCCAACCGGACCCGCCTGCCGGCGCGTCACTCCGGTTCGCTCACAGCCAACGCACAGGCGGCTTCGGGCTGCCGCCCAGCCTCCAGCAGCACTCTCTGTGCTCAACGAGGGCATCCACGACGCAGAGGAGCAACACCGCGATGACCGAGCTCACCGACCGTGGCCCGACGCCTGACGACAGCACGTGGCTGGTCGCGGACGAGCCGTCGACCGTCGGCGGTCCGGCCGCCGGGTCGACCGCCGCGGCGCTCGGCGGTGGACGTCGTACCGCCTTGGCCGCGGCCGGCCTCGTCGCCGCCGGCGCACTCGTCGGCGCCGTCGGCGTTGCGGCATTCCGTCCGCACACGTCGACGGCCGCAGCCGGCGCTCGGCCGGCTGGCTTCGTCCGCGGACAGTTCCAGAACGGGCAGGTTCCGAACGGGCAGGTTCCGAACGGGCAGGTTCCGAACGGTCAGCTGCCGAACGGTCAGGCGCCGAACGGCCAGGGCCTTCCCGGAGGTGGGGCCGGACCCGGCGGGGCGGACGGCGAGCAGCACCTGACCGGCGTGGTCGTGTCCGTCGGCAGTTCGAGCATCCGGCTGCGGACAAGTCTCGGCACGGCGTCGTACGCCGTCACCGCGCAGACCGAGATCGTGCGGAACGGCTCCGTCGCGTCGTTGTCGTCGATCCGGCCGGGGGATGGCGTGTTCGTGCATCTGATGCCGACCGGCGGCAACTCCTACGCCGTCGAGCGACTGTTCGCGCAGGCGACGTCAACCGGCAGCGGCTCGAGCAGCGCCGGCACGACGAGCTCCTCGGGCACGACGACGTGAGTCATGCCGGCGGAGTGGAGTGAACGGTTACGTCCTGGTCATGGACCCTGGCGGTAGTCGTAGGGGTCGATCCGATAGCGACGACCGTGCGGGCTGACCCAGACGTAGCCGCCGGCCGGGTCGATGCGGAGCTGCCAGCCGCCGACTGTCCGGAGCAGGTGCCAGCGCCGGGTCGGGCTGTGCAAGTTGGCCCGGATGGTCGGTCCGCCGGCGGCGCGAGGAACCACATGGTCGACATCTCCTGCGCCCGCGGCCGTCGGTGCGGCGGTCGGGTTGGTGGGATGCCGGTCGCGCAACGCGACGAACTCGGCGAGCGCCGCAGACGGTGCCTCTGCGCCGGGTCTGCCGTCGAGAGTCGCGTCCGTGCGCGGTGCGGCGAGCAGGTCGCGGACGGCTTGCGGAGCGGCGGCGATCGCCGCCGCGAGGGGACCGGCGAGCCGACCCTGCGACCAGGCCATCCACGTGTCCGTGTCGACCACGACACCCACCCAGTAGGGCTGGCCGTGCGCGGGAAGGGCGGACGGGCCGGGCGAGGAGCTCCGAGGCAGGTCGGGGCACAGCGACCACGAGCCGGGCGTGACATCGACGAGCTCGCCGGTCGACGGATCGATCAGCATGCGTCGCAACCGGGCTCCGGCTGCGAGCAGCTCACGGAGATGGTCAGCGCCGACGACCTCGCCCGAGTCGAGCAAGGCTCCGGGACTGTCGTCGAGCCTCAGAAGAGCGGACAGCCCCCAGACGAGACCGACGGCGAGCTTGCGGCCGTGGCGCACCGGGGCGTTGCGGGTCGGCAGGTCGTCATCGCCGGGTGACGGCTGGTTCGACTCGGCGTCGGGTGGCGACGGCTGGTTCGACTCGGCGTCGGGTGACGACGGCTCGTTGGGCTCGTCTCCCGGTGACGACGCCTCGCCTGCCGCCGCATCCGGTGAGGGACCGCTGCCCGGTTCGTCGGCCACCGGATCGCAGCTGAGGTCGCAGGTCGTGGAGTCACCGTGCATCAGGTAGGACGTCGCCCAGCGCACGAACGCCTCCGCGCGCAACGCGTCGAGCGAGCGCTCGTCACCCCCGGCCTTGCGAGCGCGCGCCCACGCATCAGCGGCCGTGTAGGCGGCGTCGACCTGCGCGACCGGCAACGTCACCACGAGGTCGGCGAGGCCGTCGGCGGCGTACCGGCGGACGAGCCGGGCAGCGCGGTCCGCGGCGCGCCTTCTGCGCTCCGGCGCGGTCGGGTCAACGGCGACGACGGCCCGGCGGACGGCCGCCGCGTGCTGAGCGAACGTGCGCTCACCGGCCTTGTCGAGCACCCGATCCTCGACGGCCTGCGCCTGCTCGGTCGTCAGGTCCAGCGTCTCGTCGACGAGCAGTCTGGCCTTGCCATAGGCGACGGCGCCGTCGTGCATGCGCTGCCAGGTGCGTCGGAGCCGGCTGGTCAGCTCCCAGGCATAGGTGACCTCCGCGTCCGCACCGCGCGAACCGAGGCCGAGCGCCGCGCCCAGCTCCGCCGCGGCCGAGCGCTCGGGGTCGACCTTCTCGAACCGCTGATAACGCCGCACTGTTGTCGCCACGGACTGCAGCCGAAGTGCGTGCGCGCGGTTGATCAGCCGGTCGAAGCCGACGGCCGCATCCACGGCCGCCGGCGCGTCGAGCGCCTGCACGTCGACCCGGTCGAGCGCGGAGAGCAACCCGGAGCACAGTGGCACCCGCTTGTCGGCCGCCGCCGCGCAGATGTGCGCATCGACCGGCTCCGCTCCACGTTCGAACACATGTTCGATCATAAGGGACAGGCCCGACAAAAAGGGAACACGGCACCTGCCTGTGGAAACGCGACTCGGGAGGCGCCCCGCCACTCTCAGCCACTTCACAGCGATCGTTCAGCCAACCCTGGCCCAGGGCTGCCACGCTGAGTTCCGTGACCGCGGAAGCCAGGCTGCTCGTCGTCGACGACGAGCCCAACATCGTCGAGCTGCTCTCCGCGAGCCTTCGATACGCCGGCTTCGAGGTCGCGACGGCACGCTCGGGCACCGAGGCCGTCCGTGTTGCGCAGGAGTTCCAGCCAGATCTGCTGGTGCTCGACGTGATGATGCCGGGCATGGACGGCTTCGACGTCGTACGCCGGCTGCGCGGCGACGGGCGGCGTGTGCCGGTGCTGTTCCTGACCGCGAGGGACTCGACCGAAGACAAGATCACCGGGCTCACGCTCGGCGGCGACGACTACGTCACGAAGCCGTTCAGCCTCGAGGAGGTCATCGCGCGCATCCGCGCGATTCTCCGCCGCTTCGCCAACGAGAAGGAGCAGCAGCCATCGGCGCGCAAGAGCTTCGCCGACCTCGAGCTCGACGAGGACACGCATGAGGTGTGGAAGGGCGGCGAGCTCGTCACGCTGTCGCCGACGGAGTTCAAGCTCCTGCGCTACTTCCTGGACAACGCCGGCAAGGTCGTGTCGAAGGCACAGATCCTCGACCACGTCTGGAACTACGACTTCGGTGGTGACGCCAACATCGTCGAGTCCTACGTCTCCTACCTCCGGCGCAAGCTCGACACCACCGAACCGAAGCTGATCCACACGCTGCGCGGCGTCGGCTACACATTGCGGATGCCGAGGGGATGACCGCGGTACGCCGTCTCCTCGCACGGCTGACGTTGCGGACGAAGCTCCTCGTCGCGCTGCTGCTGCTGGTCGCTGTGGGACTCGTCGGCTCGGGAATCGTCGCGGCGGCTTCGCTGCGCGGTTACCTCGTCGACCGGGTGGACGCTCAGCTTCGGCAGGTCTCCGAGTCGTTCCATCGCCAAGGCGGCCTGCCGCCGCCGGGTGATCCTGACGCCGGGGCCGGGTTCGACCGCCGCGGGCCGAGCCAGTTCTACGTCGGTGTCGTCGATGCGAACGGCGCGGTGACGAGCATCAGGGACGAACAGTTCGGGGTCACGCAGTCTGCGCCGAAGCTCCCCGCGAGCTCTTCTCTGTCCACCGCCGCGCGGGAGGGTCGGCCCTTCACGATCCCCGCCATCCGCAACGACGGCTCCTGGCGAGCCGTGCTCGTCCCGACTGCCGACGGCAGCACCCTGCTCGTCGCGCAGAGTCTCGGCGACGTCGAACAGACGGTCGGCCGGCTCGAGTCGCTGGAGCTCGTGATCGGCCTCGCGGTCCTCGCCGTGCTCGCCGCAGTGGGCTCCGTCGTCGTCCGCCGGAGCCTGCGGCCGTTGGCGGAGGTCGAGGACACGGCGGAGGCGATCGCGGCCGGCGACCTGTCACGGCGCGTCCCCGAAGTCGACCCGCGGACGGAGGTCGGCCGGCTCTCTGCCGCGCTCAACGGGATGCTCGCCCAGATCGAGCATGCCTTCGGTGAACAGCGTGCGTCGGAGGCGAGCGCTCGCCGATCCGAGTCGAAGATGCGCCAGTTCGTCGCCGATGCCAGCCATGAGCTGCGGACGCCCCTGACGTCGATTCGTGGTTTCGCCGAGCTCTATCGGCAAGGCGCCTTGAGCGACCAGGCCGAGCTCAAGCGCGCGCTGGGGCGGATCGAGGCCGAGGCGAAACGGATGGGTGTGCTCGTCGACGATCTGCTGCTGCTGGCGCGGCTCGACCAGCAGCGGCCGCTCGAGAGGCAACCCGTGGACCTGCTCGTACTGGCGAAGGACGCCGTACAGGATGCGAGCCTGCTCGCGCCCGATCGCGTCGTGCGGCTCGAGGCGCCGGACGAGCCCTTGCCGCTCGTGATCGGCGACGAGCTGCGGCTCCGGCAGGTGCTCGGCAACCTTGTGAGCAACGCGCTCCAGCACACGCCTGCCGGGACTCCGGTCGCCGTGCGGGTGCGGGCGGAGAACGAGGGCGGCGTCCCGTGGGCGGTGCTCGAGGTTGCGGATCACGGTCCCGGGCTGACCGCCGAGCAGGCCGAGCACGTCTTCGAGCGCTTCTACCGTGTCGACACCGCGCGCACCCGGGAGGGCGAGGGTGGCGCGGGTCTCGGGCTGTCGATCGTCGCCGGTATCGCCGCCGCGCACGGCGGTCGAGCCGAGGTCGAGCCGACGCCCGGCGGTGGGGCGACCTTCCGCGTGCTCCTTCCCCTCGCGAGCAGCTGACCGCCGCAGCGGCGCACGGTTCACAGCAGGCGTTCAGCCGCGTCGCAGGTTGGTCCCACCTCGCGGTCCGATCGTCGTCGCATGACATTGAGCGACGCGCCACGCGTGCGAGCCGCGAACCGCGCGGTGTCGGCGCCTCCGCTGGTCGACATCGTCGTCCCGGTGCACAACGAGGAACGCGATCTCGTGCCGAGCGTCACGCGGCTGCACGAGTACCTGCGTCACCACGTCCCGTACACATGGCGGATCACGATCGTGGACAACGCGAGCACGGACCGCACCTGGGAGCTCGCGACCGACCTCGCCGCAGCTCTCACCGACGTCGTCGCCGTCACGCTGCCGGCGAAGGGCCGGGGACGTGCGCTCCGCGAGACCTGGGCCACCAGCGATGCGCGCGTCGTGGCCTACATGGACGTCGACCTGTCGACCGACCTCGCGGCCCTGCCGCCGCTGATCGCGCCGCTGCTCTCGGGCCACAGCGACGTCGCGATCGGGACGCGCCTGTCACCAGGCGCTCGAGTGGTTCGCGGGCCGAAGCGCGAGCTGATCTCGCGCTGCTACAACCTGCTCCTGCACTCGACGCTCGGTACGTCGTTCACCGACGCGCAGTGCGGGTTCAAGGCCATGCGCGCGGATCGCGCGCGAGAGCTGTTGCCCTTGGTCGAGGACACCGGATGGTTCTTCGACACCGAGCTGCTGGTGCTTGCGGAGCGGCGCGGACTGCGCATCCACGAGGTCCCGGTCGACTGGGTCGACGACCCGGACTCCCGCGTCGACATCGTCCGTACGGCGACGGCCGACCTGCGGGGCGTTCTTCGCATGCTTCTCCGCATGCCCGCCGGCGGTGAGCGACCGAGCCGTGCGGCCCAGATTCTTCGCTTCGCATCGATCGGTGTGCTGAGCACCGTCGCCTATCTCCTGCTCTACCTCGCGCTTCGACCTGCGCTGTCGGCGCAGAGTGCCAACCTCGTCGCGCTGCTGACGACCGCCGTCGCCAACACGGCAGCCAACCGGCGGTGGACGTTCGCCGTCGCAGGCCGATCCGGCGTCGTCCGTCACCACCTCCAGGGACTGACGGTCTTCGCGGCGGCGGTAGCTGTGACATCGGCGTCCCTCGGCCTGCTCCACCTCGTCACTCCGTCGCCGGCACGAGCGACCGAGGTCGCCGTACTGGTGACGGCCAACCTCGTCGCGACCGCGTTGCGCTACCTCGCGCTGCGGCACTGGATCTTCGCCTCCGGGAGGACGGCATGACCCTCACCCTCGACCGCCCCGCAGCGGCCGCAGCCGGCGCGGCGGCACGCCGGTTCGACCGCGACCGCGCGGCACTCCTCGCCCTGCTGCTCGGGACAGGAGTCCTCTACCTCTTGGGACTCGGCGCCTCCGGCTGGGCCAACGGCTTCTACTCGGCTGCGGTGCAGGCAGGCTCGCACTCCTGGAAGGCGTTCTTCTTCGGGTCGTTCGACTCGTCGAGCTTCATCACCGTCGACAAGCCGCCGGCCGCGCTGTGGGTGATGGACCTGTCCGCGCGGCTCTTCGGCGTCAACGCGTGGAGCATCCTCGTCCCGCAGGCGATCGAAGGCGTGGCGGCCGTCGGGTTGCTCTATGCGACGGTACGGCGCCGGTTCGGCGCCAGCGCAGGACTCCTGGCCGGCGCAGCGCTGGCGACGACTCCCGTTGCTGCGCTGATGTTCCGGTTCAACAACCCGGACGCTCTGCTCACGCTGCTGCTGGTGGCGGCGGCGTACTGCATGGTTCGTGCACTCGAAGACGCGCGCACGCGCTGGATCGTCGTCGCCGGTGTCTGCATCGGTTTCGGCTTCCTCACGAAGATGATGCAGGCGTTCGTCGTGGTGCCGGGGTTCGGTGCCGTCTACCTGTTCGCCGCGCCCACGTCGTTGCGCCGCCGCGTCGGGCAGCTCGGCGCGGGACTCGCCGCGATCGTCGTCTCAGCCGGCTGGTGGATCGCCGCAGTCGCGTTGACGCCGGCATCGTCGCGTCCCTACATCGGTGGCTCCCAGCACAACAGCATCATCGAGCTGGTCCTGGGCTACAACGGGTTCGGTCGCCTGACCGGCAACGAGACGGGCAGCGTCGGCGGCGGGGCGGTCGGGCAGAGTGGCCGGTGGGGGCCGACCGGCATCACCCGCATGTTCGGCTCGGAGTTCGGCAGCCAGATCAGCTGGCTGCTGCCGGCTGCGCTGGTCTTCCTTGTCGTCACTTTGTGGTTGACGCGTCGTCGGCCGCGGGCCGACGGACGGCGTGCGCAGGTGCTGCTGTGGGGCGGCTGGCTCGTCGTCACCGGACTGACGTTCAGCCTCGCGAAAGGCATCATCCATCCCTACTACTCGGTCGCGCTCGCGCCGGCGATCGCAGCAATCGTCGGCATCGGGGCGACGACGACCTGGCAGGCGCGTCGGCATTCCGTGCCCCGGGCGACTCTCGCAACCGCGGTCGCGGTGACCGCGCTCTGGTCGTGGGCGCTGCTCGACCGCGCGCCGGCCTGGCACCCGGAGCTTCGCCTGCTGGTCCTGCTGGCGGGCCTCGTCGCCGCAGCCGGCGTTGTAGTGGCACCTTGGCTGGACCGACGATCCGCAGCGGTTGTCGTCGTGGCCGCGGTCATGACGGCCTTCGCGGGTCCGGCGGCGTACGCCGTCGAGACGGTGTCCCGCGCGCAGGGCGGCGCGATCCCCACGGCCGGACCGGCTGCTGCCGGTGGCTTCGGCCGTCCCGGCGCCGGCCCGGGCGGCTTCCGCGGGGCGCCACCGACCGGCGCGATGCCGGGTGGACGGCTGGGAGGTCTGCTCGACACGTCGACGCCGAGCGCAGCGCTGGTCACCGCGTTGAAGCAGGACGCGACCCGATATCGGTGGGTCGCCGCGACGATCGGTTCCAACAACGCCGCCGGGCTGCAGCTCGGCAGCGGACTCCCCGTCATGTCGATCGGTGGGTTCAACGGCACTGATCCGACGCCGACGCTTGCGGAGTTCCAGGTGCTGGTGAAGGCCGGTCGCATCCACTACTTCGTCGCCGGCGGCGGCTTCGGTGGCCACGGCGGCGCCGGCGGCCCCGGTGGACCTGGCGGGTTCGGTGGCGGACCTGGTGGGTTCGCGGGTTCTGCCTCGACGAGCAGCCAGATCAGCTCGTGGGTGGCGCAGCATTACGGCGCGACGTCGATCGGCGGGGTGATGGTTTACGACCTCACCGTGTCGTAGCCCGGGATCGAGCGCATCGCGTGGTACCCAT
>DASSEX010000042.1:0-12627 GCA_035695045.1 Mycobacteriales bacterium | reverse complement strand
GTTTCGCCCAGCCGGACGGCTGCCGCCCGGCTGTTAGTGTCAGGTACCCCCGTTCAGGCCTAGGAGGAGCGAGTGCTTACCGCGTTCGGTAGGGCGTTCCGCACTCCTGATCTTCGGAAGAAGATCCTGTTCACGCTCGCGATCATGGGCCTGTTCCGCCTCGGCTCGGTCGTGCCCGCGCCCGGGGTCAACTACCAGAACATCCACACCTGCCTGACCCAGGTCCAGAACTCCAGCGTCTACGGCCTGGTCAACCTGTTCAGCGGCGGCGCGCTGCTCCAGCTGAGCGTGTTCGCGCTCGGCATCATGCCGTACATCACGAGCAGCATCATCATCCAGCTGCTGATCGTGGTGATCCCTCGGCTCGAGCGGCTGAAGGAGCAGGGGCAGGCCGGCCAGGCGAAGCTCACGCAGTACACGCGCTACCTCACGATCGCGCTGGCCATCCTGCAGTCGACGGGCATCGTCGCCCTGGCGCGCGGCGTGCCGAGCCGGCTGTTCCCGAACTGCCAGCAGTCGATCCTCTACTCGACGTCGGTCTACCGGATCCTCGTCCTCGTCACGGTCATGACCGCCGGCACGGCGATCATCATGTGGCTGGGCGAGCTGATCACCGACCGCGGCATCGGCAACGGCATGTCGCTGCTGATCTTCACCTCGATCGCCTCGCGCTTCCCGAGCCAGGGCGGTCAGATCCTCCAGACCAAGGGCGTCACGACCTTCATCATCGTGCTGCTGCTGGGTCTCGTGATCATCACGACCATCGTGTTCATGGAGCAGGGTCAGCGACGCATTCCCGTCCAGTACGCGAAGCGCATGATCGGCCGCCGGATGTACGGCGGCACCTCGACCTACATCCCGCTCAAGGTCAACCAGGCCGGTGTCATCCCGGTCATCTTCTCCTCGTCGCTGCTCTATCTGCCGCAGCTGCTCGCGCAGATCTGGAGCGGCAACAAGGCGCTGAGCAACTTCGTGGCGACGTACTTCACCCGCGGCACCGAGTGGCCCTACATCCTCACCTACGCGCTGCTCACCATCTTCTTCACCTACTTCTACGTCGCCATCACGTTCAACCCCGTCGAGGTCAGCGACAACATGCGCAAGTACGGCGGGTTCATCCCGGGCATCCGGCCCGGCCGCCCCACGGCGGAGTACCTCGAGTACGTCCTGTCGCGGATCACACTGCCCGGGTCGCTCTACCTGACCGCGATCGCCGTCCTGCCGATCATCGCTCTGGCTTTCCTGCCCGGCGGCAGCGCCGGGGCGGGCCAGACCTTCCCGTTCGGCGGCACGTCCGTGCTCATCCTCGTCGGTGTGGGCCTCGACACCTCGAAGCAGATCGAGAGCCAGCTGATGCTGCGCAACTACGAGGGCTTCCTCCGCTAGTGGCGGCGCAGTGATGCGTCTGGTCCTCGTCGGGCCCCCCGGTGCGGGTAAGGGGACGCAGGCCCAGTTCATCTCGGCACACCTGGGGATCCCCAAGATCTCGACGGGCGACATCTTCCGCGCCAACGTGAGCCAGGGCACCGAACTCGGTCAAGAGGCAAAGAAGTTCATGGACGCCGGCGACCTGGTGCCCGACGAGATCACGATCGGCATGGTCGTGGCGCGGCTCGAGGAGGACGACGCCCGCAAGGGCTTCCTGCTCGACGGCTTCCCGCGCAACGTGCCGCAGGCGAAGACGTTCAACGACCTGCTGCTCGCGTCGAGCACGCCGCTCGACGTCGTCCTCGAGCTCGTGGTCGACGACGACGAGGTCGTACGGCGGCTGTCCGGACGTCGTACCTGTCGCAACTGCGGACACATCTGGCATCTCGACTTCGACCCGCCGTCGGCGGAAGGCGTGTGCGACATCTGCGGCGGCGAGCTGTTCCAGCGAGATGACGACAAGCCGGAGACGATCCGCCACCGGCTCGAGGTCTACTACGAGCAGACGGCACCCCTGGTGGGCTACTACGCCGAGGCCGGCATTCTCGTCGGCATCGACGCGATGGGGCCGGTCGACGACGTGACCGAGCGTGCGCTGGCGGCCCTGCGTCCTTATGGACGCTGAGCCCGGCGACGGACATACAGTGAGAGGCCGATGATCCAGATCAAGACGCAGGACGAGATCGCCCTAATGCGCGAGGCGGGTCTCGTTGTCGGCCGCACGCTCGAGAAGCTCAAGGCCGCCGTGACGCCCGGCATGTCGACGGCCGACCTCGACGCCATCGCGGAGGATGCCATCCGCGGTGAAGGCGCCATCCCGTCGTTCAAGGGTTATCGCGGGTTCCCCGCCTGCATCTGCACGTCCATCAACTCCGAGATCGTGCACGGCATCCCGTCGAAGAAGGCCGTCATCCGCGAGGGCGACATCGTCTCCATCGACTGCGGCGCCATCGTCGAGGGCTACCACGGCGACGCAGCCGTCACCGTCCCCGTCGGCGAGGTGGCGCCGGAGCTCCTCGAGCTGCTGCGGGTCACCGAGGAGTCGCTGTGGCGCGGCATGGCGGCGGCTCGCCTCGGCGGCCGGCTGATCGACATCTCCCGGGCGGTCGAGGCGACCATCCGCTCGACCCCCCACCCGACCGGCGGGCAGTGGGGGATCGTCGAGGAGTACGTCGGCCACGGCATCGGCACCGAGATGCACCAGGACCCGCAGGTCTACAACTACGTCGGACGGCGGATGCCGCGCGGCCCCGAGCTCATCAAGGGGCTCGCGCTGGCCGTGGAGCCGATGGTCAACCTCGGGACGCGGGAGACCCGTGTGCTCGACGACGGCTGGACGGTCGTGACCGCGGACGGCGCCGCGAGCGCGCATTTCGAGCACACGTTCACGCTGACCGAAGCGGGACCGTGGGTACTCACGGCGATCGACGGCGGTCAGGCGCGGCTCGCCGAGCTCGGGGCGCTCAAGCCGTCTGCCTGACTGCGTGCTCCGCACGACGCGCGACCGCCTGCTCCGCACGACGCGTGACCGCCTGCTCCGCAGGACGCGTGGCGCGTGCGCTCCCCGGGAGCGCCACGGCCAAGATCATTTTGAGCGTGGGCCACGCCTGGCGTAGACTCTTCTGTTGGCTCATCCGAGCCAGGAGCCTGCACGCCTGCACACGGAAATCCGGAGGATATGCCGAAGAAGGAAGGCGCCATCGAGATCGAGGGGCGCGTCGTCGAGCCGTTGCCGAACGCCATGTTCCGCGTCGAGCTCGCCAACGGGCACCGCGTTCTGGCGCACATCAGCGGCAAGATGCGGCAGCACTACATCCGCATCCTCCCGGAGGACCGAGTGGTCGTCGAGCTCTCCCCCTACGACCTGTCCCGCGGTCGGATCGTCTACCGGTACAAGTAGGAGAACGAAGGCCGTGAAGGTCAAGCCGAGCGTCAAGAAGATCTGCGACAAGTGCAAGGTGATCCGTCGACACGGGCGGGTCATGGTGATCTGCGAGAACCTGCGCCACAAGCAGCGCCAGGGCTAGCAGCTCACCGCAACACAGCGCGCACCACTGGCGCCGTACGACGCGGGAACGCAGCGGACGGATGCCACACCCCCGGCGCGGAGGCCGGGGCCCGGTGAAGGGCTCATCGGGACGGTGACGCGGACGACCTCCGTCGAGTGAAGGAGCACGAGCCCTATGGCACGCCTTGTCGGCGTCGACCTGCCGCGAGAGAAGCGGCTGGAAGTCGCCCTTACCTACATCTTTGGCATCGGCCGCAGCCGGGCCAGGGAGACGCTCCTCCAGACCGGAGTGAGCCCCGACGTCCGGGTCCGTGACCTCACGGACGACGACCTGGTCCGTCTGCGTGACTGGATCGAGGCGACCTACCGCGTCGAAGGTGACCTGCGACGCGAGGTGCAGAGCGACATCCGGCGCAAGATCGAGATCGGGTCCTACCAGGGCATCCGGCACCGCCGCGGCCTGCCGGTCCGCGGTCAGCGCACCCACACCAACGCCCGCACCCGCAAGGGCCCGCGCAAGACCGTGGCCGGCAAGAAGAAGGCAGGGAAGAAGTAATGCCTGGCGCAGCGAAGAAGACGGCCGCGAAGAAGGTGCGCCGCAAGGAGAAGAAGAACGTCGCTCACGGGCACGCCCACATCAAGAGCACGTTCAACAACACGATCGTCTCGATCACCGACCCGTTGGGCAACGTGATCTCCTGGGCGAGCGCCGGCCAGGTGGGCTTCAAGGGCTCCCGCAAGTCGACGCCGTTCGCCGCGCAGATGGCGGCCGAGGCCGCCGCCCGGCGGGCGCAGGAGCACGGCATGCGCAAGGTCGACGTGTTCGTGAAGGGTCCCGGCTCCGGCCGGGAGACCGCCATCCGGAGCCTGCAGGCTGTCGGCCTCGAGGTCGGCACCATCCAGGACGTGACACCAGTTCCGCACAACGGCTGCCGCCCACCGAAGCGGCGGAGGGTTTGAGGTAATGGCTAGGTACACCGGCGCGGACTGCAAGCGTTGCCGCCGCGAGAAGATGAAGCTGTTCCTCAAGGGCAGCAAGTGCGAGTCCCCGAAGTGCCCGATCGAGATCCGTCCCTACCCGCCGGGTGAGCACGGTCGTGGCCGCACGAAGGACAGCGAGTACCTCCTGCAGAAGCGGGAGAAGCAGAAGTGCGCCCGCATCTACGGCGTGCTCGAGAAGCAGTTCCGCCGCTACTACGAAGAGGCCAACCGGCGTCCCGGCAAGACCGGCGAGAACCTTCTCCAGCTGCTCGAGCGGCGTCTCGACAACGTCGTCTACCGCGCGGGCTTCGCGCACAGCCGCGACATGGCGCGCCAGCTGGTCAAGCACGGCCACTTCCTGGTCAACGGCCAGAAGGTCGACATCCCGTCGTTCCTCGTCAGCGAGAACGACATCATCGAGGTGCGTCCGTCGAGCGTGGAGATGACGCCGTTCGTCATCGCCCGCGCCGAGGCCGGCAGCCGTCCGGTCCCGGCGTGGATCGAGGTCATCTCGAACCGCATGCGCATCCTCGTGCACTCCATGCCGGCCCGCCAGGTGATCGACACTCCTGTCCAGGAGCAGCTGATCGTCGAGCTCTACAGCAAGTAAGCACCACCGCAACACCTAGCGAGCCGTCATATAGCGGTCGGCTCACGACAGGAAGGCAACACCTTGCTCATCGCACAGAGGCCCACACTCGCCGAAGAGCCGATCAGCGACACTCGCTCGCGGTTCGTCATCGAGCCGCTCGAGCCGGGGTTCGGCTACACCCTCGGCAACTCGCTGCGCCGGACGCTGCTCTCGAGCATCCCGGGCGCGTCCGTGACGTCGATCCGGATCGCCGACGTTCTCCACGAGTTCTCGACGGTCGCGGGCGTGAAGGAAGACGTCACCGACCTGATCCTCAACATCAAGAACCTGGTCGTTTCCAGTGAGCACGACGAGCCGGTGGTCATGTACCTGCGCAAGCAGGGTCCCGGTGAGGTCACCGCTGCCGACATCGCGCCGCCGGCCGGCGTCGAGATCCACAACCCGGACCTTCGGCTCGCGACGCTCAACGGCAAGGGCAAGCTCGAGATCGAGTTCACCGTCGAGCGTGGCCGGGGCTACGTCTCCGCGGTTCAGAACAAGCAGCCCGGCCAGCCGATCGGTGTCATCCCGATCGACTCCATCTACTCGCCCGTGCTCAAGGTGACCTACAAGGTCGAGGCGACGCGTGTCGAGCAGCGCACCGACTTCGACCGGCTCATCGTCGACGTCGAGACCAAGCCCTCGGTGACGCCGCGCACTGCTCTCGCCTCCGCCGGCCACACGCTCGTCGAGCTGTTCGGTCTCGCCCGCGAGCTCGACGAGAGTGCTGAGGGCATCGAGATCGGCCCGTCTCCGACCGACGCGCAGCTCATGGCCGATCTCGCGCTGCCGATCGAGGAGCTCGACCTCACCGTCCGCTCCTACAACTGCCTCAAGCGCGAGGGCATCCACTCGGTCGGCGAGCTCGTCTCGCGGTCCGAGGCGGACCTCATGGACATCCGCAACTTCGGCGCGAAGTCCATCGACGAGGTCAAGGGCAAGCTGCACTCCATGGGTCTTGCGCTCAAGGACAGCCCGCCCGGGTTCGACCCGTCCACGGTCATCGGCAGCTACGGCGACGATGGCTTCGACGACGGTGGCGACGCCGGCTTCGCCGAGACCGAGCAGTACTGATCCGAGCCACCCAGGCTCGCTGAACGGGAGACGACATGCCTACGCCTACTAAGGGCCCGCGGCTCGGTGGTGGACCGGCCCACGAGCGGCTGCTGCTGGCCAACCTGGCCACGGCGCTGTTCGAGCACGGCCGGATCACCACGACCGAGGCGAAGGCGAAGCGGCTCCGTCCGTTGGCCGAGCGGCTGATCACCTTCGCGAAGCGCGGCGACCTGCACGCGCGCCGCCGGGTGCTCTCGGTGGTGCGCGACAAGGAGGTCGTGCACACGCTGTTCGCCGAGATCGGTCCGCGGTTCACGGAGCGGGCGGGCGGCTACACGCGGATCACGAAGATCGGTCCGCGGAAGGGCGACAACGCGCCGATGGCCGTCATCGAGCTGGTCGAGAGCCGGACGCTCGCGCAGGAAGCCGTCGGTGAAGCCGAGCAGGCTCGCGGTTCGCGCTTCGCCCGTCGTCGCCGGCCCACCGGCGCGACCGCCGAAGCCGCCGCCGAGCTCGCGTCGGAGTCTCCGACGGCGGCTGCGGTTGCCGACGAGGCGGCTGCGGCCGACGAGTCAGCGCCGACGGACGAGGCAACCTCCACGGACGAGGCAACGTCCACGGACGAGGCTCCGGTTGCGGACGCTGCGGACGCTGCGGACGGTGCCGACACCGCGAGCGCGTCGGCCGAGCAGGTCGCCGTGCCCACCGAGGGCGGCGACACCGAGGTCGTGACCGACAGCGCGGACGAGCCGGCCGCCGAAGCCGGCGACCAGCCGGCGGAGGGTGCGACCTCCGAGCAGACCGCGGCGGCGGGCGAGGAGTCACAGGCCGAAGGCGACACCGACACACCCTGATCCGTTGCGCAACGCAACCGGACCCGCTGACCCGACGTCGGGCAGCGGGTCCGTGCGTCTCCGCCTGGACATTGCGTACGACGGCACGGACTTCTCCGGCTGGGCGGCGCAACCCGGCCGTCGTACGGTCGAGGGAACGCTCGCGGACGCGCTCGCCGTCGTACTGCGGCCGGCCGCGCCGCTGAAGCTCACGGTCGCCGGTCGTACCGACGCCGGCGTGCACGCGACCGCTCAGGTCGCGCATGTGGACGTCGACCCGGACGTCGATCCGGAGCAGCTGTTGCGACGGATGTCCGGGGTGCTTCCCGATGACGTCGTCGTCAGGTCGGTCACGGTGGCCCCGGAGGGGTTCGATGCCAGGTTCGCCGCGGTCGGTCGTCGATACCGCTACCGCGTGACGGACGCGCCGCCCGACCCGCTACGGCGCCGGGACACGCTGGCGTGGCCTCGGCCGCTCGACGCCGCAGTGATGCAGGAGGCCGCCGACGGCCTGGTGGGCGAGCACGACTTCGCCGCCTTCGCGAAACCGCGGCCCGGCGCGACCACGGTGCGCACGCTGCGCCTTCTGGTCGTGCAGCGGGAAGCGTCCCTCGTCACGGTCGTGGCCGAGGCAGATGCCTTCTGTCACAACCAGGTCCGTGCGATGGTCGGCGCGCTCCTCGCGGTGGGCGAGGGCCGCCGCCAGCCGTACTGGCCGCGTCAGGTGCTTCTAGCCGGCGTCCGCGACAGCGGCGTCACCGTCGCGCCTGCGCACGGGCTGACCCTCGTCGGCGTCGACTACCCCTCAGCCGACGAACTCGCCGAACGGGTGCGGACAGCGAGGACGCGTCGCGCTCCTCTCGGCTGAGCACGCCGGCACGCTCGGACCTCGGGCTGCGTCGGGCGCCGCTCTCCGCCAGTGACTAGTCCTAAAGGACCAGACAGTTGCCTCCGATCCAGAGAGAACTGGTCGGCACGGTGAATCAGGGGGACATGATGTTCTGGCTCGGCATTTCGGGCGTCTACCTCACCCTGGTCGGCATAGGTCTCCTTCTCGGTCACTGGCTGGCTGCGCGTGGCGGTCACGGTCGCGGGCATGGTGGCGTGAGCGCCGTCCCCCCGACCCCGATCGGTCCGACCCACTCGGCCGACTGGCAGCCGTTGGGCTCGGAGTTCGATCGCGCGTTTCTCCCCGCGGCCTTTGCCGGCGACGCGGTCGTGACGGCGGACGCCGCTTAGGTCTGACCACGGCTCGCCGTTGGCCTCCAGTGCTGGGACGCACCGGCGACCTGCACCTCGTCACCGCCCGGGGCATTGGTGACAGCTCGAGCTAGCGCTCACGGGCCGAGGTAGTTGTGCGGTCCCGTGACGTAGCTGCGTCCCTGCGGGCTGATCCAGGTGTAGCCGCCGTCGGACCGCCGCTTCAGCAGCCAGCCGCCCAGCGTGCGCAGCAGGTGCCAGCGCCGGGTCGGGCTGTGCAGGTTGGCGCGGACGGTGAGTCCGCCGGCGGAACGAGGGGTGGCATGGTCGAGGTCACCGGCGCTTGCGGCCGTCGGCGCGGCAGTGGGGTTGGTGGTGTGGCGGTCGCGCACCGCGACGAACTCCGCGAGGTCGGCCGAGGCGGCTTCTGCGCCCGGCCGGTCGTCGAGTGAGCTGTCGGTGCGGGGCGCCTCCATCAGCTCGCGCACGGCGCGAGGCGCGAGAGCGAGCGCGGTGGCCAAGGGGCCGGTGAGGGTCTTGTCCCGCCAGGCTGACCAGGTGGTGGTGTCGACGACGATCCCGACCCACATCGGTTGACCGTGCGCGGGCGACGAGGCCGGCGCCGGCGCGGCGCCGGCCTGCGGGTCGTTGGCGAGCTGGGCGGCGTCAGCGGGTGAGAGCAGCCAGCTGCCGGGAGTGAGGTCGACGAGCTCGCCGCTGTCGGGGTCGACGAGCAGGCGGCGCAGTCGGACGCCGGAGGCGAGCAGAGCACGCATGTCGGCAGCACTGATCACTTCTGCCGAGTCGAGAAGCTCGCCGGGGCTGTCGGTCAGACCCAGCAAGCCAGGCAGGTCCCAGATCAGTCCGACTCTCAGTGGCCGACCGTGTCGCGTGGGAGTCCTTCGCGCTGCCGGCGGGTGGATGAACTCGCCGGTGTCCGGGTCGACACCGTCTGGAACGACAGGACCGACGGGTTCGGGATCGGGATCGGGAGCGGGATCGCAGAGACGATCGCAGGCGGTGGGATCGCCGTGGGTGAGATAGGACGTCGCCCAGCGACTGAACGCCTCGGCACGCAGCACGTCGAGAGTCCGGTCGTCACCGCTGACCTTGCGGGCGCGCGCCCACGCGTCCGCAGCGGTGTAAGCCGCGTCGACCAGCGCGGTCGGTAACGTCACAACCAGGTCGGCCAGCCCGTCGTTGCCGTAGCGACGGATCAGCCGGCTGGCCCGATCGGCGTTCTTACGTCGACGCTCGGGCGCCTGCGGATCGACCCGCACCACTGCCCGGCGAACGGCTGCGGCGTGCTGCGCCCAGGTCCGCTCGCCCGCTTGGCCGATGACGAGAGCCTCGACGGCCCGGGCCTGTTCGTCGAACAAGTCGGCGGTCTCGTCCGCCAACACTTTCCCTTGCCGTAGGAGACGTCGCCGGCCTCCATCAACGCCAGGGTGCGCTGCAGCCGCGTCGTCAGCGCCAAGGCGACGTCGATCTCGGCGTCGATCGACCCCGACCCCAGGCGCAGCACCGCGCCGAGCTCCGCCGCCGCCAGCCGGATCGGGTCGATCCGCTCGGTCCCGACATGGTGCAGCGCCGCTCTGGCGATCGTCTGCACCCGACGGGCCGCTGCTCGGTTTGCCACGCGGTCCCACGCCGCGGCCGCATCGACGGCGGCTGCGCCGTCGAGGGTGTCGATGTCGACGACGTCCAGTCGCGACAGCAATGCAGGCGCCACCGGCCGGCGGTGGTCGGCGGCGTCCGCGCACAGCTCGGCATCGTCCGGGGCGGGCGGCACCTGCGGCTCCCAGCCCAGGACATCCTGCTCGTCGATCAGGTCGAGCTGCGCCGCCTGACGGGCGTAGTACGCATCGTCAGCCGCATCGAAGGGAATCGGATCGAACATCAGTTCGAAATACTAACGAGCGCGTCCGACATTTTCGGGTCGGTTCACCCGGTGTGCATCGGACTGACGCACTGCCGCCGTGTGGACGGGGCCCGTCGCGTCGATAACCGGCTGACTGGACGGCGTACGACCAGGAGACTGGATGCCGTGGGGCACGTCGACGTTCAGAAGGTGAGCTTCCACCTCCCGGACGGGCGCCCGCTTCTGGACGAGGTGTCCTTCCGCGTCGGCGAAGGGGCCAAGGCGGCGCTGGTCGGAGCCAACGGAGCCGGCAAGACCACGCTGCTGAAGATCGTCACCGGTGACCTCGCACCGAGCGGCGGCACCGTGGTCCGCAGCGGCGGTCTCGGCGTCATGCGCCAGTTCGTCGGCTCCGTACGCGACGACTCCTCGGTGCGGGACCTGCTCGTGTCGGTCGCCCCGCCCGCGTTGCGCGACGCGGCCGCCGCGCTGGAGGCGGCGGAGCTGGCCATGATGGAGGCCGACGACGAGCGCACCCAGCTGCGCTACGCCCACGCGCTCGCCGACTGGGCGGACGCAGGTGGGTACGACGCCGAGGTCACCTGGGACGTCTGCACGACGCAGGCGCTGGGACTGCCGTTCGACAAGGCGCGGTGGCGCGAGGTGCGCACGCTGTCCGGCGGTGAGCAGAAGCGGCTCGTTCTCGAGGCCTTGCTGCGCGGCCCCGACGAGGTCCTGCTGTTGGACGAGCCGGACAACTACCTGGACGTCCCCGCCAAGCGGTGGCTCGAGGAGCGGATCGCCGAGAGCGCCAAGACGATCCTCTACGTCTCGCACGACCGGGAGCTGCTCGCGCGCACGGCGACCCACGTGGTGACCGTCGAGCTGGGTGCCGCCGGCAACACCGTGTGGATGCACGGCGGCGGTTTCGAGGGTTACCACGTCGCTCGGACGGAGCGTTTCTCCCGGCTCGAGGAGCTGCGCCGTCGGTGGGACGAGGAGCACCAGAAGCTGAAGACGCTGGTGACGACGTTGCGGCAGAAGGCGGCCTACAACGACGGGATGGCCAGCCGGTACCAGGCAGCCGTCACCCGGCTCGCCAAGTTCGAGGCAGCCGGACCCCCGCAGGAGGTGCCGCAGCAGCAGGACGTCCGGATGCGGCTCCACGGGGCGCGGACGGGCAAGCGCGCCGTGGTCTGCGAGCAGCTGGAGCTGACAGGGCTCATGCAGCCCTTCGACCTCGAGATCTGGTACGGCGACCGCGTCGCGGTTCTCGGCGCGAACGGGTCCGGCAAGAGTCACTTCCTGCGACTGCTTGCCGCGGGTGGAAGCGACCCATCGCCGGAGCACGAGCCCGTCGGGGAGCTCAGCATCGCGCCGGTCGTGCACACCGGGGTGGCCCGGCTGGGCGCCCGGGTTCGGCCCGGCTGGTTCGCGCAGACGCACGAGCACCCCGAACTGATCGGGCGGACCCTTCTCGACATCCTCTGGAAGGGCGATGCGCATCGCGCCGGGATGGGACGCGAGCAAGCGGCGCGCGCGCTCGATCGGTACGAGCTGGCCCGAGCCGGAGAGCAGCCGTTCGAGACGCTGTCCGGCGGTCAGCAGGCTCGGCTGCAGATCTTGCTGCTCGAGCTGTCCGGCGCCACGATGCTGCTCCTGGACGAGCCGACCGACAACCTCGACGTGGTCAGCGCGGAGGCCCTCGAAGACGGTCTGTCCGCGTTCGCCGGCACCGTTGTCGCGGTCACGCACGACCGATGGTTCGCGCGGTCGTTCGACCGGTTTCTCGTCTTCCGTTCCGACGGCTCGGTGGTGGAATCCGCGGAGCCGGTGTGGGACGAGGCAAGAGTGAGCAGAAGCTGATCGACGTCCGGTGCCGTACCTAGCAGGGACGGCACCACAGATCTCGAACTGATTAGGCCGATCGGGTGATTCACCACCCGGTTGGACGGGCAACACCTATGCAGAGAGTGACCTCTTCGGTACTTTCTGCGAAGTCACGGGGTGCGCTCCGTGGCGTGTCATCCGCCCGGGCCCACCGGGCGGCAGTGACGGGACGCATCGATCTGGGTGGCTCCCCGAGAGGGGACCGCGGTCGCCGACTTGGCCGCCCGGGGAGCGAGTGGCGAGACCGACCCGGATTACGAAGGGGGAGGTCCCGCCACATGCATGACCGACGTCGCTCACGCACGCCGCGCGCCGGCCTGCGAACGGCCGCGCTGCTGCCGGTCGCTGTCGTCGCCTGGATGACGATGGGCACCGGCACGGCCATGGCCGCGCCGTCCGTCCACGCAGCCGCTGCCGCCACGGCGGCCCAGACGGCCCACAGCTCCTCGTCCGCGAGCTCGGACCACAGTGCGGGCAACGCCGGTACGGCCGGTGACCCCAGCCAGCCGCAGCCGGTCTCGAACGCCGACCAGAACCCCGGCGGCGCCAACGGCCAGTGCACCGGAGCGACCTACTGCTCCACGCGTGACGGCAGCCCGTCGATGAACGGCAACGGCGGCGGCAAGGCGACCGGCAAGCCGTGCGCGGGTTGTGTCGGCAAGGCGGACAACAAGAACCCGCCGGGCCAGGAGAAGACGGACCCCTACGGCACGTTCCCGAACAACGGCTATGAGTGCGA
>DASSEX010000041.1:0-12272 GCA_035695045.1 Mycobacteriales bacterium | reverse complement strand
GAGGCCGAGCAGGATCGCCGGGTGCCGCAGCGCGAAGAGCACGTCGGCTAGTCGCGCAGCCGGCGGACGATGATGCTGTCCGCGCCCTTGGCCTCGAGGTCCGCCAGGACGACGGCGACCGCCTCACGCACGATCCGGCCGCGGTCGACAGCGAGCCCGTGGACCGCGCGCAGGTCGAGCCGGGCGTGCTCGAGCGCAAGAAGCTCCTCCGGCGAGACGTAGACCGTGATCTTCTCGTCGTGCTTCTCCCGGCCGGACGGGCCGCCGGCGGGTCGCCGCCCCCGGCCGGCGGTGCGTACCGGCGTCGTCGCGCGCACGGGGGCCAGGCGTACGACGCCAGGAGCACCCGTCTGCTGCTCGCCCGACGCGCCGAGCTCGTTGGAACCGCCGTCGGGAGAACGGCCGGCGCTCGCCGTGGCACGGAACAGCTCGTCGGCGCCAGGAAGGCTCACCCGGCGAGACACCGCGCCACCACCTCCCGGGCGAGGTCGCGGTAGGCGTTGGCGCCGGCTGACGACGGCGCGAACGACGTGATCGGCTCCCCCGCGACGGTGGTCTCGGGGAATCGCACGGTGCGGTTGATCACGGTGTGGAAGACCTTGTCGCCGAAGGCCTCGACCACGCGGGTCAGAACTTCCCGACCGTGCACCGTCCGGCGATCGAACATCGTCGCGAGAATCCCCTCAAGTTCAAGTTGAGGGTTAAGCCTTTCCTTCACTTTGTCTATCGTTTGGATTAACAGTGCGACACCTCGGAGCGAAAAGAACTCGCATTCGAGCGGGACGATGACCCCGTCGGAAGCGGTGAGGGCGTTGATCGTCAACAGGCCGAGCGAGGGCTGGCAGTCCACCAGGACCACGTCGTAGTCGGGCAGCACGGGTTCGAGGACCCTTTTCAGCGTCTGCTCGCGTGCGACTTCCCCCACCAGCTGCACCTCGGCGGCCGAGAGATCGATGTTGCTCGGCACCAGGTCCATGCCCTGGACGTTGGTCTTGAGCAGGACGTCGTCGATCGAGACGTCACGCTCCATCAGGACGTTGTAGACGGTCCGGTCGAGTTCCATCGGATTGACGCCGAGCCCGACCGACAGGGCACCTTGCGGGTCGAAGTCGACCAGCAGCACCCTCCGCCCGTACTCCGCAAGGGCCGCGCCGAGGTTGATCGTGGTCGTCGTCTTGCCGACGCCACCCTTCTGGTTGCACATCGCGATCACCCGCGCCGGCCCGTGCTGCGACAAGGGGGCGGGCTCACGCAGGTACGGCACGGGTCGACCGGTCGGCCCCAATTCACCGGTCCCGCGCGATCGTGTCTTTGTCGACATAGATCTAGATCGCTCCATCCGCAAAGGAATCTGGCGTCGGCGCGACATCTCGAGATGTACATGAGCCGACGAGTCGGCGACTCTATGTGCCTCCCGTCATCGGGGGCAATAGTCAGCTTCGCGCGCGTGGATGAGCGGTGACATAGACCTCACGAAGCCGATCGACCGTGACCAGCGTGTAGACCTGCGTCGTCGTGACGGAGGCATGCCCGAGCAGTTCCTGGACGACGCGCACGTCGGCGCCCCCGTCGATCAGGTGGGTGGCGAAGGAGTGCCGGAGGGTGTGAGGGCTGACGGCGGCGGTCACGCCCGCCCGCTCCGCGGCCTTGCGCAGCACCATCCATGCCGACTGCCGCGATAGACCGCTCCCCCGCTGGTTCAGAAAGACGAGGGGGGTCCCCCGCCCGGCCGAGGCCAAAGCTGGGCGGCCCCGCACCAAATAGGCCTCCAGCGCCTGCCGGGCGAAGCTGCCCAGCGGAACCATCCGGTCCTTGCCGCCCTTGCCGTGGAGGAGGACGGTGGCGGAGACCAGGTCGACGTCGTCGACGGCCAGGCCGACCGCCTCGCTGATCCGCGCCCCGGTTCCGTACAGCAGCTCCAGCAGCGCGCGGTCGCGGAGGCCCGCGGGGCTGTCGTCGCCCGCTGCACCGATGAGGGCGAGTACGTCGTCCACCGGGAGCGCCTTGGGCAGTCGACGGGCGGCGGCCGGGGGCCGCACCTGCCGCGCGGCGTCGTCGTCAACGAGGCCCTCCCGCGCGGCGAAGCGGTGCAGCCCGCGCACCGCGACGATCGTGCGAGCGGCGGAGGACGCCTTCAAAGGAGGGTGCTGGTCGTCACCACGGCGGAGATCCGCGAGAAAGGTCGAGATGTCCGCCTCGGCGGCTTCCGCGAGCGAACGGCGACCCATGGCCGTCAGTGCTGCGACGTACCGCTGCAGGTCGCGGCGGTACGAGGTGAGGGTGTTGGCGGCGAGGCCGCGCTCGACGGCAAGGTGGTCGAGGTACGCGCGGACGGCCTGCAGAAGCTCGGGAGCGGCCTGTTCCTCGGCTCCGGGGGTTGTCAGCCCAGGACCTCGTCCAGGTGGCGCCACGGCAGCCCGTGGGCTTCCGCAACCGGGCCGTACACGACCTCGCCCTCGACGACGTTGACGCCGCGAGCCAGGGCGGGGTCAGCCGCGACCGCCTCGCGCCAGCCCAGACTCGCGATCCGTTCGGCGTACGGCAATGTCACGTTCGTGAGCGCGTAGGTCGAGGTGTGCGGCACCGCGCCGGGCATGTTGGCGACGCAGTAGAAGACCGAGTCGTGGACCGGATACGTCGGGTTGGAGTGGGTCGTCGGGCGGCTCGACTCGAAACACCCGCCCTGGTCGATCGAGATGTCCACGAGAACGCTTCCCGGCTTCATGCGTGCCACGAGATCGTCCGACACGAGCATCGGTGCCTTCGCGCCGGGCACGAGCACCGCACCGATCACCAGGTCGGCGTCGAGACAGGCCCGCTCGACCTCGTAGCGGTTCGACGCCACGGTCTGGCAGTGGCCCTGGTAGATCCGGTCGGCCTGGCGAAGCTTCTCGATGTTGCGGTCCAGCAACAGGACCTCGGCCTGCATGCCCAGCGCGATCGCGGCGGAGTTCATGCCGGACACCCCTGCGCCCAGTACGACGACCTTCGCCGCGTAGACGCCGGAGACGCCGCCCATCAGCACACCGCGGCCGCCGCCCTGACGCATGAGGTGGTAGGCGCCGACCTGGGGAGCCAGCCGGCCGGCCACCTCGGACATCGGCGCCAGCAGCGGCAGGGAGCCATCGGCGGGCTGGACGGTTTCGTACGCGATGGCGGTGCAGCCTGACGCGATCAGGGCCTCGGTGCACTCGCGTGAGGCCGCGAGGTGAAGGTAGGTGAACAGGACCTGGCCGGCGCGCATCCGGTGGTACTCGGCGGCGATCGGTTCCTTGACCTTCAGGACGAGATCGGCTTCGGCCCAGATGTCGTCCGCTGCACCGAGAATTTCGGCACCCGCCGCGATGAAGTCCTCGTCGGGAATGGACGAACCGACACCGGCTTCCTTCTCGATGTACACGGTGTGGCCGGCCGTGACGAGCTCGTGGGCACCCGAAGGTGTGATGGCCACGCGGTACTCGTTGTCCTTGATCTCGCGTGGGATGCCGACTCTCACGTCGCGGTCACTCCTCCGCTCGGTCCGGCCCCGTTGCCGGCGTACGGTCGCTCGTTTCGGAGTCTATGGCCGCGATCGGTCGGTACGACGGCGATCGATCATGAGTGCGCCGCGCGCGATCCGGGCCATTGCGACATCTGTGCCCACGGTGCATCGGCGGACCGCAAGGCGGAGTAGCCGTCGCCGCGTGCGGCTGCCGTGGCGAGCACACCCATCGCCGCCATCGGGTTGTGCAGGTGTCCCGCGAGTACCGCGTCGACCGCCAGGTCGAGCGAGACCCAGCGCGTGGGCATGTCGAGCTCTTCGTGCTCTCCCCGGTGTCGCTCCCCTTCGGCGGCGCGGACGTTTCGGGCGAGGTAGATACGGACTGCCTCGTCCGTCATACCCGGTGAGGTGAACGCGTCCACCAACACGTCCCACCGCTCGGCCTGGACATGCGCTTCCTCGTAGAGCTCGCGACGGGCCGCCTCGAGCGGGTCTTCGCCGGACTCGTCGAGCAGGCCGGCGGGCGGCTCCCAGCACTTGTGACCGACGGCGTGGCGGTACTGCTGGACGAACAGCACGCGTTCGTCATCGTCGAGGGCGATGACACCAACCGCTCCGGGGTGGACGACCACGTCGCGCTCGGCGGTGTCACCTGACGGCATCCGTACGACGTCTGTCCGTACGTCGATCACGTGCCCTGACACGAACCGGATCGTGCTGCTCTCGACGGGATACTGCAGTGCCTCGTCGACGAAGGAAGAACCTGCGTTCGAGGAATCGATCACGGGCGAACGCCCACGGTTTCCTCGCCCAGGCTCACGCCCCCGATGGCAGCACCCGAGTCATCTGCACGGCGAAGTGCGGCATCGATGAATGCGGCGAACAACGGATGCGCGCGGGTCGGTCGTGAGCGGAACTCCGGATGCGCCTGGGTGCCGACGAAGAACGGGTGCACGTCACGCGGAAGCTCGGCGAACTCGACGAGTCGGCCATCGGGAGAGGTGCCGGAGAAGACCATGCCTGCGGCCTCGAGCCGGTCGCGATAGGAGTTGTTGACCTCGTAACGGTGACGGTGCCGCTCGTCGACGGTGGACGCGCCATAGGCCTGTCGTACCAACGAGTTCTCCAGCAGATGGGCCGGATAGGAGCCCAACCGCATCGTGCCGCCCATGTCACGTTCACCGGCGACGACGTCGACCTGATCCGCCATCGTCGCGATCACCGGGTGCGGTGTCTGTGGGTCGAACTCGGCGGAGTTCGCTCCGTTCAGTCCGGCGAGGCTGCGAGCAACCTCGATGACCATGCACTGCAGGCCGAGGCAGAGCCCGAGCGTCGGGATCTTGTGCTCGCGGGCGTGCTGCACAGCACCGAGCTTGCCTTCAATGCCACGGACACCGAAGCCGCCGGGAATGAGCACACCGTCGACACCATCGAGCGCCCGAGCAGCTCCCGCCGCATCGGCACAGTCGTCCGACGTGACCCAACGGATCTCGACCTTGGCATCGTGTGCGACGCCGCCGGCACGAAGTGCCTCGGTGACCGACAGGTAGGCGTCAGGCAGGTCGACGTACTTTCCCACGAGCGCGATCGTCACGTGCCGAGCCGGCCGGTGCACCCGGCGCAGCAGCTCGTCCCACTCCTGCCAGTCGACGTCGCGGAACGGAAGCTGCAGCCGACGCACCACGTAGGCGTCGAGACCTTCGGCGTGCAGCACCTTCGGAATGTCGTAGATTGATGGCGCGTCAGCGGCGGACACGACGGCCTCGTTGTCCACGTCACAGGTCTGGGCGATCTTTCGCTTCATGCTCGGCGAGATCGGCCGGTCAGAGCGACAGACGATCGCGTCGGGGGTGATGCCGATCGAACGAAGGGACTGCACCGAGTGTTGTGTGGGCTTGCTCTTGAGCTCTCCCGACGGCGCGAGGTACGGCACCAGCGACACGTGCAGGAAGAACACGTTGTCGCGACCCACCTCCTGGCGCACCTGGCGTGCGGCTTCCAGGAACGGCAGCGACTCGATGTCGCCGACCGTGCCGCCGATCTCCGTGATCACCACGTCGACGTCCTCATCGCCCATCTCGCGGATCCGGCGCTTGATCTCGTCCGTGATGTGCGGAATGACCTGCACCGTGTCGCCGAGGTATTCACCGCGACGCTCTCGCGCAATGACGGCGCTGTAGACCTGACCTGTCGTCACATTGGCGGAACCACGCAGCTCCTCGTCGAGAAAGCGCTCGTAGTGACCGATGTCCAGGTCGGTCTCCGCGCCGTCGTCGGTGACGAACACCTCGCCGTGCTGGAAAGGGTTCATCGTCCCGGGGTCGACGTTCAGATACGGATCCAGCTTCTGCATCGTCACGCGGAGGCCGCGCGCCTTCAGTAGGCGTCCGAGGCTCGAGGCGGTCAGCCCCTTGCCGAGGCTGGAAGCGACGCCGCCCGTCACGAAGACGTGCCGGGCCGGGCGGTCAGGTGCGCTGCTCGAGCGTGCCAACGAGGGCTCCCCGCGATCTCGTGCGCCGCTGCTTCGCTCGGCTGGTGCCGGTCTCGACGGCGCGATCCACGGGAGTTCACGGTAACACCCACGACTGTGGAGCGACCGTTGCGGCGACCGTCCTCTGTGGCGTGTCGCCGGTGAGGTCGAATGGCGGCGAAGAAGTCTCTACCTGACGACGAGGTTGCGGTAGATGCCCACGAGCTCGTTCACGCTGGCCGCGAGCGTGGGCCAGGTGGCCGCTCGTTGCACACCGGCACGCGACAGCCGGGCGCGTTCGCTCTCGTCCCGCAGAAGCTCCTCCAACGCGGTGCGGAGGGCGGCAGGATCCCCGGGCACGACCAAGCGTGCCGCGTCCCCCACCAAGGTCGGCACTCCCCCGACGGCGGTCGCCACCAGCGGCACCCCCAGCTGCAGCGCCTCCTGGGCGGCCAGCGGATAGCCCTCCCAGGCGCTCGGCAGCACCACCAGGTCGGCGGCGCGCATGAGGTCCGGAACGTCGTCGCGCCGACCGAGCAGGACGAGCGGCGACCCGACCGTCTTCGCCCGTCGCGTCAGCGTTTCGGCGAGACGCCCCGTCCCGGCGACGGCGACCACTGGGCCGTCCGGACGGCTGGCCCAGCCCGCCGTGGCGTCCACGAGCAGATCCAGCCGCTTCTGTGCCTCGAGCCGTGCGACGGCCAGCACCAAGGGCCGATCGCCGACCCCCAGGGATGCGCGGACCTCCGCCGGCACTCGCGACGGCGCTGGCACCTCGGGAGCCGGAGCCGGCACCAGCGCTGCGTGCCCCGCGCCGGCTTGCCGGGCACGCGCGAGCAGATCCGGTGACACGGCGAGCGCGACATCCGACGCCCGCGCGGCCAGCCGTTCCGCGACGGGGTGCACAAGACGGCGTTGCCATCTGGCAGGCCGCGCGTTGTGCCAGGTCACCACCAACGGATGGACTCTCGCCAGCGCCGCGACCGCGCCGGCTCGAACGCCGTGGGCGTGGATGACGTCGACGCCCTTTGCCGCGGCACGAATGCTGCTGACAGCGCGACCAACCGCGGCAGGGGACGATTCGCCGACCGGCGTGGTGACCAACCGCGCTCCGGTGGCGCGCCAACCAAGGAGATCGTCGGTCGCCGACGGTGCGACGACGACGACGAAGTGGCCCTGTGCCACGAGTTGTCGGACAACCGCGTGCACGTGCCGCCCGATGCCACCTGATGTCGGACCGACGACAACGGCGATACGCAAGGCGTCACCCATCCGTCGCCCGCCGTCTCATGACCAGTCGCACCGTCGGCCGGTCGAGCATCGACGCCACCCCCAGAAATATGCCGAGGGTCGCGGCGCCGACGATCGCAGTGATCGCGACGCTGAGGGAAGGACCGGCGTTCGGAAGTGCCACGGCAATGACGGCGCCGACACCTGCCGCAACGAGGGCAGCAGCGACGCCCGCCGCGAGTGCACGCCCCGTGCCGGCCAGGACGGTTGAGCCGATGGAACGGCGCAGTGACGTCGCCAACCATGCGCCGGCGATCGTCATGCCCACGCTCGTGCCGATCCCAAGTGCCGCCACGGTCCAGTCACGTGGCAGGGCGATCGCGAGGACGACGTCGACCACGACGACGACCGTCCACCCCGCCGCGGCGGCGACAGCTGCCGTTTTGGAGTCACCACGTGCGTAGTGCGCGCGGGTGAGAAAGGCAACGAGCCCGTAGCCGATCAAGCCGGGCGCGAACGCGATGAGCGCGCGGGTGAGCACGCCCGGTGCGACATGGCCCGGTGCGCCGACGACGAGCACCCGCGCAGCGGGGGACGCAACGGCCAACATGAGCGCCGCGGCTCCTGTAGCGGCCAGCAGCACCGTTCGCGCACCGCGCGCCGTGAGTGCTGCATACCCGCCTGAGTCGCCCGCCGCCCACTGCGCACTGAGTGCGGGAAAGGCTGCGGTCGCAACAGGGACGGCCAGGACGGCCCACGGGACGACGAAGACCGACCAGGCAAGGTTGTAGAGCACAACCGCGCCGTGGTCGCCGCGGTCGTTGGCGAGTCGCAGAATCGCCGCCGTTGCCAGATCCTGCGCCCCCAGCGCGATCGCGCCGGAGACCGCAAGGCGTCGAGCAGACCCGGCGATGCCCGCGGGGAAGCGCAGCGTCATCTGCAACCGTCGGCCGGTGCCGCGAAGAGGCAAGAACAAGGGCAAGGTCAGCATGACGACGCCGAGAGTCGTCCCCACCGACAGCACCAACTCGTGTGACCGCGTCAAGGAGGTCAGCGAGGTCTCACGTCGATCGGCGATGAGGGCGAACATCACATACGAGCCGATGACAACGAGGCTCGAGAGAAGCGGCGCAAGCGCAGGGCCGGCGAACCGCCGGTGAGCCTGCAAGACACCCGTGAGCACGATGCCGACGCCGTACAAGACGACCTGGGGGGCGAAGACGATGAGCATGCGTGCGCCGACGCTTCGCTCGAGCGACGCCGAACATCCGGGGTGTCCGTTGCCGACGAGCGCGGCGACGAGGGGATGAGCGAGTACGGCGACCAGCACCATCAGGGGCACGAGGATCAACAAGGTCCAGCACAGCAGCGCTGAAGCAGTTCGGTCCGACGCCTCACCATCGCCGCGCTCGACGGAGGGCGCGAGCAGCGGGACGGCCAGGCTCGCCAGCGCGCCGCCGGCGACGACGTCGAACAGGATGTTAGGGATCGCGTTCGCGGTGAAGTAGGTGTCGCCGAGACAGCTCGGCCCGACAGCCCGGGCAAACACCAACACCCGCACGAAACCGATCAACCGTGCGAGGACGGTGACGACCGCGACGAGCATGGCAGCCCGCGCGATCGTCTGCGGTCGCGTCGGTGTCGCGGCGTTGCTCATGTTGCGCGACGGCCCCAGCCGTCGACAGCGGCGAGGACCGGGGTTCGCTCGATCAGCTCCGTGAAGCTCATCCGTTCACTCGCCACCGTCAAGCCGACGACGGTCAAGGCCGCGATCACGCGTCGTACACCATGCAAGCGCGCCGCCAGTGACCAACCGATGGCGGCGCCGAGCGCGTTGGCGCCGCAGTCCCCCAACATCTGATGCTCTCCGAGGTCAGACGGCAGCGCGACAAGCGCGACGCCTGCGGCCCCGGCGGCGATCTCGCCGCTCCGGCCGCCCGCGACGGCCAGCGGCACGCCGAGCGCAGCGACCACTTTCAGCGCCCGTCCGGGCCGCAGGTCCAGCAGATTCACGAGGTTGGCCGACCCGGCGATGAGCACGGTGTCCAAGACGACCGCCGCGGACCGGCGCGGGCGGGATGGTCCCGCCGCGAGCCCCGCAGCAGCAAGGCCGAACATCTTGACCATCCCACTGGTGACGACTCCCGCGCGGAGCGCAGCCGCATGGCCGCGCAGCCCGCGCGCATGCGTGTGCCCGGACAGGTCGTCGTACACACCGAGCGCGGCGGCAGCGCCCGTCACGAACCCGGCCGACGGCGACCTCGCAGCCAGCGCCGTTACGAGCAGCCCGCCGGCAGCGGCGGGCCCACCGGACAGGTCGACCGTGCGCTGCCGGTAGTTGGCGCGCTGCCAGAGCGCGGCACCACCAGGGTGATGACGTCGGAAGGCGGAGCCTGTCGCCTGCGTGACCCCCGCGGCCATGACACCCAGCAGCAGCCGCCGGCGAAGGCTTGGAGTCACGAAGGTGACGGTGAAGGGACCGGTCCGCTCGCGCCACTCTGCGTGCCGTAGCTCCCGACGCCGCCTTTCGCCTGTTGGGCGAGCGCCAGCACGGTCGCGATGATCCCGCGCGGCAGGTCGACACCGTCAACCGTGGAGACGTTGGCCGTCAGGAGCTTGTCCGCACGCGCCGCCTTGAGCAGACCGGTGTCTGCTGATGCAAGTGGTCCTGCGAGAACAGCGCCGACGGCGGAGTGGTCGAGCGCGCGCACGAGGTCGAGCAGGAGATCGTCCTGAGACTGCACCGTCTTCGGATCAGCGTTGGCGCTCGGCGGCGGAGGTGCGAGCACGACGGCGAGCGAAGCACTCCGCGCGACACTGCCGTTGACCGTCACCAGGTTGCCGTCGGTGAAACCTGCCAGCACACGCGCCGTCGCCGTAGGAGGCACCGGCGTGCTCTGTGGCCGGATGCCGAGCACCTGAGCGAGGAGGGACATCGCCCGTTGGGCCCCCGTGCCCGGCGGCACGTCGTGGCCGGGAACTCCGAGCCGCGCGACCAACGTCTCGAGAAAGGTGCGCTGGTTCGGGTCGAGCAGCGCGTCCTGGAGTCGGACGTCGCCGGTGACGTTCGCACCCGCCGCGGTCAGGGCCGAGATGAGGCGCGTCCGGGTGCCGCCGTCTGTGCCGGGAGCGCTGACCACAACGACGGATTCACCGGCGAGCACATTGCCGGTGATGTACGGCTGGGTCGCCGTCTCGAACTGTTGCTCGTCTCGCACGCTGGCCTGCAGGGACGAGATCTCGCTCCTCAGCTGGCGGTTCTGCCCGACCACCTGATCGGTGCGGCTGTTGATGAAGTTCGCAACCGGGCCGCGAAGTGACGTGCTGCCGATGAACAGTCCGAGAGCAAGCGCCAGGAACACGGCGACGATGGAGACGACGTGGTAGCGGAAATCGATCACGTGAAGAGTCCGTGCAACCAGTGCAAGAAGTCGTGCCACCGGACGTCGAGAAGCTCGCGCGTCGAGACTCCCCCCGGGGTCACCGCGAGGGCAACAGCGAACGTGATGACGGTGGCCACGACCAGCAGGATGAGCGTGTGGGCAGGGATGCGACTCCGGTAGAGCCGACTCACACCCTTGGCGTCGACGAGCTTGCCGCCGACGCGCAGTCTTGTCAGGAAGGTGCTCGCCATCCCCGATCTGCCTTTGTCGAGGAACTCGACGAGCGTTGCGTGCGTGCCCACGGCGACGATGAGCTGAGCACCCTTCTCGTCCGCAAGCAGCAATGCGACGTCCTCACTCGTACCGGCCGCGGGGAAGACGACCGGCGTGATGCCGAGATCTTCCACGCGACCGAGTCCGGGAGCGGTCCCGTCGCGGTAGGCGTGCACCACGACCTCGGCACCGCACCGCAGCGCATCGTCACTCACCGAGTCCATGTCACCGACGATGATGTCGGGCTTGAGCCCTTGTTCTCGTAGCGCGTCGGCACCGCCGTCGACGGCGATGAGCACCGGTCGGAACTCCCGGATGTAGTGACGCAGCGCGATGAGGTCGCGTCGATAGTCGTAACCCCGTACGACGACCAGAACGTGCCGGCCCTCGAGCTTGGTGCGGATCTCGGGTACGCCGACACCGTCGAGCAAGAGCTCGCGCTCACGCTTGAGGTATTCCATGGTGTTCGACGCGAACGACTCGAGCTGGATGGCAAGGCCGGCACGCGCTTCGGCCATCGCGGCGGCAACTCTCTCCGCCGTCTGGACGGTCCCTTTGGCGAGCACGCGGCCGTCCGCTGCATACAGCGTGTCGTCGTACAGGCGCACCATTTCGCCTTCGCGACATTGCGCGAAGACATCCGAATCGACGTCGTCGACGAGCGGCACCCCTGCTGCGAGAAGGATTTCCGGCCCCAGGTTGGGATAGCGCCCCGAGATGCTCGGCGCCGCGTTGACGACTGCGCAGACCTTCGCGCTGACGAGCGCCTCCGCAGCGACACGGTCGAGATCGACATGGTCGATGATCGCGACGTCGCCCGGTCGCAGCCTCTTGGTGAGCCGCTTCGTGCGAAGGTCCATCCGCGCCGGTCCGACAACGCCGGGCGGCCGGTCGCCGCCTCGAGGACGTCGCAGGGTGGCCAGGTTCATCTCTTCCGAGTCTGCCAGAAGACAGGTTCACCGCCATCCCGGCACGCCGCCCGGACCGCCCGCGATCAGTCCGATTTGTAGGCCGTTGCGACGGCAAGCAGCTCTTCGGCGTGGCTGCGCCCGAGCGCGGACTCGGGCAGGCCGGCGAGCATGCGCGAGAGCTCTTCGAGCCGTGCGGAGCCCGTGACGCGTTCCACGACAGTCGTCGTCACTTCCGGAGCAGACGTCTTGCGAACGACGAGGTGGTTGTCAGCGAATGCAGCGACCTGCGGCAGGTGGGTGACGACGATGACCTGCGCCGTGCGTGCCAACGCTGCGAGTCGGCGGCCAACCTCTACCGCTGCCTGTCCCCCGATGCCCGCGTCGACCTCGTCGAACACGAAGGTCGGCACCGGATTGTTGCCGGCGAGCACGACCTCGAGCCCGAGCATGAGCCGCGACAGCTCGCCGCCCGACGCCCCTTTGTCCAGAGGGCGCGGCGCCGCGCCCGGATAAGCGACGAGCTG
>DASSEX010000040.1:0-91957 GCA_035695045.1 Mycobacteriales bacterium | reverse complement strand
CCTTGACGACGTGCCGCCGGACGAGCGAGCGCGCGCAGGGCTCGCGCTGGTGCCCGAGCGGCGAGGCATCTTCGGCTCGATGCCCGTGCGCGACAACCTCGAGGTCTTCGCCGGCCGCGGTGCCGACCTGTCACCGGCGTTCGAGGCGTTCCCGATCCTCGAGCGAAGACTCGAGCAGCTCGCGGGGAGCCTCTCCGGCGGGGAGCAGCAGATGCTCGCAGTCTCGCGGGCGATCCTCGCGCGGCCCTCCCTGCTGCTCGTCGACGAGATCTCCTTCGGTCTCGCGCCGCGCATCACGCACCAGCTGTTCGATGTCGTCGCGGAGCTCGCGCGCACCGGCACGACCGTCGTCCTCGTCGACCAGCACCTCGCCGAGGTGCTGCGTCTCGCCGACATCGTCTACGTCCTCGCGCGCGGCGAGATCGCCTTCGCAGGCGAGCCGGTGGAGCTGCAGGGACAGCCGATCCCCGGCTACGTCACGACCGGAGCTCAGGCCTGATACGGCCACTCATGCACGGTGAAGCAGTTCTTGTTCATGTCGGGGACCTGCGTCACCCATGCGTTGCGCGAGTCCAGCCATCTGGCGACGTTGATGCAGTTGGTCGACGGCTCCCTGGGCGTCTTCAGCTCGACGAAGAACCGTGACGTCAGCAGGCCGCCGGCGTCGTACGGCTTGCCGTTGTTCATGAACCCCTCGACGCAGCGTCTGGTGAGCTTCGCGCCGCACGACGAAGCCGCGTCGGCGAACCACTGTCCGCCCGCCCACCCCTCGAGTGCCCACTCCGACAGCTGGTCCGATCCGCCGTGGCCGTCCGCGGCCATCTGCTGTCGGAACGCCGCCACCGGTGCGAACTTGGTGTCCTCGAAGTTGAGGGTGTTTCCGGTGACCCACATCTCGTTGCGGCAGGTCGGCGAGGCGCTGTAGTCGGAGCGGATCGACTGCTCCCAGCTCTGTGTCGTCAGCACCTTCGCCGTGAGCTTCAGACCGTTGTCGTCGAACGCCTTGCAGAGCCGCACGTTGCCCTGCCGGTCGATCGTGTCGTAGACGTACTGCACGCCTTTGTTCTTGAAGTCGATCGCAACGGAGTCGTAGTCCGGCAGCGCGAAGTTCACGACCTTCTTGTCAACGGTGTATCCCTCGTGCTGCAGCCCGTTGACGATGCTGTCGCCGAAGCGTTGTGACGCGTCCTGGTTGTACTCGACGACGCCGGCCTTCAGCGGCACCTTCGGGAACTTCTGCTTGAAGTAGCGGTAGACCTCGGTGCCGCCGTAGAGCTTTCCGTTGAACCCGACCTGCTTGCCGTCGCGCGGATACTCCTCGCCGTAGATGTCCCACAGGTGGGGGTACTGGGCGTAGGCGTTGTCGATCGGCTGGCTGCCGATGTCCGGCACGGCTTTGCTGTTGACGTAACCCGCCCCGCTGTAGTCGAGGATCGCGTTGCTGACCAGTGCGAAGACATGGTCGGAGTCGATGAGCTGATGCACGCAGCTGACGTTGGAGTCGCCGCTGCCCTGGTCGTCGCAGGTCTTCAGGACGAGCTGGCGGCCATGGATGCCTCCATGCGCGTTGGTCCAGCGGACGAAAGCCTCGATGCCGTAGAGCGGACCGACGAACGCGCGGGGGTCGAACGGGTTGGTCTTGCTGGCAATGGACCCGATGGTGATGGTCGTGGCGGTGACGCCGGTGTCCGACGCGGTGTTGCCGCCACCGCCACCGCCACCGGTCGTGGTCTTGCCGCCGCCGGACCCGGTGCCGCCCGACGGTCCCGCCGACGCCACCCCGCCGGGCAGGTTGCCGCCGCCGCCCACGACCCCGCCGCCGGGCGCGGTGCTGACACCGGGCAGCGGCTGGCCGGACGGGCCGGTCACGGCCGGTCCACCCATCGCTTGCTGCGCCCGCACGAAAGCCGAGTCGGGGAGCCGTGTCCCGCACGCGGCGAGGACGAGGCACGACGCCGCGAGCCCCCAGACTGCCGGTCGGCGACGCATGTCGTGATTTTCCCACTTCAGCTCAGCGCGGAGAAATCTCCACGCGGTCGAACAAGTCGTGCAGGCGCTCCATGCCGAGCCCGACCGCGAACCAGACGGGTGCGTACGCCGGCCGCACGAGCCCGCGCCAGTGCGCTGGCACCGGCTTCCCCCCGCGCGGCCTCGAGTAGTCCCACGGCACCTCGCCGGTCACCTGACGCAGCAGCTCGCCGCTCGCGGCCTCGACGACGTAGATGCCGGCCGTCCAGGCCGCTGCTCGCTGCCACCAGGTCCAGCCGGCGTCGCGGGCAGCGGTATCTGCCGGCTCGAACGCCACTGCGGCGACGCCGTAGATCGGCAGCATCCAGAGGTAGGTGTGGCCGGTCAGCCGCCAGTTGCCGTCACGCCCATGGCTGCGCAGACCCGTCGTGAGGATCTCGCTGCACCAACCGGCGAGGCCGTAGCCGAGAAAGCGCTGCGGGCGGCTCAGGCTCATTGCCGGACGGTACGCCCTGCACGTCGTCGGGAGGCCAGCGTCACGGGCAGCGTGAGCAGTGCGGCGACGGCGAACGACAACACCGACGCGCTCATCCACGTCTGCGGCGTGAAGTGCAGCCAGGACTGCACGGTCGCCCAGCGGTCGACCCACCAACCGACGTAGCCGGGGTTGACCAGCTGGTAGACGACGACGCCAGCCAGCCACGGCACCACCATCAACGGCCGCGCCGGCGCGCTCTCGGTCACGTCGTACAGGTGTCGATGGCCGACGAAGTAGTCGACGACGAGGCACGCCGTCAGCGGCACGAACACCGAACCGAGCAACGCGAGGAAGTTCGCGTAGTCGTCGATCCTCAGCGCGAGCGCCAGCACGGTCGCGATCCCGCCGACGAGGACGGCGAGCAGCCGCCGGTCGAAGCGCGGGAAGACGTTCTGCACGGACACGACAGTCGAATAGCTGTCGGCGAACGACTGGTCGAGCTCGCGCGCGACGAGGATGCCGAAGGCGAGCCACCCGACGGGCACCGCGATGAATGCGCCGAACATCGCGTGCGTCGACGCTGCGTCACTTGCGCGCACGACAGTCGCGATCGCGGCGAGACCGAGGATGTACGACGCCGACTGGGCGATCGTGTAGCCGATCATCGTGGCCCCGAACGCGGATCGGGCCGACTTGGCGTGCCGGGTGTAGTCGCTCGCCAGCGGGGCGAAGGACACCGCCGCGGCGATCGCGTAGTCCGCTCCGGGCCAGAAGCCGGCCCACGAGCCGTGCGTGAGCGACGGCATCGGGTGCCGCAGCAGCTGGACGTAGAGGTAGATCGTCGACAACGTGACCAGGGCGAGCGCGTAGCGCCGCAAGATGCGTACGACGCCGAGCGGCCGGATCGCCATCAGGGTGGTGAGCACGCCACCGACGACGACGTACGGCCAGCGGTGCGAGTGCCACGGCAGCAGCTGCTCGGCAGCCGCGGCGATGACCACGATCTCGAACACCGACCAGCCCACGAGCTGCACGACGTTGACGACCGTCGGCAGATAGGACAGCCGCCGCCCGAACAACCCGCGCAGCAGCACCATCGACGGAGCGCCGGTCTCCGCACCGGGCACCGCGGCTGCGGCGACGAGCAGCGTGCCGAGGACGGTCCCGACGATGATCGCGACGGCGGCGCCGACGTACGACATCGCCTTCAGCTGGTAGGGCTGCAGGATGTAGATCGCGGTGACCGGCCCGAGGATCGACATGCCGAGGTTGCCCCACAGGCCGATCTGGTCGAGCCAGCCGAGCACCCGCGGTGCGGGTTCGTCCAGCGTGAACGGAGCCTCTGCGCGGGGCGTGGGCAGGTCGATGCGGTCGACGGTCGCCGTCATGGCCTCTCCTCATGCCGGCATTACCCGGCTGGTTCGGCGGTCGGCGACCCGCTAGTCGCCCTCTCAGCCCGGTGCGTCCGAGCTCCCGCGTGCCTCAGTGCTGTGCTGCCTTGCGCAGCCGACCTTACGCCCTCACTTGAGCAGGCGCGAGAGGCGGCGGTCGGCGAGCGGCTTGCCACCGGTCTGGCAGGTCGCGCAGTAGTCGAGGCTCGAGTCCGCGAACGACACCTCGCGCACCACGTCGCCGCAGACCGGGCAGGGCTGCCCGACCCGGCCGTGCACCCGCATGCCGAGCTTCTTCTCGGCCTTCAGCTCGCCGGCAGCGAGACCGCGGGCGCGCTCGACGGCGTCGCGCAGGATCTCCCGCATCGCGGCGTAGAGCCGCTCGGTCTCTTCCGCGTCGAGGTTCGCCGCCGGCTTGAACGGCGACAGCTTCGCGGCGTGCAGGATCTCGTCGGAGTAGGCGTTGCCGATCCCGGCGAGCTTCGACTGGTCGCGCAGGAGTCCCTTGACCTGCGACCGGTCGCTCGCGAGCAGCGCCCGGAACTCGTCGAGGGAGTAGCCGTCCGCGAGCGGGTCGGGCCCGAGCCGAGCGATTCCCGGCACCTCCTGCGGGTCGCGGACGACGTACACGGCGAGTCGTTTCTGCGTGCCTTGCTCCGTGAGGTCGAAACCACTGCCGTTCGCGAGATGCACGCGCAGGGCGATCGGGCCCTTGCCCGGCTTGAGCAGCGTCGCGGGCAGCTGGTCGCGCCAGTGCAGCCAGCCTGCGCGCGACAGGTGCGCGATGAGATGCAGACCGTCGACGTCGATGTCGAGGAACTTGCCGTGGCGGGTGGCACCGGTGACCGTCAGCCCGCCGAGCACCGTGGGCGGCGGGTCGAAGGTCTTGAGGACGTTGATCGACGCGACATCGACACGTGCCACGACCTGGCCGACCGCCTTGTCGACGAGGAAGTCGACGAGCGCCTGCACCTCGGGAAGCTCCGGCACCGCTCCATTGTCCGCCGCAGCGGGCTGAAGACGTAAGTGCGTCTCGAGGCCGCTGCGGCGCTAGGCCCAGCCGAGCTCGTGGAGCCGCTTGTCGTCGATGCCGAAGTGGTGGGCGACCTCGTGCACAACGGTGATCTGAACCTGCCGTACGACGTCGGCGAGGTCGCGAGCCCTCCGGCAGATCGGCAGCCGGTAGATCGTGATCCGGTCCGGCAGCACCCCGCCGTACGACGACGTGCGCGACGTCAGCGGCACGCCCTGGTAGAGGCCGAGGAGGTTCGGCGACCCGCCGTAGTCCTCGACCACGACGGCGACGTTGCGCATGACCCGGCCGAGTTCCGGCGGGATCGAGTCGAGCGCCTCCTCGACCAGGCGACCGAAGGTGTCCTCGTCGACGTCGACCACCCGTCCATCATGCGCCCGAGGGCGAGTCTCCCGGCCGGCGGAAGTGTTTGCCGAGGGTCTCGGTCTGACCCTGGTAGTTGGACCCGATCTGCTGCCCGTAGAGCAGCGTCGGCGGCTCCAGCATTCGCTCGAACGTCAGCTTGCAGACCCGCTGACGGTCCTCGACCATGAACGGCACGTCGTGCGCCCGCACCTCGAGCGCGGCGGTCGAGCCGACACTCTCGCCGGCCGGGTTGTAGCCGAAGCCGGGATCGAAGAACCCGGCGTAGTGCGTGCGCAGCTCTCCGCTGGTCGGGTCGTACGCCGTCATCTCCGCGGCCAGCGACGGGGGAATGCACACCGCTTCGTGCGACATCAGCAGGTAGAAGTTGCGCGGCGTGAGGATGATCCGGTCGCCGTCCTCGCGACGGACGTCCTCCCAGTAGGGCTCCGGGTCGCTCTGCCCGACCTTCGTCATGTCCAGCAGTGGCGCGCTGCCGCGCGCTCGGTAGCCCACCCGGCCGCGGTCGTCACCGCGGAGGTTCAGGCCGAGGAACAAACCGTTGCCGAGCGCCAGCGCGTCGGCCGGCACCGACCGGCCGGCGTCGTACAGGATCGGTTCCTTCTCGTGGTGCGCGCGCACCTCGTCGTCGGTCAGCTCCGCCCGGCCGACCGACAGGCGCAGCTGGTTGAGCGAGAGGTCCTCGCGCACGCGGATGGGGAACGACAGCGGGACAACCTCGAGGTAGAGGCCCCCCTGGTAGCCGGGCGCGATCTCGTCGAAGCGCGCGCTGTTGTCGGTGATGACGCGGGTGAAGACGTCCGCGCGGCCGGTCGAGCTCTTGGGGTTGGCCTTGCCCCGGACACCGGGCGGCAGCGCCAGCCGCTCCTTGAGCGGGATCAGGTAGGGCCTGTTGGTCTCGAGGACCGCGCCTTCGCGGCGCAGGTCGATCTCGTCGACGATGAAGTCCTTGACGCGTTCCTCGACCGGCGCGCTGCCCGGCAGGAAGCTGCAGCGGATCCGGTACGCCGTCTCGGACAAGCGCAGGTCGAGGCTGGCGGGCTGGACGTTCTCGCCGGGGATCCGCCAACCGCCGGCCTCCAGGACACCGGCGCTGATCGCGGCCTCGAGGTACTGGTTGGGGAGCACGCCCTCCCGGTCACCCGGCAGCTCGAACGTGCCCGTCACGGCTGGGACGATACGCGACATGCCGCCAGCGCGCCGGGCCCCGACGCGCGAGTGGCTGCCTCGGGCAGCCGCACTGCTCGCGGCCGGCAGCGTCCTCCTCGGCTGCACGTCGACCACGACGCCGGCGAGGCCCACGACAGCACCGACCCCGACGTTCGCGCCGACCCTGCGCAGTGCGCCCGCATCCCCGACCGCCGTCGCCCCCGCGTCCCGCCGACGCGGGCCGCTGCGGGTCGTCGTGCTCGGTGACTCCGTCGCGGAGACGCTGGCCGCCGGCTTCCCCGACATCGCCGGACGCCACGGCGTGACGGTGTTCGACGCCGCCATCATCGGCTGCGGCGTGACCACGCTCAGTCCGTACCGCTACTTCGGCGCGCTCCACGAGCGGCCGCGCCGGTGCGGTGGATGGCGGCACGCGTGGGCCACGGCGGTACGCCGGCACCGGCCGGACGTCGTACTGGTCCTCGTCGGCCGGTGGGAAGTGATGGACCAGAGGCTCCGTGGCCGGTGGACCCGCATCGGCGAGCGCGGGTACGACGCCTACCTCACCCGACAGCTGCGCTCCGGCTACGCGGCCGCCGCGAGCACAGGCGCACCGGTCGTCTTCGCCACCGCTCCCTACTACCACCGGGGCGACCGGCCGGACGGCGGAAGCTGGCCGGAGGACGACCCGCGCCGCGTCGACGCCTTCAACCACCTGCTGCGCTCAGCCCTGTCGGCCGAGCCGCGCGTCTCGTTCGTCGACCTGAACCGCCGCACCAGCGGCGGCCGCCACACCTACACGAACGTCGTCCACGGCATCCGACTTCGCTACGACGGCGTCCACTTCACCCTGGAAGCGGGGCGGTGGATCGCCCCGTGGATCTACCCGCAGCTTGCCGCAGCCGCAGCCCGGTGAGGACCGGGCGGCAGGCGGAGCGGCGGGGACGGAGGTCCAAGGGTGGTGGGTGGTGGGCGAGGGGGGAGTTGAACCCCCACGTCCTTACGGACACACGGACCTGAACCGTGCGCGTCTGCCTATTCCGCCACTCGCCCAGAAGCCCGCTCACGCTAGCACGCAGCAAGCCCCTTAACCCGGCACGGATACGATCACCAGCCGTTGGGGAAGGGACGCTTTCGTGGGAGTCCTGCAGCGGTTCGAGCGACGGCTCGGCGGCTTGGTCGAAGGCGCATTCGCCAAGGTCTTCAAAGGCGACGTGCAGCCGGTCGAGATCGCCGGCGCGCTGCAACGGGAGACCGACGACCGCAAGACCGTCGTCGGACAGGGCAAGGTGCTCGTGCCCAACGACTTCGTCGTCGAGCTCGGCACGCACGACCACGCCCGGCTCGAGCCCTGGTCACAGCAGCTCGGCGACGAGCTCGCCGCGATGGTCCAGGAGCACGCGGGCGAGCAGGGCTACTCGTTCGTCGGCCCGGTGAAGGTCGCCTTCGAGGAGATGGCCGACATCGACACGGGCACCTTCCGGGTCCGCAGCGGTGTGCTGGCCGGTGACGTCATGGAAGGCGGACGCCGTACTCTCGCCTCGGCCGCCGCCAGTGACCGGGCGGCCGCGGGCGACGCACCCGCCGGCGCCCTTCCCGGGCGGCCGCGGCTCGTGCTGTCGGCCGGCGGCAAGGCGGCTGCGGGATCCCCGGAGTCACGAGGCGAGGAGCAGGTCCTGCACCTGACCCACAGCGTCACCGTGATCGGACGGGCCGCCGAGGCAGACCTCCGGCTGCACGATCCGGGCGTCTCCCGCAGGCACGCCGAGATCCGGCTGGAGAACGGCGAGTTCACCCTGGTCGACATGGGATCGACCAACGGAGTCCGGCTGAACGACGCTCCGGTGACCCGTCATCAGCTCGCTCCCGGCGACCGGATCGAGCTCGGCTCCACGACGCTGGTCTTCCAGCGGGACGGCGACTGACCTGCGCCCATGACCGCGATCCTGTTCCTCCTGCGCGCCATCATCCTGGTGCTGCTCTGGGCCTTCGTCATCGCTGCCGTCGTGGCCGTGCGCCAGGACGTCTTCGGCTCCAGCCGCACCGCGCGGCGCCCCGCGACGACCCCACGGCCCGCGCCACCTGCCCGACCGGCCGAGCCCCGCGGCCGCAAGGAGAAGGGCAGCGCTGCGCGCAAGCTCGTCGTCACCGGCGGCGCGCTGCAGGGCACGACGGTTCCCCTGGCGGGAGTCCCGATCACGATCGGCCGCGCTGACGACTCGACGCTCGTCCTGACCGACGACTACGTCTCCACCCGCCACGCCCGGCTGGTGCCGCAGGGCGACAGCTGGGTCCTCGAAGACCTCGGGTCGACCAACGGCACCTACCTCGGCCGGCAACGCGTCACGGATCCCGTCCCGGTCGCGCTCGGAGCGCAGATCCGCGTCGGCAAGACCGTGCTGGAGCTTCGCCGGTGAGCCTCGGGCTGCGGTTCGGCGCACGCAGTGACGTCGGGCTGCTGCGCGCGGGCAACGAGGACGCGATGTACGCCGGGCCGCGGCTGCTGGCGGTTGCGGACGGCATGGGCGGCCACGCTGCAGGCGAGGTCGCGAGCCGGGTGGCGATCGAGACGGTCGCGCCCTTGGACGACGACCTGCCCGGCAGCGACCTGATCAGCGCGCTTCGCGACTCGGTGGAGACCGCCAACGGCTACCTGCGTGACATGGTCGCCGCCGACAGCGCCCTCGAAGGCATGGGCACGACGCTGACCGCACTGCTCTCCGCGGGCCAGCGCCTGGGCCTCGTCCACGTCGGAGACTCCCGCGCCTACCTGCTCCGCGACGGCGCGCTCAGCCAGATCACCCACGACCACACACTCGTGCAGAGCCTCGTCGACGAAGGCCGGATCACGCCTGAGGAGGCCACGACCCACCCGCAGCGCTCCTGGATCACGCGGGCGCTCGACGGTCGCGGGGAGATCGAGCTCGACCTTTCGGTGCGCGAGGCACATCCCGGCGACCGCTACCTGCTCTGCACCGACGGGCTGTCCGGGGTCGTGTCCGAGGAGACGATGCTCGAGGCACTGCGCGTCCCCGACCCGCAGGCGGCCTGCGACCGCCTGGTCGAGCTCGCGCTCCGTGCCGGGGGCCCGGACAACATCACCTGCATCGTCGCGGACATCGTCGACGACGCGGCGGCCGACTCACCCATCGTCGGCGGGGCAGCAGCCGACGAAGGAGCGCCGTCGACGGCGGGCGACACCCCGGCGGCACGAGCGGCCGCCATCCAGCCCCGGCCCGCCGCGGACGAGCCCGCAGCCGTCGAGCCCGACGAGGAGGACCGTCGGCCGGACCGGCGCGGCCGGCGGCGGTTCATCGCCCTCGCGGTCGTCCTGGTCCTGCTGGTCGGTGGCGGCATCGTCGCGACGTGGGTCGTCCTGCGGCAGCAGTTCTACGTCGGCATCACCGCGAGCAAGACCGTCGGCATCTACCGCGGAGTCAGCGGTTCGTTCGCGGGCGTCGACCTGTCGCATCTCGACGAGAGCAGCGACCTGCCGGTGTCCGCTCTGCCGGACTTCGAGCAGCCGCGCGTCCACGACGGGATCCAGGCGAAGAACCGCGCGGACGCCGTACGCATTCTGGCCGACCTGCGCAAGGAGACCTGCGACAAGATCGCCACCGACGCGAAGCAGGCAGCCGGTAAGAAGCGCAAGCCGCCGCCTCCGCCGACCTACTGCCGGACCACCACATGACCACGGTCGCGCCTCCGGCGCAGCCACGGCGGCGGGGCACGGAGCTCACGCTCCTGGTGTTCGGCATCGTGCTGACCCTGGTCGCCTACGCCGACGTGGGGCTCGCGCACTCGCAGCACCTCCCGACGAGCACCATCAGCTACGGCCTCGGCCTCACCGCGTTGTTCGCCGCCGCCCACGTGGCGGTTCGGAAGTTCGCGCCGTACGCCGACCCCGTGCTCCTGCCGATCGCGGCGGTGCTCAACGGCCTCGGCCTCGTCCTGATTCGCCGGCTCGACTTCGCGGCCGCCGACCGGGCGAAGGCTTCGCACTCCCCGCCGGTGCACGGCGCCGCGCCACTCCAGCTCGAGTGGACCGTCATCGGCGTCGCGCTGTTCGTGCTCGTGCTCGTCGTCATCCGCGACCATCGCCGGCTCGAGCAGTACACCTACACCGCGATGGTCGTCGCCCTCCTGCTGCTCGCGATCCCGGCTGTCCTCCCGGCGAGCCACAGCGAGGTCAACGGCGCGCGCATCTGGATCCGCTTCGGGGGGTTCTCGATCCAGCCGGGCGAGATCGCGAAGCTGGCGCTGGAGGTCTTCTTCGCGGGCTACCTGGTGCGCAAGCGCGAGCTGCTCGCCCTCGCCGGACGTCGCATCCTCGGTCTCGATCTCCCGCGCGCCCGTGACCTCGGTCCGATCCTCGTCGCCTGGGGGCTGTCGCTGCTGATCCTGGTGCGGGAGAGCGACCTCGGCTCGAGCCTGCTGTTCTTCGGCATCTTCCTCGTCGTCCTCTACGTCGCCACGCAGCGCTGGTCCTGGCTGGTCGTCGGTGTCGTGCTGTTCGTGGTCGGGGCGTTCATCGCGAGCCACGTCATCGGGCACGTCCACGCCCGGTTCGACGCGTGGCTGCACCCGTTCGACGAGCGCATCTACAACCGGGCGATCGGCGGCAGCTACCAGCTCGCGCAAGGCCTGTTCGGCATGGGCAGCGGCGGCATCTCCGGCACCGGTCTCGGTCAGGGACGCCCCGACATCGTGCCGTTCGCCAACACCGACTTCATCATGGCGACCGTCGGCGAAGAGCTCGGCCTCTGCGGTGTCATGGCGGTGCTCACGCTCTACCTGCTGGTGGTGCTGCGCGGCATCCGCGCCGCGGTCGGCGTCCGCGACGCCTTCGGCAAGCTGCTCGCGGTCGGACTCGCGTTCGGCCTGGCCCTGCAGGTCTTCGTCCAGGTCGGCGGGGTCACGAGGCTGCTGCCGCTGACCGGTCTGACCCTGCCGTTCCTGTCGTACGGCGGCTCCAGCCTGGTCAGCAACTGGGTGCTGCTTGCGTTGCTGCTGCGCATCAGCGACGCCGCGCGACGGCCGGTGAGCGCGACGCCGAGACCACCGACCCCGGACGAGGCGGCCACGATGGTGGTGCGGCGATGAACGCCCCTCTGCGCAAGGTCGCCATAGCGGCGCTGGTGATGTTCGTCGCCTTGCTGGTCAACGCCAACTGGGTGCAGGTCGGCGAAGCGCGGTCGCTCAAGAACAACCCGCACAACGTGCGCGTGCTGCTCAACGAGTACAAGAACCGGCGCGGACCCATCGTCGTCGACGGTCGCGCGATCGCGCAGTCGCAGAAGAGCAACGACCAGTACAAGTACCTCCGCACTTATCCGGGCGGCGCGATGTATGCGCCGATCACCGGCTACTACTCCATCCGCATCGGCGCGACCGGCATGGAGCAGGCGGAGAACGACATCCTGTCCGGCAGCTCCGACAAGCTGTTCGTGAAGCGCCTGTCCGACTACTTCACCGGCCGCCAGCCGCAGGGCGGCACCGTCGACCTGACCATCAACGCAAAGGCGCAGCAGACGGCGTACAACGCCATGCGCGGCAAGCGCGGAGCGGTCGTCGCGCTCGACCCGCGGAGCGGCGCGATCCTCGCCCTGGTGTCGACGCCGTCCTACGACCCCACCGGGCTGGCCGTGCACGACCCGGCGGCGATCCAGCGGTCCTACGACGCCTTGCTGCATGACCAGGCGTCGCCACTGCTCGACCGCGCCATCTCGCAGACGTATCCGCCGGGATCGACGTTCAAGGTCATCACCACCGCAGCGGCGCTCAGCAGCGGCCGGTTCCACCCGCAGTCCCTGCTCGACGCGCCGGACAAGCTGACCCTGCCAGAGACCACGCACAAGCTGCAGAACTTCCAGGGCGAGACGTGCGGTGGCGGCGGCAGGATCACGCTGATTCAGGCGCTCACGGTCTCGTGCAACACCGCTTACGGCGGGCTGGGGCTGAAGCTCGGCGCCAGCGCGATCCAGCACCAGGCCGACGCGTTCGGGTTCGGTCACCAGTGGGCCATCCCGATGGTGTCCGCAGCGAGCCACGTCGACGGCCACGCTCCTCCGCCGCAGGTCGCCTTCACCGCGATCGGCCAGTACAGCGACGCCGTGACACCGCTGCAGATGGCTCTCGTCGCCGCCGGCATCGCCAACGACGGAATCGTCATGAAGCCCTACCTCGTCAAGCGCACCCTCGCGCCCGACCTCTCGACGCTGTCGGTCACCGAGCCCTCCGAGTTCGGTCGCGCCGTGAGCTCGCAGGTCGCCTCACAGCTCACGCAGATGATGCAGTCGGTCGTCAGCAGGGGCACGGGCACCGCCGCGCAGATCCCCGGCGTCGCCGTGGCCGGCAAGACCGGCACCGCCGAGAACGTGCCCGGTCAGCCGACACACGCCTGGTTCATCGCGTTCGCCCCCGCGCAGAACCCGACCGTCGCGATCGCGGTCATCGTCGAGCACGGCGGAACCGGTGGTGTCGCGGCCGCACCGATCGCGCGGCAGGTGATGCAGGCGGTGCTCGGGCGGTGAGCCGGCGATGACGCTGGCTCCGGACTTCACCCTCGGCGACCGCTACCAGCTGCAGCAACGCATCGCCACGGGTGGCATGGGCGAGGTGTGGCGCGCGAACGACTCGCTGCTCGGCCGGGCGGTGGCCGTGAAGGTGCTCAAGCCCGAGTACGCCGCCGACCCGCACTTCCTCGAGCGGTTCCGCAACGAGGCGCGGCACACCGCGTCGCTGTCCCATCCGGGCATCGCCAACGTCTTCGACTACGGCGAGGTCGGCGACAAGGCCTATCTCGTCATGGAGCTGGTCGCGGGCGAGCCGCTCTCGACCATCCTCGCTCGCGACGGCAGGCTGACGCCCGCGTCGACCCTCGACATCGTCGGTCAGGCGGCGCTCGCACTGCAGGCAGCGCACGACGTCGGTGTCATCCACCGCGACGTCAAGCCGGGCAACATCCTCATCCGGCCGGACGGTGTCGTGAAGGTCACCGACTTCGGCATCGCCCGCGTCGTCGACGCGGCGCCGGTTACGCAGACCGGCATGGTCGTCGGCACGGCGGCGTACCTCTCCCCGGAGCAGGCGTCAGGCCGCTCGACGACGACGGCGAGCGACGTCTACTCCCTCGGCGTGGTCGCCTACGAGTGCCTGAGCGGAGAGCGGCCGTTCCACGCGGACTCCGCCGTCGGCGTGGCGATGGCGCACGCAACGGCAACACCGCCGCCCCTGCCGAAGGACGTGCCACCGCTCGTCGCCGACTTCGTGCTGCGCGCCATGGAGAAGGACCCCGCGAGACGTCCCTCGAGTGCCGGCGACTTCGGCCGGACCGCTCTCGCGCTCGCGACCCAGCTGCACGACGAGCCGGCGACCGCAGAGTCACCGCCGGCCACCGGACCCCGACCCGGAGAGACCCGCCTCCTCACCGCTCCCGCCGTCGCGGCCGTGGCGTCGCCGCCGACGGCAACCACGCCCGCCGCCGATGCCGATGCCGCGCGGCAGCAGCGCCGGGTGCGCAACGTCCTCATCGCCATCGGTGCCGCTGTCGTGCTGCTCGGGTTTCTCCTGCTGCGCTCGTGCGGTGGACCCGCGTACGCGAGCATGCCTTCGGTGGTCGGGACGCCCTACGCCAAGGCCGTGGCCGCCCTCGAACGCGTCGGCCTGCAGGCCGACCGGCGGGCGGTGCACACGGCAGCCGCGCCTCCCGGCACGGTCATCCGGCAGTCCGAGCGCGCCGGCACCAGGCTCAGCAAGGGCACGACGGTCACGCTGACCGTCTCCGCCGGGCCGCGGACGGTCCAGGTCCGCGCGGAGGACCTGCTGGGCCGCCGGCTGCCCGATGTCGAGCGGGCGCTGACCGCCGAGCACCTCCGAGTCGCGGTCGTCAGCGCTCCTTCCCACGCCCCGGCAGGTACCGTGACGGCAGTCGCTCCGACGGGGGCGCTGCGGGAGGGGAGCACCGTGACGGTGACCGTCGCGGCCGCACCCACGCCGGCCAAGCCCAAGCACGGACATCACGATCATGGCGACTGAGGCGCGTCTGCTCGGCGGACGCTACGAGCTGGGCGAGGTGCTCGGCTACGGCGGCATGGCCGAGGTGCACTTCGGCCGCGACGTCCGCCTGGGTCGCGACGTGGCCGTCAAGGTGCTGCGGCCCGAGCTCGCGCGCGACCCCTCCTTCCAGGGACGCTTCCGTCGCGAGGCACAGTCCGCGGCATCGCTCAACCACCCGTCGATCGTCGCCGTCTACGACACCGGCGAGGACCGCGAGGGCAACGTCTCGACGCCGTACATCGTCATGGAGTACGTCGAGGGCCGGACGCTGCGCGAGGTGCTCGACGCGGAGGGCCGCCTGCTGCCCCGGCGTGCGCTCGAGCTGACGGCGCAGATCTGCGCGGCACTCGACCAGGCGCATCGCGCGGGCATCGTGCATCGCGATGTGAAGCCGGGCAACGTGATGCTGACGCCCGGCGGCGAGGTCAAGGTCATGGACTTCGGCATCGCCCGGGCCGTCACCGGCACCGCGGCGACCATGACGCAGACCGCGGCGGTCATCGGGACGGCGCACTACCTCTCGCCGGAGCAGGCGCGGGGCGAGCACGTCGACGCGCGCAGCGACGTGTCCTCGACCGGCTGCCTGCTCTACGAGCTGCTGACCGGCGGACCGCCGTTCAGCGGCGACTCGGCCGTCGCCGTCGCCTACCAGCACGTGCGGGAAGATCCGGTGCCGCCGTCGCGCATCGAGCCGGACGTCACCCCTGCGATCGATGCGATCGTCCTGAAGGCGATGGCGAAGAACGCCGCCAACCGCTACCAGACCGCCGGGGAGATGCGCGCCGACATCGAGCGCGCCCTCGCCGGGCGCCCGGTGGAGGCGACACCACTGCTCGCGGCGGAGCCGGCCACGTTCCTGCCGCCGCCGGCGACGACGGTGCTGCTCCGACAGCCTCCGGCAGAGCGCACCGGACGGGGAGTCGCCTACGTCCTGCTCGCCCTGGCGACGCTTGCCGTGTTCCTGCTCACCCTGCTCGCCGCGATGCACTTCTTCAGCGGCAGCGGCGGCGGTGACGTCAACACCCCCAACGTCGTCGGCCAGTCGCTCGCCGACGCGGAGGCCACGCTCGCCGGCAAGGGCCTGACCGTCGGCAAGGTCGACCAGCAGTACGACCCGAAGGTCCCGAAGGGCAACGTCATCTCGCAGGACCCGCCCCCGGACATCCTGCTGCGCAAGGGGCAGAGCGTCGATCTCGTCGTGTCGCTCGGCGAGCACATGGTCGTGGTCCCGAGCGATCTCGTCGGACTCACCCAGGACGAGGCCAAGGCGCGCCTGCGGGTCGCATTGCTGCGCGTCGGGCAGATCGTCTCCCGCAACTCAGACGCCCCTGCCGGCCAGGTGCTCGGCACCGACCCGGTCGGCGGCGCCAAGGTCCCGGAGAACACCGCGGTCACGCTCTTCGTGTCCAACGCGCGGGTGAAGATCCCCGACGTCGTCGGCAAGGACCGCGCCACCGCGACGACCCTGCTCGAGCAGGCGGGCTTCGTGGTGGTCGAGCAACCGGCGGCGGTCTACAACCCGAAGAAGCCTGACGGCACGGTCCTCGGGCAGTCGCCGTCGGCGGGCACCTTCGAGAAGACCGGATCGCAGGTCCAGATCTTCGTCAACACGAAGCCCAGCCCATCCCCGTCGCCGTCACCGAGCCAGTCGCCCTCCGCGTCGCCGAGCCAGACGCCGTCCACTTCTCCTAGCGGCTCGCCGTCGCCAACTCCCTAGCGGACGGCGAAGCGAAACCGCGCGATCAGGCCCGGCCCGCTCGCTGACGCTCGAGGTTGGCCGCGAGCGCAGGAACGCGGTCGACGGCATCCGCGTCGCCGCAGACCGCCAGCCAGTTCGCGAGCAGGCGGTGGCCACCCTCTGTCAGCACCGACTCCGGGTGGAACTGCACGCCTTCGACGGGCCGGTCCCGGTCGCGCATCGCCATCACCACTCCGCCGCTGGTGCGCGCAGTGACCTCGAGGTCGCCGGGCAAGGACGCCTCGTCGACGGCGAGCGAGTGATAACGCGTCGCGATGAACGGGTTCGGCAGTCCGCGCAGCACGCCGACGCCCTCGTGATGGACCTCGCTGGTCTTGCCGTGCAGCAGCTCGGGAGCTTGTCCGACTGTGCCGCCGTGCGCGACCGCGATCGCCTGATGGCCGAGGCACACACCGAGGATCGGCACCGCCTCGCCACAGCGCCGGACGAGCTCGACGCACACGCCGGCGTCCTCGGGGCGACCGGGACCCGGGGACAGCAGCACACCTTGGACGCCCATGTCGAGCGGCTCGTCCGCCGTCAGCTCGTCGTTGCGGCGTACGACGACTTCGGCGTCGAGCTGGCCGAGGTACTGCACCAGGTTGAACACGAAGCTGTCGTAGTTGTCCACGACCAGAACGCGCGTCATGAGGCGGCCTCTCGCTTCGCCAGCTCTTCGGCGACCAGCAGACGCCGCAACGCCTTGCCCATGACCGAGCGCGGCAGGTCATCGCGCAGTTCCACCAGCTTCGGGACCTTGTACGCCGACAGCCGCGCGGCACAGTGCTCGATGACCTGCGCCTCGCGCAGCTCAGCTCCCGAGCGTGGCACGACGAACGCCTTGACCGTCTCGCCGCGGTAGCGGTCCGGCAGTCCGATCACGCAGCAGTCGGCGACGGCGTCGAGCGAGCGGATGACCGCTTCGACCTCGGCCGGATAGATGTTGAAGCCACCCGCGATGACGAGATCCTTCTTGCGGTCGACGATCGAGAAGAACCCGGCCTCGTCCATGGTGGCGATGTCACCCGTCAGCAGCCAGCCGTCGTCGAAGAGCGGTTGTTCGCCGGCGTCGGCCGACCAGTAGCCGAGGAACACCTGCGGGCCGCGGACCGCGAGCTCGCCGGGCTGCCCGACGGGCATCTCCTGCGTCGCGTCGTCCGGGTCGACGATGCGAGCGTCAGTCCCTGGCAGGGGCAGCCCGACCGTCCCCGGGCGGCGCGGCCCCGACAAGGGCTGGCAGTGGGTCGCAGGCGACGTCTCCGTTGTGCCGTAGCCCTCGAGTAGCCGCCCTCCGGTGACCCGTTCGAAGCGCTCCTGCACGTCGACGGGTAGCTTCATCGCGCCGGATATGCACGCACGTATCGAGTGCAGGTCGGTACGACGCAGCCGTGGCGCGTCGAGCAACGCCTGGTAGATCGGCGGCACGCCCGGGAACAGCGTCGGCCGGTCCTCGTCGATCGCGTCGAAGACCAGGTCCAGGTCGAACCTCGGCAGCAGCACCAGCCGGCCGGCGAGCAGGACGGTCACGAGCAGGCACAGCGTGAGCCCGTACACGTGGAACAGCGGCAGCACCGCGAGCGTGGTCTCGCGCCCGCTCGTCGCCTCCGGCAGCCACAGCCGCATCTGGTAGGCGTTGGCCACGAGGTTGGCGTGGCTGAGCTTGGCCGCCTTCGAAGTCCCGGTCGTGCCTCCGGTGTACTGCAGCACGGCGACAGCCGTTGCCGGATCGACCTGTGCCTGCGGCGGCCGTTCCTTCGATCCGGCAAGAGTGCGGAACTGCGCGACGTCCTTCGGCGTGCCGACGTCGGCAACCAGCCGGGCACGTGCGGCCCGCGCGGAGGGCAACGGCAACCGCAGGCGCATCCGCTGGCCGGTGGGCAGGAAGTCGGCCAGCGACGTGACCACGACATGTCGCACGCCCACGGCATCGCGCAGGTGCTCGACCGTCTCGAGTGCCCTGTCCAGACAGACCACGACCGCCGGTGCGCTGTCGGTCAGCTGGTCCCTGAGCTCCGCTTCCGTCGACAGCGGGTTGCACTGCACCACGGTCGCGCCCAGGCGGAGCACCGCGAAGAACGCGATGACGTGCTGCGGGCAGTTGGGAAGGACCAGCGCGACGCGGTCACCCGGGGATACGCCGAGCGACGCGAGACCGCCGGCGAAGCGGTCGACGAGTTCGCGCAGGCGGCGGTAGGTGAAGATCGCTCCACTCGCGGTGATCGCAACTCCCGCCGGGAACGACGCGGCGGCGTCGTCGAGCAGGCGCGTCAACGGCACCTGCGGAAAGTCGAAGTCCGTCGGTACGTCGTCCGGGTACGACGCGAGCCACGGGCGGGCGTCGTACGACATGGTGGGCAAGTCTGGCACGGCTCAGGGAGCCGTGGAGACCGTGACCGTCGGCTGCGGGGACGGGCCGTTGTCGACGGTGATGTCCTGGAACGGCAGCCGGCGCTCGGCCCACGGGAAGACCAGGAAGAACAACAGTGCGAGCGCCGCCGCGAGCAGCACGAGGCTGCCGGCCAGCTTGCCGGGGATTCCACCGGGGAGCCGGCGCCAGATCCAGACGTACATGGTCAGCGCCCCGTCGCGAGCGCTTGCGGCGGACCGTCACTCTTCGGTTGTTCGAGCACGAGCTCGGCGTGGATGACGTATCGCTGCGCGGCGGAGTACTTCGGGTTGCACGACGTGAACGTCAGCAGCTTCAGGAACGGCTTCTTGTTCGGGTTCGGCTGGTCAGGCACGGCGTACGCGACCTTCACATCGGTCGGGTCGACGATCTCCCGATACGGAATGGCGGGGTAGCCGTGACCGGCCGGGATGTTCTGCACGCGGTAGACCAGCCAGTTCGACTTCGTCTCCAGCACGATCGCGTCACCGCGGCGCAGGGTGTCGATCTTGTTGAACGGTGCGAGATACGTGGTGCGGTGCCCGGCCACCGCGAAGTTGCCGACCTGACCCGGCAGGGCCGTGCCCGGGTAGTGGCCCGGACCCTTGGTCAGGTCGTCGTAGGCGGTCCCTTCGACGATCACCATGTGGTAGCCCTTGCCGAACCTCGGGATTCGCAGCACGGCGATGCCGGAGCCGAGCGGCACCTCCTTGACATTGACCTGGGTGATGTCCGGCGCGGACGTGTGCCAGCCGTGCTGGATGGTGTCCTCCAGCCTGTGCTGCTGCCCACGCGTGTAGATGCTCGTGCCCCACAGCTCGTAGACGACGAACAGCAGGATCACCACGCCGAGCGTGATCAGCAGCTGGCCGATTCCGCGCGCGGCGGTGCGCCAGGCGTCGCCACGGACGCGCTGCGCAGCGGGTGCGGTCGCGGTCTCAACCATTGACGGCCGTCGCAGAGGTCAGCTCGAGGGGACCGTCGTACGCCGGCAGCGTCGTACGCGGGCTGGTCGTGAGCGTGTAACCCAAGCCGTAGACCGCGACGTACTGCTGGAAGATCTGCACGGCGGGGTCGGCGGCGAGGGCCTGCTGCATACGGGAGACGTCGCCGACGGCGGTGATCGTGAACGGTGGGCTGAACACCCGGCCGCGCAACAGCAACGTGTTGCCGACGCAGCGAACGGCGGTCGTCGCGATGACCCGCTCTCCCATCACCGTCATGGCCTCCGCCCCGCCGGCCCACAAGGCGTTGACCACACCCTGGACGTCCTGCTGGTGGATGACGAGGTCGTCCGGGCGCGCCCCGGCGGCCAGGTCGCGCTGCTGCTCGCTGCGCGGGACGTCGTCAAGAGCCACCGTCACGGCCGGACCGGTGACGGGAGTCAGACCGGCGGCCGCGGCGAGCCGGTCGGCTGCGCTGCGCAGGTCACGCACGCGGCGGTCGCCGACGGCGGCCAGGGCGGTCGCCGCCGAGATGCGATCTCGCAGGTCGTTGTCCTCGCGGGTGAGCGCGGCGAGCGTCCGCTGCTCCTGCATGATCAGCTGGCTGACCTGCAAGGTCCTGCTGGCCCGCAGGTCGGTGCCCTTCGCGGTCACCGCGCTGGTGGCGAGCAGCAGGCCGCCGGCAGCGGCGACCACGGGCACCATGACCCGCCACCACGCGCGGCTCGATCGCACGACCGGCTCCTCGAAGCATCCGGGCCCTCGCTGGGCCACGCTCTACGCTAGAGGACGCCGACGTGCCGGCGTGGCCGAAGCCGCGCCGGAGCCGCTTTGTCGAGGAGGGATTCACCTCGTGCCGAAGTCACGGGTCCGCCAGAAGGCGGCGTACACCCCGCCGCCGACCCGGTCGCCGAAGAAGCGGGTCAGCCCCCAGTGGGTGGGTCCGGTCATGGTGGCGACGTTCCTCATCGGCCTGGTCTGGCTGATCTTGTTCTATGTGACGAACGGTTCGCTGCCGGTGAAGGCGCTGGGCAACTGGAACCTCGTCGTCGGCTTCGCGTTCATCGTCGCCGGCTTCGGCATCTCGACGCAGTGGCGTTGAGGACATGATCGTCAGGGCGCACAAGGGCGTAGTTGCACCGCTGTCATTTCCCCACAGGCTTTTTCCACACTGGGGATAGCCGGTGCCCGTCTACGTCTTTCGGTGTATGGCCTGCGGAGCTGAACACGAAACCTTGCGATCGCTCGGCGACACCGAGGGCGTTCCCTGCCCGGACTGCGACGGCCAGACCAAGCTGCGGCTGGGGCGGGTCGCGGTGAAGTACAACGGCTGGGGCTTCAGCGCGACCGACTCCCTCGTCGGAGACACCCGCGGCAAGGACTTCCGCACGCTCCGCGACAAGGCCGAGCAGATCTCCGACGAGTGACCCAGTTCCGCAGCGGGCTGAAGACGTAAGTACGTCCTCAGGCCACCCGCGAGCTAGAGGAGCTCGAGGATGGTGGCGTTGGCCATGCCGCCGCCCTCGCACATGGTCTGCAGCCCGTAGCGGATGCCGTTGTCGACCATGTGGTGCACGAGCCGGGTCATGAGGATCGCCCCGGAGCCACCGAGCGGGTGGCCGATGGCGATCGCTCCGCCCAGCGGGTTGAGCCGCTTCGGATCGGCACCGGTCTCGGCGAGCCAGGCGAGCGGGACGGGCGCGAACGCCTCGTTGACCTCGAACGCACCGATCTCGTCGATGGTCAGGCCGGACTTGGCGAGCGCCTTCGCGGTCGCGGGAATCGGAGCGGTCAGCATGATGACCGGGTCATCGGCCGCGAGCGCAAACGTGTGCAGCCGGACCAGCGGCTTCAGACCGAGCTCGCGTGCCTTCTCGGAGGTCGTGATGAGCAGCGCGCCCGAGCCGTCGGAGATCTGCGAGGAGTTGCCGGCGTGGATGACGCCGTCCTCCTTGAAGGCCGGCTTCAGCGACCCGAGCTTCTCCAGCGTCGTCTCGCGGCGAATGCCCTCGTCGGCCTGCAGGCCGGTGTCCGGGACGACGGCGTACTGGCCCTCGAAGGCTCCCGAGTCGACCGCGGAGGCGGCGCGCTCATGGGAGAGCAGCGAGAACTCGTCGAGCTGCTGGCGGGACAGGCCCCACTTCTCGGCGATCATCTCGGCGCCGAGGCCCTGGTTGATCTGCTGGCCCTCGTAGCGCGCGAGCATCTTCGGCCCGAACGGGAAACCGACGTTGGCACCGATCGACGAGCCCATCGGGACCCGGGTCATCGCCTCCACACCGCCGGCGACGGCGACGTCGTACTGGCCGGACAGGACGCCGGCGGCCGCGAAGTGCACCGCCTGCTGCGAGGAGCCGCACTGGCGGTCCACGGTGGTGCCCGGGATCGACTCCGGCCAGCCGGCGCCGAGCACGGCGTTGCGGCCGACGTTCAGGGCCTGCTCACCGACCTGGCTGACGGTGCCCCAGACGACATCCTCGACGACGGTCGGGTCGATGCCGGTCCGCTCGGCGAGCGCGTTGAGCACGTGCGCCGACAGGTCGACCGGGTGGATGTCCTTGTAGGCGCCGTTGCGCTTACCGACCGGGGTCCGGACGGCGTCGACGATGACCGCGTCACGCATGACAGATCCTCCGTGCTCGCTCGAGGCGGGTGCCGCCTGCAATGGTACGGCGTAAACCGAACGCCGTTCTAGGCCGGTGTCATTCCCGGGCGACGACCCCGCTCAGTAGCCGAAGATGTTCGGCGGCGCGTTGTGCACGCCGACGGCGGTGAGCGCCACGACGAGCAGCGCGACCAGCGCGAGACCGGACAGCTGCACGGGCAGCCGGAGACGCCCGGCCGGCGCGTACGCCATCCCGGCGGCGATGAGACCGCCGGCGACCAGCCCCCCGAAGTGCGCCCAGTAACCGATGCCAGGCACCAGCACGCTGAACACGACGTTGAGCACGATCAGACCGACGATCTGCGATGTGTCGCGTCGTTGGTGCCGGCCGAAGACGTACATGGCGGAGAACAGCCCGAACACCGCGCCTGACGCCCCCTCACCGCCCTGGTTCATGACGTAGGACAGCGCGCTGCCGCCGATCCCCGCCCCGAAGTAGAGCGCGAGAAAGCGCCAGCGACCGAGCATTCCCTCGAGCGCCGGGCCGATCAGGTAGATCAGGTAGCAGTTGAAGAACAGGTGGATCAGCCCGCTGTGCAGGAACATCGACGTCACGAAGCGGTAGTACTCGTGGTGAAAGTCGAGGTCGGCCGGTAGCCCGGCGAACCTGCGGTCGATCGACGTCGACGTCCCGCTGCCGCCCGTGAACGCCGCCGGGCTGCTCCCCGCCGCGAACTTCGCGAGCAGAACACCCGCGTTGATGACGATGATCAGGATGGACAGCTGGCCGGCACGCGCGCTGACCCGGCCGCCGTACACGGTTCGCCCCGTCCGGACGGTACGACGTCCTTCCGCCACGCACTCCGGGCACTGGAAACCGACCGATGCCGTCACCATGCAGGACGGGCAGATCGGCCGGTCGCAACGGGTGCAGCGAACCCCGGTCGGCCGATCCGGATGCCGGTAACACGTGGGCAGCGCGACCTGCGTCCCGTCGGCGTCCGCCGGCGGGTCCCCCTCCGCGGACGTCACGTCAGGCAGGCACCCGCTCGACCGTCACCTTCTCGATGACGACGTCCTCGACCGGACGGTCCTGCCGGCCTGTCGGCGACCCGGCGATCTTGTCGACAACGGCGCGGCTGTCCGCGTCAGCGACCTCACCGAAGATGGTGTGCTTGCCGGTCAGCCAGGTCGTCGGCGCCACGGTGATGAAGAACTGCGACCCGTTGGTGCCCGGGCCCGCGTTGGCCATCGCCAGGAGGTACGGCTGCGTGAAGCCCAGCTCCGGGTGGAACTCGTCGTTGAACCGGTAACCCGGGCCGCCCGTGCCCGTGCCGAGAGGGTCGCCGCCCTGGATCATGAAACCGCTGATCACGCGGTGGAAGATCGTGCCGTTGTACAGCGGCTCGTTGGTGCGGGCGCCCGTCCTCGGGTCGGTCCACTCGCGGGTGCCTTCGGCCAGCTCCACGAAGTTGGCGACGGTCTTGGGTGCATGGTTCGGGAACAGCTTGAGCCGGATGTCGCCCTGGGTCGTCGACAAGGTGACGTAGAGGTCCTCGGCCACGGTGCTCCTCGGAGTTCGCGAATGGGTCGGCCGCCATCCTCGCACGGCGGTTGTGAGCCCCCCGGGCTGGGAACGGACCAGAGAGAAGCCGCCAACCGGAGGTCCACCGTGCTGCGCACCAAGTCCGATGTCGAAGTTGCGAAAGACCGGCTCGTCGACACGTGGGAGACAACCCGCGACGCTCTGTCACCGCGCCTGTCCGCAGCACGCGAGATGGTCTCGCCCTACGTCGACGAGGCGACCTCTCGAGTCGCGCCGTACGTCGACGAGGCCCGCACCCGGCTCCAGCCGGCGGTTGACCGTCTCGGCCCCGCCGTCGACACCGCGCGCAGCCGGATCAAGACGGAGGTCGTCCCGGCCGTGGTCGCCGCGGCCGAGACCGCGCGTGAGACTTCCGCGCCGGCCCGCGCCGAGGCGAAGGAGCGTGCTGCCGCTGCGCTGCTGGCGCTGCGCGGCGAGCAGACCAAGAAGGTCCGTCGCTGGCCGCTCGCACTCGTTGCGCTGCTCGCCGGTGCCGCCGCGGGTGCGGCCGTCGGCATGACGCGCCGCAGCACGTCGTCGAACCCGTCAGTCGTCCCGCCGACGCCCTTCCCGGCAGCGTCGACCACCACGACGGTCGGCGAGGAGCAGTCGGTGCACGGCGCTTCGACGACCTCCCGCAACCCCGGTGACGCCTGATCGCACCGTCGTTGGCCTACCCTGAGTCCAGCCACTCCGGGGCTGTGGCGCAGTTGGTAGCGCACCTGCCTTGCATGCAGGGGGTCAGGGGTTCGAATCCCCTCAGCTCCACGTGAAGCGCATCGCCTTGACCGTCGCCGCGCTCAGTGCGGCCTTCGCCGCGCTGAGATCGTGGCGCACCCGCCGCGCCGACGCCGAACTCTGGCAGGAAGCAACCCGCGACCTCAGCTAGCGAGGCTGGGGTAACCTCGCATCTCGTTCCGGGGCCTGTAGCTCAGCTCGGTTAGAGCGCTTCCCTGATAAGGAAGAGGTCGATGGTTCAAGTCCATCCAGGCCCACTCAGCTAGCCACGCTCGGCGAGCGTGACCTCGACACCACCGACGAGATCGGTGCAGACGTTGTAGACGAAAGCCGTCAGTGTCGCGAACGCGGTGAACAGAATGACGTTGACCGCGCCCAGCACGATCGCGATCGCCAGGATGCGGCCGAAGCTGAGCCACGCCGTCATCTTGTCGCCGCCGACGTCGCGCAGGAACGACTGGATCGAGGCGATCACGCCCATCGCGTCGACGACGGCGTAGAGGGCGATGACCGCCACCAGGAGGACGACGAGGCCGGCGAGGCTGTAGACGAAGGAGAACTTCAACGTCGACCAGGGGTCGATGCGCTTGACGGTGAGCCGGGCCCGTCGCCCGCCCTTACGGGCAGCGGCGCCGGACGTCGGCCCGACCGAGATCGGCTGGGTGACCGGAGACGGCGTCGGGAAGGGACGCGCGGCCGGGCGCGACGGCGGCGGAGCCACTGGCGGTCCCGGCGGCATCGTCGGGCGCTGCGGCGCAGACGCCGCTCCGCGCGCCGCAACTGTCGGCGCGGTGCGCTCGCCGGGTTCGGGTGGAGAGCCCGACACAGGCCTCGGCGTCACCGCAGTCTCCGCAGTGGCGTCCGCGTCGTCGCGAGGCTCGGAACCGCGAGCGGACGAGGTCGAGGAGCTGCGGCCCGGAGTGTCCTGCGGGATGAGCTCCGGCTCGTCGTCGTCACCGCGGTCGACCGGTCGGACCGGTGCGCCTGCAGGATGCTCCGGCGCACCCGGCCACCCCGCGGGACCGGCGCTCTCATCGGCGGCCTCCCGCGGCGGTTGGTCGGGTCCCGAGGTCACGAGTTCTCAGCCTCGGCGTCGGTTTCGGCGTTGCGCGCGATCGCGACGACGCTCTGGTCCTGCGGCAGGTTGATCAAGCGCACGCCCATAGTCTGCCGCCCGGCCCTCCGGACCTCACCGGCGGACGTCCGGATGACGCCTCCGTCGGACCGGATCGCGAACAGCTCGTCCTCGGGCCGGACGACCAGGGCACCGACCAGCTGGCCCCGTGTCGACACGATCTTCGCGGTGAAGACTCCCCGTCCGCCGCGACCCTGCGGTGAGTACTCCTTCACCCGGGTCCGCTTCGCGAAGCCACCGTCGGTCGCGACGAGCAGGTCGACCTCGCCCTCGTCAGAGCCCTTCGTCACCACATCCATGCTGAGCAGCTCGTCGCCCTCGGCGAAGCGCATGCCGATCACGCCGCTGGTGGCGCGACCCATCGGACGCAGCGCGTCGTCAGTGGCGTGGAAGCGGATCGACATCGCCTTGCGGCTGACCAGCAGCAAGTCGTCGTCGCCGGACATCAGCGCCGCGGAGATCAGCTCGTCACTTTCACGCAGGTTGATGGCCACGATCCCGCCGGTGCGGTTGGAGTCGAACTCCGTCAGAGCGGTCTTCTTCACCAGGCCGTGCTTCGTCGCGAGGACGAGGTACGGCGCCACTGCGTAGTCCTTGATGTCCATGACCTGCGCGATGTGCTCGCCCGGCTGGAAGGCAAGGATGTTGGCGACGTGCTGACCACGCGCCGCCCGCGTCGTCTCGGGCAGCTCGTGCGCCTTCGCGCGGTAGACCCGGCCCTTGTTCGTGAAGAACAGGATCCAGTGATGGGTCGAGGTCACGAAGAAGTGCTCGACGATGTCGTCCTGCTTCAGCGCCGCACCCTGCACGCCCTTGCCGCCCCGCTTCTGCGCGCGGTAGAGGTCGGTCTTGGTGCGCTTCGCGTAGCCCCCTCGGCTGATGGTGACGACGACATCCTCTTCGGCGATGAGGTCTTCCATGCTCATGTCGCCCTCGTAGGCGACCAGTCGCGAACGACGCTCGTTGCCGTACTTGCCGGCGATCTCGCCGAGCTCCTCGCCGATGATGCTGCGCTGCCGCTGGGGGCTCGCCAGGATCGCTTCGTAGTCCGCGATCTCGCGCATCAGGGCGTCGTACTCGTCCTGCAGCGCTTGCCGCTCCAGGGCGGCGAGTCGGCGCAGCTGCATGTCGAGGATCGCAGTCGCCTGCACCTCGTCGATGTCGAGGAGCTCCATCAAGCCGGTGCGCGCAGCGTTGGCCGACTCGCTCGCCCGGATGAGTGCGATGACCTCGTCGATGCGGTCCTGCGCCTTGAGCAGCGCGACCAGGATGTGCGCGCGTTCCTGTGCCTTGCGCAACCGGAAGCGGGTGCGGCGCACGATGACCTCGACCTGGTGCGCGACGTAGTAACGCACCATCTGGCCGATGTTGAGCGTGCGAGGTACGCCGTCGACGAGCGCCAACATGTTGACGCCGAAGGTGTCCTGCAGCTGGGTGTGCTTGTAGAGGTTGTTGAGCACGACCTTCGCCACGGCATCGCGCTTGAGCACGATGACCAGGCGCTGGCCGGTGCGCGCGCTCGACTCGTCCTTGACGTCGGCGATCCCGCCGATCTTCCCCTCGCGGACGAGGTCGGCGATCTTCTCGGCGAGGGCGTCCGGGTTGACCTGGTAGGGCAACTCGGTGACGACCAGCTGATGCCGGCCGCGCTTGTCCTCCTCCACCTCGATGACCGCACGCATGCGGATCGAACCGCGACCGGTGCGCAACGCCTCATCGATGCCGTCGCGCCCGACGATCAGCGCACCGGTTGGGAAGTCGGGGCCCTTCACCCGCTCGACGCAGGCCTCGAGCAGCTCCTCGTCACTCGCATCGGGGTTGTCGAGGAACCACTGCACCGCCGCCGACACCTCTTGCAGGTTGTGCGGCGGGATGTTGGTGGCCATGCCGACAGCGATGCCGGCAGCGCCGTTGACGAGCAGGTTGGGGAACCGGCTCGGCAGGACGAGCGGCTCCTGGCCACGCTGGTCGTAGTTGGGAGTGAAGTCGACCGTGTCTTGGTCGATGTCGCGCAACATCTCCATCGCGACGGGTGCGAGGCGGCACTCGGTGTTGTGGTTGACGAAACCGCCCGCGACGAACGCGTGGTCGGCAGAGTCGACCCGCACGGAGAAGACGTCCTGGACACCGGCATCACGTACACCGACGACACGAGCGAACCGCAACGCATCGACGTCGACGTCGCTGTCGAGCTCGCGACCGGCGCCGGCCGCCTCACGCACCGACGGGAAGTAGTCCTGGCTGAGACCGCCGTCGGTGACGACGAGGACATCGCCGGGAAGCAGCTCGTCGAGCAGCAGCCACTGGACCCGGCGGCGCAGACCGTCCTGGACGAGCGCGAGAACGGGGTGGTTTCCGGTGCCCGCCAGCGAACGACCGTCTGCGGTCACGACCTCGTAGGTCGGATGCGCACCGGAGTGGAACAGCTTGGTGGCGAGGACGTACTCCCCGAGAACGCCGACGACCTTGACGTCGATGTCGTGGTCCGAGTTGGGCTCGGCGCCGGGCACGATGTCGCCGATCGCGATCGGGCCGTCGGCCGTGTCGACAGTCGTCGAACCGACGACACAGTAACGCATCGCCGCGGGCGGGTCGTTGCCCGGAGAACCGAAGTTGCCCTGGCCGTCGACGAGCGGCAGCCGCATTGCCCACGGCTGAGCGAGCCGCACCAAGGTGTCGTAGATCGCCGAGTCACCGTGCGGGTGGTACTGGCCCATGACGTCGCCGACGACACGGCTGCACTTGGAGTAACCGCGGTCGGGTCGGTAGCCGCCGTCGTACATCGCGTAGAGGACGCGACGGTGAACCGGCTTGAGACCGTCCCGGACGTCAGGCAGCGCGCGGGAGACGATGACGGACATCGCGTAGTCGAGGAAGCTGCGCTGCATCTCGACTTCGAGACCGACCGGCTCGACGCGATCTCCGGGCGGCGGCGTGGTGACTTCGGTCAAGGAATATCCCTAGCTCTCAATGGCCGTGGATGTCGTGGACATCTAGATGTCGAGGAACCGCACGTCTTTGGCGTTGCGAGTGATGAACGCGCGACGGGCCTCGACGTCCTCACCCATCAGGACGCTGAACAGCTCATCGGCGGTCGCGGCATCGTCGAGGGTGACCTGCAGCAGCACGCGGGTCGCGGGGTTCATCGTCGTCTCCCACAGCTCTTCGGCGTTCATCTCGCCGAGGCCCTTGTAGCGCTGGATACCTTCTTCCTTCGGCAGCTTCTTGCCCGCCTGCTGACCTGCTTCGATCAGGCCGTCGCGCTCGCGGTCGGAGTAGGCGTAGTCGGGCGCATGCGGCTTGTTCCACTTCAGCTTGTAGAGCGGTGGCTGCGCGAGGTAGACGTAGCCGAGCTCGATGAGCGGCTTCATGAACCGGAAGAGCAGCGTCAGCAACAACGTGCGGATGTGTTGACCGTCGACATCGGCGTCGGCCATCAGCACGATCTTGTGGTAGCGCAGCTTGTCGACGTCGAAGTCGTCGTGGATGCCGGTGCCCAGGGCCGTGATCAGCGCCTGGACCTCGGTGTTCTTCAGCACCCGGTCGATGCGCGCCTTCTCGACGTTGATGATCTTTCCGCGGATCGGCAGGATCGCCTGGTTCATCGGGTTGCGGCCACCCTTGGCCGAGCCGCCCGCGCTGTCGCCCTCGACGACGTAGAGCTCGCACTCTTCGGGGTTGGTGGACTGGCAGTCGGCGAGCTTGCCCGGCAGACCGCTGGACTCGAGCAGACCCTTGCGCCCGCGCGCGAGGTCGCGCGCCTTGCGCGCGGCGATGCGGGCCTGCGCCGCGGACGCGGCCTTCTGCACGATCGTCTTGCCCTCGCGCGGGTTGCGCTCGAACCAGTCGCCCAGCCAGTCGTTGCACGCCTTCTGCACGAAGGACTTGGCCTCGGTGTTGCCGAGCTTGGTCTTGGTCTGACCCTCGAACTGCGGCTGCGCGATCTTCACCGAGACGATCGCGGTGAGACCCTCCCGGATGTCGTCACCGGTGAGGTTGTCTTCCTTCTCCTTGAGGATCTTCTGCTCGCGGGCGAACCGGTTGACCACCGTCGTCAGCGCAGCGCGGAAGCCCTCCTCGTGGGTGCCGCCTTCGTGCGTGTTGATGGTGTTGGCGAACGTGTAGACGCTCTCTGCGTAGGTGCCGTTCCACTGCATCGCGACCTCGAGCGCCATGCCCTGCGTGTCGGTGGTGAAGTGGATGACCGAGTCGTGGGCCGCCTGCTTCGTCGCGTTGAGGTGCTTGACGAAGTCACGCAGGCCGCCCTTGTAGTGGAAGACGACCTCGGTCGGCGCCAGACCGGCCCCACCCTCGTCAACCGCCCCGGTGTCGCGCTCGTCCCGCAGCGTGATGGACAGACCGGCGTTGAGGAACGCCATCTCCTGCAGCCGGCGTGCGAGCGTCTCGAAGGAGTACTGCGTCGTCTCGAAGATCGTCGGATCCGCCCAGAAGGTCACCGTCGTGCCGGTCGCCTTGGTCGCGGCGCCCTTCTTCAGGGCCGCGGCCGGCCGGCCACCTTCGACATAGGCCTGCGTCCAGACGAAGCCGTCTCGCTTGATCTCGACCTCGAGCCGGCTCGACAGCGCGTTGACGACAGAGACACCGACGCCGTGCAGACCACCGGAGACGGCATAAGACGAGCCGTCGAACTTGCCGCCCGCGTGCAAGGTCGTGAGGACGACCTCGACCGCCGGGCGCTTCTCCACCGGATGCCGGTCGACGGGGATGCCTCGCCCGTTGTCCTGGACTCGTACGCCGCCATCAGCCAGCAAGGTGCAGACGATGGTGTCGGCATGGCCGGCGAGCGCCTCGTCGACCGCGTTGTCGACCACCTCGTAGACCAGGTGGTGCAGACCACGCTCACCGGTCGACCCGATGTACATGCCGGGCCGCTTGCGAACCGCCTCCAGACCCTCGAGAACCTTGATGGATCGGGCGTCGTAGGACAAGGAGCGCTCCCGCTCGTCAGCGCGCCGCGGCGCGTGCTTCGTTCGTGGTCACGGGCTGCAGGCACGCGTTCAGGCCCGAGCGTCGTGGTGGGATGCCTCCAGTCTATCCGTCAGGCCGACGAGAATGCCCATTCCCCGGCACCTGTGGACTCGCGTGGCGCGTGAGCACGGGCGGGGAAAGGTCCCCCCACGTGGGAGGGGCTTGACAAACCCCCGGCGAGGCGCTCAGCCATACGTGTCACGCGGGCCGCGACCTCGCACCCGCAGCGGCCCGTGGCGCCAGTCCGGGGCGGCCGGCCCGTGCACCCGCAGCGACCGGACGACGCCGGCGCCGAGTGCGGCCGCGACCCGCTCCAGGATCTGCCGGTTGAGCAGCCGGATCTGGGTCGCCCAGGCCGTCGACTCCGCGACACAGGTCAGCTCACCGTCGACCAGTCGTTCGGGTCGGCAGTGCGCCGCGATGTCCGCGCCCACGATCTGCTCCCAGCGCGCCGACAGCCCGGCCGAGCGGACGGTGGCCTCCCACCGCTGCTCGCGGACGAGGTCGTCGAGCGACGCGCCGAGCGGTGCCGGATCGCGGGCATCGGCACCCGGACCACTCCACGGCTGCTCGTCCGGTGGTAGCGGTCGCCGGCGCGGACGGCGGGCAGGCGCCGGTCCGCCCCGCCGGGCGCGGTCGAGCAGCCGCCGGGCCTGTGTGCGGTCGTCCGGCGGGGTCTCTTCCGGGTCACCGGACACGGGTGACCCGCCCGCCCTCGACGTCGTACCGGGCGCCGGTCAGAGCGGCTGGTACGTCGCCGGCGAAGGCCGCCGTCACGAGCACCTGCTCGGCAGGAGCCACCAGCTCTGCGAGCTGGTCGCGCCGGATGTCGTCGAGCTCTGCGAAGACGTCGTCGAGCACCAGCACCGGCTCGCCGCCGTCGGCGCGGAGCAGGTCGTAGGCGGCGAGGCGCAGAGCCAGGGCGAACGACCACGACTCACCGTGGCTGGCATAGCCCTTGGCCGGAAGCTCACCGAGGGTCAGCAGCAGCTCGTCGCGGTGTGGGCCTACGAGCGTTACGCCGCGATCGAGCTCCTGGTCGCGGACGCCGGCCAGTGCCGCAGCCAGTGCCGCGGCGAGCACGTCGCGGTCGGCGCCCGGCGCACCCGGCGTGGTGCCCACCTCGTCGAGCGAAGACCGGTAGGAGATGCCCGCCGGGCCGCCACTGCCCCCGCTGATCGCGGCGTACGCCTTGTCCACGAGCGGCGCCAGGGCATCCACCAGCTCCAACCGGCCGGCGAGCAGCTCCGCTCCGGCCGTCGCGAGATGGCTGTCCCACACGTCAAGGGTGCGCAGCGCGGAGCCGCCGGCGCGGCGGGCGGCGCCGGATGACTTCAGCAGCGCGTTGCGCTGCTTCAGCACCCGGTCGTAGTCGGCACGGACGCCGGCGAAGCGCGGGGTCCGGCTGACGAGGAGCTCGTCGAGGAAACGTCGACGCTCACCCGGATCGCCCTTGACGATGGCCAGGTCCTCCGGCGCGAACAGCACCGTGCGCAGCGCGCCGAGAATCTCGCGCGGTCGAGACACCGGTGCGCCGTTGACACGAGCCCGGTTGGCCTTGCCCGGCGTGATCTCGACCTCGAGCCGGATGTCACGGCCGTCCCGGACAACGACGCCGCGCACGATCGCCCGCTCCGCGCCGGAGCGTACGAGGGGCGCGTCGGTCGCCACGCGATGGCTGCCGAGCGTGGCGAGGTAGCCCGCCGCTTCGACGAGGTTGGTCTTGCCCTGGCCGTTGGGGCCCACGAGCGCGGTCACACCGGGCGCCAGCTCCAGCTCCGCCTCCGGATAGGACCGGAAGTCGGTGATCGACAGATGACGGAGGTGCACCGGCGCCCCGCGCCTACCGCGCCGTCGCGTCGGGGCGGGACTGCCCGTCCTGGGGAGCATCCGCTCCCGGTGCGTCGGCACCCTTCTCTGTCTCGCCTGCCGCGGCCGTGACCGCATGGCCGCCGAACTGGTTGCGCAGCGCGGCGATCATCTTCATCGCCAGGGAGTCGTCCTGTCGCGACGCGAAGCGCGCAAACAGGGCCGCGGTGATGACCGGCAACGGAACAGCGTGGTCCACCGCTGCCTGGACGGTCCACCGACCTTCACCGGAGTCCTGCGCGAAGCCGCGCAGCTCGTGCAGATGCTCGTCGTCGTCGAGCGCGCGGACGGCGAGGTCGAGCAGCCACGAGCGGATGACGGTGCCTCGCTGCCACGAGCGGAAGACCTCGCGCACGTCGGTGACGAGCTCGGTCGTCTCCAGCAGCTCCCAGCCCTCGGCGTAGGCCTGCATGAGGCCGTACTCGATGCCGTTGTGCACCATCTTCGCGAAGTGGCCGGCCCCCACCTTGCCCGCGTGGACGAAGCCGAAGTCGCCCTCGGGCTTCAAGGCTTCGAAGATCGGCATCAGCCGCTGAACGTACTCGTCGTCGCCACCGCACATCAGCGCGTAGCCCTCGGTCAGTCCCCAGACACCGCCGGAGACGCCGCAGTCGACAAAGCCGATGTCGCGCTTGGCCAGGTCCTCGGCATGGCGGATGTCGTCGGTGTACCGCGAGTTGCCGCCGTCGATGATCACGTCACCCGGCTCGAGCAGTTCGGCCAGTGCGTCGACGGTCTCGTAGGTCGGCGGCCCGGCCGGCACCATCACCCACACGGCGCGTGGAGCGGGCAGCGCCTTGACCAGCTCCTCGAGGCTGTCGACGTCGCGCTTGCTCTCCGGACTCCGATCGAAACCGACGATGGTGTGTCCGGCCTTGCGCAACCGCTCCGCCATGTTGCCGCCCATGCGGCCGAGCCCGATCATGCCGAGTTCCACGCGATGCCTCCTCGTGTGCGTGTCGTCCCGGCGGTGATCCTGCCCCGTGCCTCAGCCGGCCAGCCGCACCGGCATCAGCAAATAGCGGTAGTCGCCGGCGCCGCTCTCCCCGGACTTGCCGGTCAGGACCGCCGGCTTGGTCGCTCCGGTGAACGCGAGCCGCGCCTCGTCCGAGTCGATCGCGGACAGGCCGTCGAGCAGGTAGGTCGGGTTGAACGCGATCGTCAGCGGTTCGCCGTCGAAAGTGGTCGGCAGGGACTCCGCCGCCTCGGCCTCGTCGAGCCCGCCCGCCTCGAGTGTCACCGTGTCAGCGTCGAAGGACAGCCGGACCGGCGACGTCCGAGTCGCCACGAGCGAGACACGACGCACCGCCTCGGTGAGCGCCGCCGCGTCGACCACGGCCATGCCGGACGAGGAGTCCGGAAGCAGCGAGCGGTACTTCGGGAACTCTCCGTCGAGCAGCCGCGTCGTCGCCTTGCGGGTGGCGCCGGACAGGCCGAGGAGACCCTCGCCGGTCCCCCCGGAGGCGAGGGCGAGCGTGACCTCGGCACCGGCCGTGAGCGACTTCGCCGCCTCGGCCAGGGTGCGGGCCGGCACGAGCGCCGTCGCCTGCATCGCCGGGTCGACCGGCTGCCACCGCAGCGTCCGGACGGCAAGGCGGTAGCGATCGGTGGCCGCGAGGGTGACGTCCTCGCCGTCGATCTCGATCCGGATGCCGGTGAGGACCGGCAGCGTGTCGTCCCGGCCCGCTGCCACGGCGACGGAGGACACCGCCGCCGCGAACGCATCGCTGCCGAGCGTGCCCGCGACTTCCGGCATGCCGGGGAGCGAGGGGTATTCGTCGAGCGGCAGCGTCGGCAGCGTGAACCGCGCCGACCCACAGGCGAGCTGGACACGGCTGCCGTCCGTCGACAGCTCGACCGGCTGGCCCGGCAGGCTGCGAGTGATGTCGGCCAGCAGTCGTCCGGGGACGAGCACGGCACCGGCCTCCGCGACGGTCACGTCGAGCGTGGCCTCGGCCGAGACCTCGTAGTCGAAACCGGACAGCCGCAGGCCACCGTCGGCCGCCGCGTCCAGCCGAAGACCGGACAGGACCGGGAGCTGGCTCTTCTGGGGCAGGATGCGCGCGGCCCAGGCGACGGCGTCGGCCAGCTGGTCGCGCTCGACTCGGATCTTCATGGGCTGTCTACCTCCCGGACCGCGGCACTGCCCACAGTCTCTGTTTTTGGTCGGACAAGAAATCTCGAGAAGTCGTCAGTCGTCTGTGCGGTGGACGCTGGGGACGACGGGCGATTCCGCAGGTCAGGACGTCGTACGCCGTCCCCGCCGGATGTGGAGAACGTTGGGTGTGAGGGTCGGGGGCGGTGGACGAGCGCCGGACCGCGCCGGCCGAGCGGCACGTCCACAAGGTTGTCCCCAGCCTGTGCACGGGTGAGGTGGACGTGGATGGTGCGACGTGGGGGAAGTGGTGTGACCGTCACCCGCGCGCCTGCGACTTGATCCGGTTGGTCAACTCGCTGACCTGGTTGTAGACGGACCGGCGCTCGGCCATGAGCGAGCGGATCTTGCGGTCGGCGTGCATGACCGTGGTGTGGTCGCGGCCACCGAACTGCTGGCCGATCTTCGGCAGCGAGAGGTCGGTGAGCTCACGGCAGAGGTACATCGCGATTTGCCGTGCGGTCACGAGGACCCGGCTGCGTGAGGAGCCGCACAGGTCCTCGATCGTGATGCCGAAGTAGGCCGCCGTCTGGGCCATGATCGTCGCAGCGGTGATCTCCGGCCCTGCGGCATCGGCGATGAGGTCCTTCAGGACGACTTCGGCGAGGGCCAGGTCGACACCCTGACGGTTGAGGCTTGCGAAGGCGGTCACGCGGATCAGGGCGCCCTCGAGCTCGCGGATGTTGCTCGCGATCTTGCCGGCGATGAACTCGAGGACCTCCGGCGGCGCATCGAGCCGCTCCTGCGCGGCCTTCTTGCGCAGGATGGCGATGCGGGTCTCCAGCTCGGGCGGCTGGACGTCGGTGATGAGCCCCCACTCGAACCGGTTGCGCAGCCGGTCCTCCAGGGTGACCAGCTGCTTGGGCGGCCGGTCGCTGGAGATCACGATCTGCTTGTTGGCGTTGTGCAGGGTGTTGAAGGTGTGGAAGAACTCCTCCTGCGTCTGCTCCTTGTTCTCCAGGAACTGGATGTCGTCGACCAGGAGGACGTCGATCTCGCGGTAGCGCTTGCGGAACCCGTCGGCGCGACCGTCGCGGATCGAGTTGATGAAGTCGTTGGTGAACTCCTCGGAGCTCACGTAGCGCACGCGGTGCCCGGCGTAGAGGTGCTGGGTGTAGTGGCCGATCGCGTGCAGCAGGTGGGTCTTGCCGAGCCCGGACTCGCCGTAGATGAACAGCGGGTTGTAGGCCTTGGCCGGCGCTTCCGCCACCGCGAACGCCGCGGCGTGAGCGAACCGGTTGCTCGAACCGATCACGAACGTGTCGAACTGGTATTTCGGGTTGAGCCGGGACGACTCGCGACTCCCCGGCCGCGGCAACATCGCCGCCGGCGGGGCCGCCTCGGCGATCGGTTCGGGCTCGGGTTCGACGGGCGCGGTGGCTGCCGGGTCGGCCTCGACGGTGACGGCGACCCGCACGTCACGGCCGAGCTGGCGCGACAACGCGTCCATGATCACCGGCCGAAGCTTGGTGTCGAGCACCTCACGAGCGAAGTCGTTGGGTGTCGCGAGCACCGCGGTGTCCTGGACGAGGGCAAGCGGCCGGGTCAGCCGCATCCACGCCCGGTGCTGCGCGGGGAGCACGTCGTCGCCGAGGTCGGCGATCGCCCGGATCCATACGGCTTCCAGGTCGAGGGTGTCCTCAGTCATCGGCTCTCCCGGCGATTTTCTGCACCTTGCACCCCAAATGTTCGCCGCGACGAGCCCCCTGCGAAGCCTGATCGGCCCCGTCGGCGAGCTTCGTCCACATGAGCGTCCACAGACTGTGGATCATGTGAACAGACCATCGCTGGCCCGCTCGACACGGAACTGAAGGAAGACTTCACCGACGAACACGACGTGCGTGCGCCGTCTTGGTGGACGGCGGGGGAAGAGCCGGTGGCGGGCACGCTAACAGCCTGCGCGTAACGGCAGCAAGCGGTTCTCCACAACCCGCCGACAATCTGTGGTCGACGCTCGGCGTGTCGTCTTGACCCTCGTCCCGACTGTCGCGCGGGGGCCGGTTTGACCCTGGTCCGACTGCGCCCGTACCGTAGTCGCAGCCGCCTATGGGTGGCGCCAGCCTGCCGCTCGATATGTTTCCCGGCCGCTCCGACGAGATGGCCCGGGCCTTGTGTGGGGAGTTCCTCGGTGAGCAAGCGGACGTTCCAGCCGAACAATCGGCGCCGGGCGAAGACCCATGGGTTCCGCCTGCGCATGCGCACCCGCGCCGGTCGTGCCATCCTCGCCGGCCGCCGGCGCAAGGGCCGCGCCCGGCTCTCGGCCTGACGCGCCGGCCGTCCGTGCTGCCGGCCGCGGCACGCATGCGTGCGCGCACCGAGTTCACCGCCGCCGTACGACGCGGTGTGCGTGCTGCCGCGCCCACGCTCGTCGTCCACCTCGCGAGCGGCACGCACGGTGCTCCGCAGGTGGGTTTCATCGTGAGCCGCGCGGTTGGTGGTGCGGTCGACCGTAACCGGGTACGTCGCCGGCTGCGCCATCTGCTCCGTGACCGGCTCGACCGGCTCCCGTGCGGATCACGCCTCGTCGTACGGGTGAATCCGTCAGCGTCAGGTCGCTCGTCGGTGCAGCTGGCCGCCGATCTCGATCGCGCCCTGGACCGTGCGCTCGGCCGCCAGGTCGGTGCGCGGTGAGCGCGGTCCTGCTCGCGGTGCTTCGTGTGTACCGCCGGCTGGTCAGCCCGATGCTCGCGCCACGGTGCCGGTTCGTGCCCTCGTGCAGCGCGTACGCGGTCGAGGCCGTCGAGTGCCACGGCGCCGCCCGCGGGAGCTGGCTGGCAGTGCGGCGCGTGGCGCGTTGCCACCCGTTCCATGCCGGGGGCTATGACCCGGTTCCCTCGAGCGCCCGCTCCGGCGCATCCCGCGCGGAGGCGCAGCTGTGAGTCTGCTGAACCCGTTCTACGAGGCGATCGCCTGGCTGATCGTCCACATCCATGCGGTGCTCGCGCCCGTGCTCGGCAAGACCAACGGCTGGTCATGGGCGCTGTCGATCGTCCTGCTGACCGTCGCCATGCGGCTGCTGCTCTTCCCGCTGTTCGTCAAGCAGACCCGCAACATGCGGGCGATGCAGGTCCTGCAGCCGAAGATGAAGGAGCTGCAGGCCAAGTACAAGAACGACAAGGAGCGCCTCAACCAGGAGATGATGGCGCTGTGGAAGGAGCACGGCGCGAACCCGTTCGCCGGTTGCCTTCCGCTGATCCTTCAGATCCCGGTCTTCCTGGCGCTGTTCCGCGTGCTCAACTCGATCAAGCCGAACAAGGGCTGCGTCGACCTGCAGGCGCCTGACTGTTTCAGCAGCCATTACGGCATTTCGGCCGACCTGGTGCACTCCGCGGCGGTCTCCAAGATCTTCGGTGTGCCGATCAGCGCGGCCTTCGACTCCAGCAAGGAGTTCCTGCACCTGGTGGGCGGCAGCACGGCCTCCACCAAGATCCTCACGGTCGTCCTGATCGTGCTCATGGGCGCCTCGACGTTCTGGACGCAGCGCCAGCTGATGGCCCGCAACAAGGCGGCCGGCACCGGCAGCGACCAGATGGCCCAGCAGCAGAAGGTCATGCTCTACGTCCTGCCGCTGACCTTCGCGATCTTCGGCTATCGATTCCCGATGGGTGTGCTGCTGTACTGGCTCACGACCAACCTGTGGAGCATGGGCCAGCAACACTTCGTGATCTCGCGGATGGACGCCAACGACGCCGCCGCTGCGGCGAACAAGCCGCAGATCACCGGCCCCGCACCCGGCGCGAAGCCGACGCGGCCGGCCTCCCCCGCGCCGAGCGGCTCGTCGGCCACGGGCGGGGAGCCGCTGCCCCGGCCTGCTCCCGGCCGCCCCGCCAACCGCAACCGCAACCGCAAGCGCGGCCGGCGCTGAGCGCGCCGGACCGCTGGAGGAACTGTGACGGACGAGACTGATGTGACCGCAGGGCCTCGCGCCGAGGAGGACGCGCCCGACGGCTCGCTCCTCGAGCGCGAGGGTGACATCGCCGCGGACTATCTCGAGGCGCTGCTGGACATCGCCGACCTCGACGGCGACATCGACATCGACGTCGAGGGCAACCGCGCCGCGGTGTCCATCGTGGGCGCCGACCTGTCCCGGCTCGTCGGATCGGACGGCGAGACCCTCGAGGCGCTGCAGGAGCTGACCCGGCTCGCGGTTCACCAGGTCACCGGCGTCCGCAGCCGGCTGATGCTCGACATCGGGGGCCACCGGGCGCGTCGCCGGGAGGAGCTCACCGAGCTCGGGCGTGCCACGGCCGAGCGCGTGCTTGCGGACGGCGAGACGGTGCGGCTCGACCCGATGACCCCCTTCGAGCGCAAGGTGGTGCACGACGCGGTGTCGTCGTTCGACGGTGTGCTCAGCGAGTCCGAGGGCGAAGAGCCGAACCGGCGGATCGTCGTCCGCCGCGGGTGAGCGCGGCCCCTCCGCCACCCCCCGCCGCTGAGCGGGTGTTTTCGACCCATCTGAGCACTGCCATCCTTTTTGCGGAACAGCTGTGCACCCGTGGAGTCGAACGCGGGCTTGTCGGACCACGAGAGCCCGAGCGCATCTGGGAGCGCCACCTGCTAAGTAGTGCAGCGGTCGCGGAGCTCGTTCCTGCCGGGCAGGAGGTGGTCGACCTCGGCAGTGGAGCCGGCCTGCCGGGGATCCCGATCGCCCTGGCCCGCCCGGATCTCGAGGTGACCCTCGTGGAGCCCATGCTCCGGCGGGTCCGCTTCCTCGAGGAGACGGTGGGCCTGCTCGGACTCTCGGTAGGAGTCCGTCGTGCTCGAGCCCAGGAGCTGCCGGCGGCACGCTGCCAGATCGTGGTCGCCCGTGCACTGGCGCCGCTGTCGGAGCTGGTGTCCATGGCGGTGCCACTTCTGCGCCCTGGCGGCGTCCTGCTTGCCGTCAAGGGCGACCGGGCGGAGGCCGAGTTGCAGGACTCCGCTGCCGCCCTGGCGGCGTGGCCAGATCTTCACGTCTCCCTCGACGTGTGCGGCGAAGCCGACCACACTGTCCGGGTAGTGCGGATCGCCCGACCGGCCGAGAAGGTGGAGGAACGGTGACCGATCGTGCGAACGGCCTCGGCTGGCCCGCTGCGGATGCCAAGGGTGCACCCACCACACCACCCGACGAGCTCGGCTGGCCGCGGCAGCGTGACGTCGGGAACTCCCCGCAGGCGGGTCCCGGCGCCCCTGCGGCGCCTGTTTCACGTGAAACACGCGCAGCCCAGGGGTCGATGGAGCCAGCGCCGCCTCCGTCGGTCGATCCCGACGCCGCCTTGCCGGCAGGGACCGGCCATGATGGGCGGGTGAGCAGCAGCGCGCCGCCCTCTCCTGGTGAGGCCGCTTACGCTGGCGCCGCGTCCGTGGGGGCCACTGACCTTCCGATGGCGGCGCCGCTCCGTGATGAGCTCAGCGCAGTAGTTTCACGTGAAACAGCCGCCGGAGACGCCGCGCGGGGGCTGGTTTCACGTGAAACAGCCGCGGAAACCGCCTCGGGCGAGCCGCGGCGGGCCTGGTCGGACGACCGCCAGCTGTGGCAACGCCCGCACGCCCGCCGGCTCATCACGGTCGCGAACCAGAAGGGCGGCGTCGGCAAGACGACGAGCACGGTGAACCTCGCTGCGGCACTGGCCCAGCACGGCGCGCGCGTGCTGGTGATCGATCTCGACCCGCAGGGCAACGCGTCGACCGCATTCGGCTTGGACCACCGGGCGGGCACGCCCTCCATCTATGAGGCGCTGGTCGACGGCAAGCCGCTTGCGGAGCTTGCGCAGCCGGTCGAGGGCTTCACGGGTCTGGACTGCGTGCCCGCGACGATCGACCTCGCGGGCGCGGAGATCGAACTGGTCGCGGTCGTCGCACGGGAATCTCGGCTGCACAAGGCGCTGGCCGCGCTGGAGACGCCGTACGACTACGTGTTCGTCGACTGCCCGCCATCGCTGGGCCTGCTGACGGTCAACGCGCTGGTGGCGGCGCAAGAGGTGCTGATTCCGATCCAGTGTGAGTTCTATGCCCTCGAGGGGCTCAGCCAGCTGTTGCGGAACATCGACCTGGTGCGCGCCCACCTCAACGAGCGGCTGCATGTCTCGACCATCCTGCTGACCATGTACGACGGCCGGACGAGGCTGTCCGATCAGGTCGCGCAGGAAGTGCGGGCACATTTCGGCGATCTGGTCCTGACGCCGACGATTCCGCGGAGCGTGCGGATCTCGGAGGCGCCCGGCTACGGGCAGTCCGTGCTGACCTATGACCCCGGCTCCCGTGGAGCCGTCGCCTACATCGAGGCCGCACGAGAGATCGCGGAACGTTCGGCCGTCGCCGGCGCCGCGGAAGGGAGCGCACAGTGAACGTTCGCCGTGGGGGGCTCGGCCGCGGACTGGGTGCGCTCATCCCGACCGGACCAGAGGCGGAGGAGGTGGCCGGCGCGCGGTTCGAGGAGCTGCCCCTCGACGCCATCGAGCCCAACCCGCGCCAGCCGCGCGAGGTCTTCGACGCCGACGCCCTCGCCGAGCTGGTCACCAGCGTGCGTGAGGTCGGGGTGCTCCAGCCGGTCGTCGTCCGGGAGACCGGACCCGGTCGCTACCAGCTGATCATGGGAGAGCGCCGTTGGCGCGCCTGCCGCGAGGCCGGAGTCGGGACGATCCCGGCGATCGTGCGTGAAACTCCCGACGACGCACTGCTCCGCGACGCCCTGCTGGAGAACCTGCACCGGCAGCAGCTCAACCCGCTCGAGGAGGCGGCCGCCTACGAGCAGCTGCTCCAGGAGTTCGGCGCGACCCACGAGGAACTGGCCACCCGGCTCGGGCGTTCGCGGTCGCACGTCAGCAACACGCTCCGCCTGCTCGGCCTGCCGCCAGGCGTGCAGCGCCGTGTCGCCGCCGGTGTGCTCAGTGCCGGCCATGCACGGGCGCTGCTGGCGCTCGACGACGACGCGGCGCGCGAGGCGCTGGCGGCCCGGATCATCGCCGAGGGGCTGTCGGTGCGAGCGGTCGAGGAGATCGTCGCCCTGGGTGAGCAGGAGCCCGCGGTCCGCCAGCCCCGGGCGCGCCGGCCGGTGGCGCCCGCCGTCGCAGGTCTCGCCGAGCGGTTGTCCGACGTGCTGGAGACCCGCGTCAGCGTCGAGCTCGGTCGCCGGCGCGGCAAGCTTGTGGTGCAGTTCGCGACCATCGACGACCTCGAGCGGATCGTGGCGCAGATCGCCCCTGCGGCACTGCGCGACGCCGTGGGCCTGCCGAGCGAGGACTCCGCCGCGGCGGAGCCGGCGTCCGGCAGCCCGGGCGACGAGTAAGTTACCAGCCAGTAACTTGCCCGGGCCGCGGTCAGCGGTCGGCGGCGTACCTCTCGAGGAAGCGGGCCAGTCGGCCGATGGCGTCGGCCAGCTCCTCCGCTGCGGGCAGCGTCACGATGCGCAGGTGGTCGGGAGTCGGCCAGTTGAAGCCGGTGCCGTTGCCGATGAGGACATGCTCCTCACGCAGGAAGCGCAGTACCAGCTGCTCGTCGTCGTCGACCGGGTAGACGTCGAGGTCCAGCCGCGGGAACACGTAGAGGGCGCCCTTCGGCAGCGTGCAGGAGACTCCCGGGATGGCGTTCAGCGCCCGCCAGGCGGTGTCGCGCTGCTCGCGCAAGCGGCCGCCGGGAAGCACCAGCTCGCGGATGTCACGGGGTCCTCCGAGCGCGGCCTGGATGCCGTGCTGCGCCGGGACGTTGGGGCACAGCCGCATGTTGCTGAGCAGGGTCAGCCCGTCGAGGAAGCTGCGCGCGTGCTCCTTGGGCCCGGAGACGACGGCCCAGCCGGCGCGGTAGCCGGCGACGCGATAGGCCTTGGACAGGCCGTTGAACGTGATGCACAGGACATCCGGCCCGACGGCAGCGGGTGAGATGTGCTCGGCGTCGTCGTACAGGATCTGGTCGTAGATCTCGTCCGCGAACATCAGCAGGCCGTGCTTGCGTGCGACCTCGACCATGCGCTCGATGACCGCGCGGGGATAGACGGCGCCGGTCGGGTTGTTCGGGTTGATGATCACCATCGCCTTGGTGCGCGCGGTGATCCGCGTCTCGAGCTCGTCGAGGTCGGGCAGCCAGTCGGACTGTTCGTCGCAGCGGTAGTGCACCGCGCGACCGCCGCACAGCGTGGTGATCGCGGTCCACAACGGATAGTCCGGCGCCGGGATCAGGACCTCGTCGCCGTCGTTGAGCAGCGCCTGCAGGCTCATCGTGATGAGCTCCGAGACGCCGTTGCCGAGCCAGACGTCCTCGACGTCGATCCCGGTCAGGCCCTTCTGCTGGTGGTACTGCACGACCGCCCGGCGGGCGGGCAGAATGCCCTTCGAGTCGCTGTAGCCCTGTGCCACCGTGAGCTGGCGCGCGATGTCGGCGACGAGCTCGTCCGGTGCCTCGAAGCCGAACGGCGCGGGGTTGCCCAGGTTGAGCCGCAGGATGCGGTGGCCCTCGGCTTCGAGCCGCATCGCCTCGTCGAGTACCGGGCCGCGCACGTCGTAGGCGACATGAGCGAGCTTGTCCGACTGTCGCAGCTCCACGAGCCGACCCTACCGGCGGCTGTCCAGCCGTTTGTGGCTGCTGGGGCTGGAGTGCGACGCCGTACGCCGTTACGATGCAGGCGGTTCGACGGCGTCCCTCGCTGCTGTGACGGGCCCGCGAACGGCCGGCGATCGCGGAGGGTGTGCTGATGTCCCGCCGCCTGGTGAACATCACGCTCGACAATCTCGACGACCTTCCGCGCCGGTGCCGCAAGTGTGTGTTCTGGGAGCTCGACCCCGTCGCGGGAGCGCGCGCCAGCGAGATCGGTGACACCGAGCTCGAGAAGGAGGCGTGGGTCTCCGCCGTCCTGCTCGAGTGGGGCAGCTGCGGAAAGATCTGTTACGTCGACGGCGTACCGGCCGGCTACGTCTTGTTCGCGCCCCCGGCCTACGTCCCTCGCTCGGTCGCGTTCCCGACGAGTCCGGTGAGCGCCGACGCGGCGCTGCTGATGACGGCGGAGATCCTGCCGGACTTCGGCGGCGGCGGGTTGGCGCGCATGCTCGTGCAGGGCGTGGCGAAAGACCTCACCCGCCGCGGCGTCAAGGCCGTCGAGGCGTTCGGCGACGCTCAGTGGCCCGGTCTCGGGCACTGCGTGCTCCCGGCGGACTACCTGCTGGCGGTCGGGTTCAAGACGGTGCGGCCGCATCCGCGCTTCCCGCGGCTGCGGCTCGAGCTCAAGACCGTCGCGTCCTGGCGCGAAGACGTCGAGGTCGCTCTCGAGCGCCTGCTGGGCTCGATGCAGCCCGAGGGAGCGCTCCGGCCCGTCTGAGCAGGTGTCAGCCCGTCAGGGCCGGGAGTCGCACCTGGCCGGTCGCGACGTCACGGTCGGCCGGCAGGTACAGCCGCTGCACACCGGCCACGATCGCCTCGGCGAGCGCGTCGCGGAACTCCGGCGAACGCAGCCTGGTCGCATCGCCTTCCGAGGTGAGGTAACCCACGTCGACCCGGATCGCCGGCATCCGGGTCAGCCGCAACAACTGCCAGCCCTTGGGGTGTGTCCGGCAGTCGAGCAGGTCGGTGCGGGCGACGATCTCGCTCTGGACGAGGTCGGCCAGCCGCTCACCGACCGCCGACCGGGTCACCCGGTCCGCGTGCGTCACGCCGTAGAAGTACGTCGCCACACCGTTGGGCAACGGGCTGAGGTCGGCGTCGGTGTGCAGTGAGATCAGCAGGTCGGCGCCGGTGTCGTTGGCGAGGGCGGCGCGCTCGCCGTCCTCCGGGCAGCCGTCCGGACCGCGGGTGAGCAGGGTGGCCACTCCCAGCGGGCCCAGCCGTCCCTCCAGACGGACCGCCAGGTCGTAGGCGACGTCTGCCTCGGTGATGTTGAGCGCGGCGCAGCCGAGGTCCTCGCCGCCGTGGCCGGGATCGATGACGATCACCCGGCCGGACAGGGCGCCTCCGGCGCTGAGCACCCGCTCCTCCTCGCGCCGGTCCGACGGGGAGCCGCCGGTCACGGTCCGGCGCAGCCGCTCGAGCGCCTTGAGGGTCTTCGGACCGACAGTGCCGTCAGGCGCCTGGCCGACGTTGCGCTGGAACTCCCTGAGCGCGGTCTCGGTCTGCCGGCCGAAGATGCCGTCGCAGCGTCCCGGGTCGAAGCCCATCTCGAACAGCCGCTGCTGGAGCGTGGCCACGTCGTCGCCGACGAACGGGTGCGTGACGACATAGCTGAGCAGTCGGTCACCGAGCCGCCAGTGCGCCTCGTCGAGGGCTCGGTAGGTCTCCGGGCCGACGACCCCGTCGACGCGGAGTCCCCGGCGCTGCTGGAAGGCGCGCACGGCACGGTCCACCGCGTCGTCGAAAAGGTCGGTGTCGCCCATCTCGGGCAGCAGGTTCAGCCGCGCGAGCTTGGCGCGGAGGTCGACGACAACCGCCCCGCGGTCACCTCGCCGATAGACCTGCACCGGCGGATGGTAGCCGCGCAGGGGGCGGTCGAAACGACCCGGAGGAGTGACAGTCCTCGTGTGCGCGGGAAAGCTAGAGAATGCCCTCGAGGTCACGCAGGAGCGCGGCCTTGGGCTTGGCGCCCACGATGCTGCGGACGACCTCGCCGCCGGAAAAGACCGACATCGTCGGGATCGACATGATCTGGTAGCGCCGGGCGATCTCGGGGTTCTCGTCGATGTTGACCTTCGCAACGGTGATCTTGTCGCCGTGCTCCGAGGCGATCTCCTCGAGAACCGGCGCGACCATCTTGCACGGACCGCACCATTCCGCCCAGAAGTCCACCAACACAGGCTTCTCGCTGCCGAGCACGTCCGTGTCGAAGGTCGCGTCGGTGACGGTCTTGGTGGCGGCGCCCATCATTGCTCTCCTTGTCGCGGGTCTGTCATGGAAACGTACGCGGTGGTGCCGTCATTCCCCGTGGTCTGCCAGCCACCGCTCGGCGTCGAGAGCCGCCGAGCAGCCGGTGCCCGCTGCGGTGATGGCCTGCCGGTAGCTGTGATCGACGAGGTCGCCACAGGCGAACACGCCGTCGATGTTGGTGCGCGTCGTCGGGGCCTGAACCACGACGTAGCCCTCCGCATCGAGGTCCACCTGACCGCGGACCAGCTCACTGCGCGGGTCGTGGCCGATGGCGACGAAAAGACCGGTGACGTCGAGGCGGCTGCCTTCGCCGGAGAGCACGCTGCGGACTGCGAGGCCCTCGACCTTGTCCTCGCCGAGGACGTCCTCTACGACGGTGTTCCAGAGGAACTCGATCTTCGGGTTCTGGAACGCGCGCTCCTGCATGATCTTCGATGCGCGGAGAGCGTCGCGGCGGTGGATGAGCGTCACCTTGTCGGCGAACCGGGTGAGGAAGGTCGCCTCCTCGATCGCCGAGTCGCCACCGCCGACGACCGCGATGTTCTGCCCGCGGAAGAAGAAGCCGTCGCACGTCGCGCATGCCGAGACGCCGTGACCCATGAGCCGGCCTTCGTTGGGCAAGTTCAGCATCCGGTACGCCGAGCCCATCGCGAGGATCACGGTGCGAGCGCGGTAGGTGTCCCCGCCGACGTGCACCGTCTTCACGTCGCCGGAGAGGTCGAGCTCGGTCGCGTCGTCGGTGACCAGCTCCGCCCCGAAGCGCTCGGCCTGCTTGCGCATGTGGTCCATCAGGTCGGGGCCCTGGATCCCGTCGACGAAGCCGGGGAAGTTCTCCACCTCGGTCGTCTGCATGAGGGCGCCGCCGTACTGCACTCCCTCGAACACCAGCGGCCGCAGGTTGGCTCGCGCGGTGTAGAGAGCGGCCGTGTAACCCGCCGGACCGGACCCGACGATCACAACGTCGCGGATGTCGTCACTCACTGGCCTCACCCACTGCTCGTCTGCGCTGGCGGGAACGCGAGTCTACGGACGGACATTCCCATGCGAGGCTTCCGGCCATGACGACGGCTACGGCGAGTCGGTGCGCCGTACACCCCGCGCGCCGCGCGATCGACGCCTGCCCGGTGTGCGGACGCCCCCGATGCGGGGCGGATGCGGCCGGCTACGCCGCCACCGGTTGCCCGGCATGTGCCGCGCAGCGGCCGGCCGCGCCCCTGCCCGGCACGGCGGAGCTCGCCGTACGCGCCGGGCTCGCCGCTCTCGTCGTCGCCTACGTGGGTGGGTGGATCGGCACCCAGTACGTCCGCAACCAGGGGTTCTCGCTGATCGCCCCCGCCCTCGTCGGGATCGCCACCGCCTGGGCCGTCGCCGCCGCGACCGGTCCGCAGCGCCGGCGTGTCACCTCGGGCATCGCCGCGGTGGCCTCCGTGCTCAGCGCGGCACTCGCGTTCCGGGTCTACGCCGCCGGCGGCCTCAGCCCCCTTCACCCGGCCGGCCGCGTGCTGCCGCCGTACGTCGCCGCAGTCGCGGGCGTCCTCGTCTGGCCGTTGCTGTTCGGTCCCACCAACCGACGGCCGAGTCCTGACGAGGGCCTCTAAGGGTGAGGGGCGGCCTGGAACTTGTACAGGTCCTGCGACGGGTCGGTGGTGCACCGCGGACCGACGATGAAAGCGCTGTCGCCGAGCCCACCTCCGCCGGGGAGCAGCACGATCATCGCCGGCGCGTCATGGACGTGCCGCAGGCCGCCGGTGAAGCGAGCGAAGTCGATGGCCAGTGGCGTCACGGGTCCACCGGCGAGCAGACGCGCGCAGGTCAGCAGCTGCTGCCTGTCGCCGAACAGGGCCTGGAGAGCGGCCGGAACCGCCGCCCGGGTGCCGGCTGCGACCGCGTCCTTCTGCGGGGAGCTGAGCGCCGTCCCGCCTGAGCCGGTGGTGACGGGGGTGCGGGCCAGCCGGTCGAGAGCGCCGACGAGGCTCTGGGAGTTGGCGTCGGTGTAGTGCTCACCGGTCGCGAGGATCCGGAAGTTGGTGCTGCCGAGTCGCGGCGCCGTGGCGACTCCCGCGCCGCCCGCAGCGCTGCCGCCCGCGTTGTCCTTGTTGGACGACCGCAGCGCTCCGATGCTGATCGCGGCGACGAGAGCGATCGCGGCCGCTGCGGCCAGCAGGCCGGCCAGGGTCGGACTGCTCAGCCGGCGCGCGCGCGGTCCGCCCGGAATGATCGTGCTCACGACCGGTTCCGCCGGTAGCGCGGCCCGCACGCGCTCGGCGACCGCGGGCGGCATCGCCTCATCGGGCAGCGCCGAGAGCAGCGCCCTGGTCGCCCGCACCTGACCCAGTCGCCGTGCGCACTCGGGGCACGAGGCGGCATGCGCACGCACGGCGTCATCGACCTCGAGGCCCTCGTCGAGCGCAGCGGCGGTGTCGAGGTCGAGATGCTCTTCCGGCGGGGTCATCGGCCGGCCTGCTCGGTCACTCGGGCTCCCGTCTCGTGGCACCCGGTTGGACGGCGGCGTCGGCGGGTGGGTTCCCGCCGTCGGGGCCCAGTTCGCCGAGCAGCACGGCGAGCCGGCCGCGCGCCCGGGCGCACCGACTCTTCACGGTGCCTTCCGGCACCTCCAGGATGGCGGCCGCCTCCGCGACCGGGTATCCCTCGACGTCGACGAGGACGACTGCGGCGGCCTGTTCGATGGGCAGCTGCCGGAGTGCGGCGAGCACCTGCTGTGCCGTCTCCGCCGGAGCCAGCACGTCGACCGCCGGAACCTCGACGGAGCCCTCGTCGAGAGCGGTCGCGGGACGTGACTTGCGCCGCCGAACCAGGTCGAGACAGGAGTTCACGACGATCCGGTGCAACCAGGTCGTGACCGCTGCCTCTCCGCGGTAGGTGCCGGCTGCGCGGTACGCCGACACGAGCGCGTCCTGTACGGCGTCCGCAGCGTCCTCGGCGTCGCCGAGAGTGCGCAGCGCAACCCGCCACAGCCGGTCCTGATGCCGACGTACCAGCTCGCCGAAGGCGTCCCGGTCACCCGCGACGTGCCGGGCCAGCAGGGCGCGGTCGGTCGCGGCCTCGCCGTCGCGGGCGCCGACTCTCGCTCGGCTCATCACTCCCCTTGCTACGGCCGCGCCGCGGCCGGGTGACCGCAGGGTAGCGCCGTGATCAGCCCAACAGCGCGACCTCCGCGACCCCGACGCGGAATCCACCGTTGTCCGCCGGCAGCTTCGTGAACCACAGCAGCCAGTACCTCGCGGTCACCGGCTGCGTGAGGTTCACCCGCAGTGAGGCCGGCGCGTCGGTTCGCCGGGCAACGAGCGGCAGGTCACCGGCCTGCGTCGGTTGCCGGTCGCCGGCCCGGATCTCGATGTCTGCGCCCGCCGCGGACAGCACCAGGTCCGCCACCTGCACCGTGCGCGCTCGACCGAGGTCGAGCAGGAGGCCGACGCCGGGCTTGAGCCCGCCGAGGTGCGGGTCGTTGCGGTAGGTGTCGGTCGTCCAGGCCGTGGTCGGGTCGCGGTCGACGGCGAGCGCTGTCGCGTCGGGGTTCTCCTGGCCGTCGCCACCCGGGTCGAAGCTCGTCACCGTTGGCGGCTGCCGCCAGACGAGGCGCACGCTGTTGTGCCGCGGCCCGGTCTGCTGAGCGGGGGGAAGCGCCGCATGTGGCTGGCGCGCGGTGAGCGGCACCCGACCCAGCTCGCTCCCTACGACCCAGCCGGCGATGCCGATGGTCACGACGAGCAGCGGCGGCACCAGCCGCCACAACCACCGGCGCAGGATGTCGGGACGTGGTTCACCGGCCGGCTCGGGGACGGCGTCGATCGGCCGGCTCGGCAGCGTCGCCAGCGCCCGCGCCAGCGCCCGCGCCGAGCCGTAGCGACCGGTGAGCGCGTCGGCGGTGACCGTGTCGAGCTCGCGCGGCACGCCGGCGCGCACCACACGCGGCCGGCCGTGGGCGGCCGCGGCGCCGGCGATGACGGGCAGACCCTGCCAGCCCGTAAGCGGCCATCGACCGGTGAGGGCGGCGAACAACAAGCCGCCGAGCGACCGGACGTCACCCGCTTCGTCGGCGGGAACATCGTGGACGATGGCGGCAGTCGCGAGGCCGCTGATGCGGATGGCCCCTGTCGCCGGAAGGTGCACCTGGTCGGGGTGCAGGCGGCCGTGCGAGATGCCGGCGTCGGCAGCTACCTGGATCGCCTCGGCGCACTGGCGAACGACGTCGGTCGCGACCGGCGGCGGCAACGGCTCGTCGCGCACGACCGCCGCGAGAGTCGGGGCCTCCACCCACTCGTACGCGATCCACACCGAGCGACGGCCGTCGAGCTCGATCTCCCCGACGTCGTACACGCGGACGAAGCGCGCGTCGGGAAGAGTGCTCGCCCGCGTCGCGGCCTTGACCACGCGGCGACGACGACGCGCGTCGCTCCCGCTGACGATCTGCACGGCGACGTAGCGGCCGAGCGAGTCGTCGACGGCCCGCCAGAGCACCGAACGCAGACCGCCGGGCGGCTGGTGGTCGGCACGGAGCTGGTCCAACCGATAGCGGTCGTCGAGAAGCAGACCGGGAGCCGCGACGAGTGGAGCGGCGTCCTGCGCGGGCGTGTCCACACGTCCTCCGCACAACCTCGCCGGACAGTGCCGCCGGGGGCTAGCGCCGGTGGCTTGCCGTCATGCTAGGCGGTCGTCGAGTACGGCCTCGTCGCGCCGATGTAGCCGTCCATGTAGACGGGCTGCACCTGGACCACGTCGCCGGTGTGCGGCGCGGCGATCATCATGCCGCCCCCGATGTACAAGGCGACGTGGTGGATGGTCGCGGGGTTGGAAACGTCGGTCGCCCAGAACAACAGATCGCCGGGCTGCAGGTCGGCCAGCGTCACGTGCGGGCCGGCGTTCCACTGGTCGGCGGCGACCCGCGGCAGCTGGATGCCCGCGTGTGCATAGGCCCACTGCGTGAGGCCGCTGCAGTCGAAGCTGTCGGGACCCGTGGCTCCCCAGACGTAGGGGGCACCCAACCGGCTGCGTGCCGCGGCGAGCACGGTCGCGACGAGCTTGTTCGGTGCATCCGTGCTTCCGGTCGGAACACCACCGGCCGCGGCGAGCGCGGCGGCGAAGTCACGCGCGCTGGCTGCAGCCGCTGCCGCCTGCTGCTCGGCGACGAGACGACGGATCTCGCCGCTGACCGCTGCCAGAGCCTGCTGTTGCTCGGCGAGCAGAGTGCTGACCCGGGTCGCCGCGGCTCCGGCCTGCTGCTGGAGAGCAGTGACCTTCGAGCTCGCCGCGGCGAGCTTCTGCGCGGTCTCGGCCGACTTGCTGACCACCGTCTGGGCGGCTGCGACGTCGCTGTCACCGGCTCCGAGCAGCGCGCCGACCATGTGCATGCGGTCGGCGAAGTCGGCTGGGTTGCTCCCGTCGAGGACGGTTGCCATCAGCGAGACCCGGCCGCCGGACTCGTAGAGGGCTCGGGCCCGGTCGTCGACGAGTGTCGCGGCAGCGGTGGCGGCCTGCTGGTCGATCTCGACCTGCCGCTCGGCCAGCAACCGTTCGGTGACAGCGACTCCCAGGGCAGCCTCGACCTTGTCGTAGCGCTCGGTCGCGAGCTCCGCTTGCGTCTGTAGCCGGTCGACGGAGGCTGCGAGAGCGGATGCCCGCGCCCGCGCGTCGCCGAGCGGGTCGGCGTCGGCCGGAGACGAGACCAGTACGACGCCACCGACGGTCGCCGCGGCAAGCATCGCGGCGACGGTGTGCCGGACGACGGACCGGCCGCGCGGGGTGCTCACAGCGTGCAGGGAACGGCCTCGCCGTGCGCGATTGCCACGGTGTACTTCTTCAGCGGGCCGATGCGGTAGGCGACGAGAGTGGTGACGTCCCGACGGAGCAGCAGATGCACGCTGCCGTCGTTGTCGATCTGAAAGCCGCGGACCAGTACGCGCTCGGCCGGGCTGGAGATCGCGGAGACGGCGGCGTCGTACGCCGACTGCACGCTGTGTTGGTGCGTCCAGTCACAGGCGGCGGCCTGCGCCGCGGTGTTCGCGTCGTCGGACGCGCTCATGTGCGCCACGCCCACCGAGACGAAGTCGAAGAGGACAACACCGCTCAGGAGCAGGATGACCATCAACTTGGTCAGCCAGCCCAGGACGATGCTGCCGCTGTCGCGGCCGTTGCTGCTCATGTGTCCTCCTTGCCGTGTGATGTCGGCGGAGGAACCGGCGGGCTTGAGCCGGACGGCTGAATCCCGTTAGCCCGCGCGGAGGCGCCGCCGCAGCAGCCCGCGCAGCTCGGCGAGCTCGTCCACGTGCAGCCGGGCGGCGCACCCCAGGAAGACGGCCAGACCGATCAGGCCGCCGGCGACGCACGCGACGAACGCCGCCTCGACGCCGAGACCGAGGCCGGCGGTGAGCAGGCGAGCGGCGACGTAGGTCGGGATCGCCGCGAGCAGCCCGGCGACGGCGAGCCGGGCGTGGGTCCTGGCGACGTCGCGCCGGGCACGACCGATCCTGCGGCGCAGCAGAGAGGCGAACACGACCGTCCCGACGGCGTAGGACAGCGAGAACCCGACGGCGAGGCCGACGACCTTGGCCCGCGGCGGCAGCAGCACGTAGAGCACGACGTCCGCCGCGATGTTCACCGCAGTGATGACGAGGTTGACGATGAACGGGGTTCGGGAGTCGCGCATCGCCAGCCAGGCCCGGAGCTGGATCTGGAAGGCGGAGAAGGGCACCAGCCCGATCCCGAACCCGGCGAGCGTCCCGCCGATCAGGCGCGCGCCGGACAGGCCGACGTGACCATGCGCGAAGACAACCGTGGCGAGGAGCGGTCCTAGGGCCACCAGCGCCACGGTCGACGGCATGAGCAGCACGGCGGACAGGTTGAGCCCGCCCGCGGTCGCTTCCGCGACGGCTGCGCGGTCGGCGCTGACAGCGTCGCGGCTCATCCGCGGGAACAGCGCAGTGATGACCGACACCGAGACGACGGCGTAGGGCAACGAGAAGAGGATGAAGGCGAAGGTGTAGGGCGAGTACCCGGAACCGCCCGGGCCCTGCGCACGACCCGCGGCGGTCGCGAGGTTGACGATCACCGCGTAGCCGACCTGGTTGGTGACGACGTACCCGAGAATCCAGCCGGCGAAGGGGCCCGCGCTGCGCAGCCCCGCGCCCCGCCAGTCCCATCGCGGCGTCAACCGGAAACCGACCCGGCGCAGCGCCGGCAACAAGGCGATCGTCTGCACGACGATTCCGCCGGTCGTGCCGAGGGCGAGCAACAACGTCTGGGTCGTCGACAGACGACCCGGCTCCGGCCGGCCGACGGTGATGGCGAAGAAGATGACGCCCGCGACGATCACGACGAGGTTGTTGAGGACCGGTGCCCACATCGGCGCGGCGAAGCTGCCGCGAGTATTGAGGATCGCGCCGAACACGGCGCCGAGGCCGTAGAACACGACCTGTGGCAGGAAGAAGCGCGCGAAGGTCACGGCCAGCTGTTGCTCGTGCGTGTCCAGCCGGTGGGCGTACAGCGCGACGATCTGCGGGGCGAGGGCGACACCGATCGCGGTGACGACGAGCAGCGTCGTGCCCACGATCGTCACCAGTCGTTGCGCGTAGGCCTCGCCGTCGTCGCCGTCGTCCTGTGCTGCCTGCACGAGCAGCGGTACGACGACGCTGGTGAGGACTCCGCCGAGCAGCAGGTCATAGAGGATGTTGGGAATGGTGTTCGCGACGTTGTAGCTCTCGGCCACAGTGAGGCCCATCGCGGCGGCGATGACGACCGTGCGCAGGAAACCGGTCAGCCGGGACGCCAGTGTCCCCACCGCCATGACGGCGCTGGACCGGGCCAGCGAGGGTGTCTGCTCGCTGCCGTCGTTGGCTTCGCTCACGTGCCGGCTCGTGCCGCTCGACGTGCTGCTCGCGCCCGCCGCCCCAACCGCACGCCTGCTCCGACGAACAGCACAGCGGTGGCGGCACCAGTGATGATCAACGCTTCGAGTCCGTACGCCGTGGAGTTGACCCGCAGCACCACCGGCGGCCCGTACGGCTTGCCGCCGGGTCCCGGCGTGAACAGCGACACGGTGAGCGTTGCGACGCCGCGGCTCAGCGCGGTCACTCGGACGTCCACCGGCACCTGGGTGTGGGGACGAATCGTCCGTGTCACTCGTCCCCCACGGCGGACCTCCAGGTGCGGGTCCGCGACTGCGGAGATCGCCACTTGCACCGGTGTGTTCAGCTCGTTGGAGACCGTGATGGGCACGGCGCCGCTGCTCCCGGTCAAGGTCACCAGACTGTCCGGCTGGGTCGTGATGCTGACCTGCTGCATGGTCCTCTGCACGGCTCTTTCGAGTCGGGCACGGGCGGCATCGGCCCCCTGCGGGTCACCGCGCCAGGCCGACGACAACAGCCGCAGCCGACCGTCGTCGAACTGACGCGCCTGCGGATCGCCCGGGGGCAGGATTGCGGCGAACGCATCGATGCGATGGGTCAGGGGGAGGGTCGAACGCAAGAAGCTGCGAGGCAACTCTGCGACCCGCGCCTGCGCCGGGTAGTCGACTTCGCTGCCCCGTTGCACTGCCGAGTAGACGGGCGAGGCGACCACCTGGTCGGCGGTGATCGGCTGGATCCAGGGGACTCGCCCGCTCCCGGCGACGAGACCGCGCACCAGCGCTGCCGACGGCGCCCACCGGCGGTCAGGTGCGATCACGACGGACCGCGCGCAGCATGGCCGCTCGGCCTGGATCATCAGGAGCTCACTCAGCACGCGTTGCGTCGTCAGCGCCCGCAGCGAGGGGTCCTGGGCCGCGGCGTCCACGGCGGAGCTCAACCGATCGTCGATGAGGACGGCGTCCATCGACCCGTCGCGGGTCGCCACCTTGGCATGAGCGCCCGGAGTCAGACTCTGGTTGCCGCTCACCACCGGGAGCGTGGCGTCGTCGAGGAGGAACGTCGTCGTCCCCCCGTCGGCGAGTGTGTCCAGCGTGCGTCGGTCGCTGAGTCCGCCGACGGGCCATGCATAGGTCAGCGGCGAGGAGCTGACGCTGCGAGAGAGCACGGGTTGTCCGACCGCGTACGCCTTCGGGACATCGGTCATCAAGCCGGCGCGTATGACAGCCACGAGGTCGGGATCGGCATAAGGCAGCTCGAGCACCGCTCCGTGCCCGGCGGCTGTCTGCAACTCGGCCAGCCACGTCCGGGCAGCGGACTGGCCCGATCCCGAGGAACGGTCCTTCCCGGCGCCGACGGTGTAACCCGCGCTCATGGCCCGAGCGTCCTGGACGAGCATCGGGTCGATCGCCCATGTCAGTGGCACGGGGGAGATCGTCGGCCGGGCGGGAGGCGGAGGCCTCTTATGGCGCTTGCCCTTGGGTGTTCGTCGAGGGGTTGGAGCATGCTGCGTCTCGGCCGCGGCGGCAACGCTCAGCAGGACGTCGAGTCGACCGCCGGGCCTGAGCTCGGCGGCGAGCTGGTCATCGGTCCAGCCGGTCGAGGTGACACGGTGCGGACGGTCGACCAAGGGCCAGATCCACGCGAGCTGGGTCGGAGCTCCCGTGCCGGGTTGCCCGACCGGCGCCCACGGGAGGAACGTCCGCAGCTGACCCACCGTGCCCACGCCGAGAGTCGTGGTTCCCACGACGTCGACGCCCATCTCGTACACCTGCCAGCTCTGCGGGAGGTGCAGGTCGCTCATCGCGACGGCCAGCGAGAACGGAGTGCTCCCACCGGGTGGCAGCGCCGTCGTCCCGATCGTCATGTCGGCAGACGTGGCCGCGTACGCGTCAGGCGGGAGCGGCCCGTCAGGCGTCGCGGCTATGTCGTCGAACTGCCCCCGCGACCCGATGCGGGTGGTGGAGACCATGAGTCGCGGCTGCAACCCGCTCACGGGCTCGGTGCCGGTGTTGATCAGCCGGCCGCGGAGCGTCAGCGTCTGGTCGGGTTGTGGCGCGAGCGGTGTGATCGCCCGCAGCTCCACGCTGATCGGCAGCTCGCTCGTCGGGCTCGGTGACGGAGTCGGGTCGGCCTGGGCGACGCCGCACAAGGCGGTGACGGCGACGGCGACGGCGATCCCGGCGACCCGAACGGGTCGGCGTCGCGTCGCCACGGTCATGCGGTGTCCGCCAGCAGCTGCGGCACCTGCTCGACGAGACGCCTCTCGTCCGCGTAGGCGAGCCGCGCGGGCAGCTCGTCGAGGGGAACCCACTCGACCTTCTCCACCTCGACGTCCTCATCGGAGAGCTCACCGCCCTGGGCGAGAAGGAGGAAGTGGTGGACGGTCTTGTGGATGCGGCGGCCGTCGGCGACGAACCAGAAGTCGATCGTGCCCAACGGCGCGACGACGCGTCCGGTGATCCCCGTCTCTTCGGCGACTTCGCGGACCGCTGTGTCCTCGGGCGTCTCGCCGGCTTCGACGTGGCCCTTGGGGAGCGACCAGAGCAACCGGCCCCGCCGGTCGGTGCGTCCGATCAGTGCCGCGTGGGGCTCGCCGCCGTTCCGACGCTCGACGACGAGGCCGCCGGCCGAGGTCTCCTCGACCCGGCGCAGGCGGCGACGGGACGAGGTGGAGGGCACCGTTCGATCGTAATGTCGCCGTCGGCCGCCGCCGGGTGCGACAGGACGTCGTAGGGCGGGAGGGCGCGAGAAGTCAGCGCCAGTCGCGCAGTCGCTGGGCGAGCTGGCGGACGTCGACCTCCATGTCGCTCGCCAGGTCGGCCGTGGCCGCGTCCGGCAGGCAGAGTTCGGCCACCGAGGCGCGGCTCGCGGTCAGCAACCACCGCGAGGAGATCCCGAGGACGGTGCCGCTGTCACCGGTCGGCGCGTAGACGACGTCGACATGGCCGACACAGGCGTCGGCGAGGACCCGGACCGAGTCGGGCAGCAACACGGGACTGACGAGCGGCGCCGCGAAGTCGGTCAGCCGGTTGACCTCGTCCGGGCGGGCGAGGCGCAGTGTCCGCGCACCCAGGGCGGCGAGCACGGCCCCCGGATGTGGCGTCTCGCCGGCCTGGACGACGACCGCTGCCGTCGTGTCATCGGCGTGGTAGATGCGCACCGCGACGCAGCGCTCAGCCGGAAGATCGAGCGCGTCGGGAATCTCGTCCGCCGACAGGATCAGCCGGGGCAGGCGGATGACCTCGTGAGGAACTTCGCGCGCCAGCAAGGCGCGATGGACGTCCAGCGCGTCCTTCATCCTGCCGCCCTTCGTCGAGGTGAGGGGAAAACGAAGCAGCGTCCTGGGAACGAGAAGAGTAGGCCCGTTGGACCAGCGCCGCTAGAGCCGAACGGGCGCATTTCCCTTGCCGTCGACGCGTACGCCCTCGCACCGCGATCCGTAGGCTGTGACCCCGTGCCCGCCGACCGACCGTCCCGCCGCGGCGCCGCTTTGACCGTTCCGGAGGCGGCGCGCCGGGCGGTGCGCGAGCTGCTTCGCGTGTCGGGTGTCCTGGACCCGTTGGCCGAGCGCTTCCGGGCCGCCGGTCACCAGCTGTTCCTCGTCGGCGGGTCGGTGCGCGACGCGTTGCTGGGTGGCCTCAACGAGGATCTCGACTTCACGACGGATGCGCCGCCGGAGACGACGCTGCGACTGGTGCGCGGCCTCGGGCCGACCTGGACGACAGGGATGGACTTCGGGACCATCGGCGTACAGGTCACGTCGAACGGCGAGCACCGTTGCGAGATCACAACCTTCCGCAGTGAGCAGTACGACGCCGACAGCCGCAAGCCGGTGGTCGAGTACGGCGACTCCATCGATGGCGACCTCTCCCGTCGCGACTTCACGGTGAACGCGATGGCGGTGCCGCTGCCGCTGGACGCCGCCCGGCCGGTGGTCGATCCCTTCGGTGGTCTCGGCGACCTTGCCCGCCGCCTGCTGCGCACTCCGGTCGCGCCCGAGCAGTCCTTCGCTGACGACCCGCTCCGGATGCTGCGCGCCGCGCGGTTCGCCGCGCAGCTGCAGTTCGACGTCGCACCGGATGCGGTTGCCGCGATCACCTCGATGGCACCGCGGCTCGCGATCATCAGCGCTGAACGGATGCGCGACGAGCTGGCCAAGCTGTTGCTCGGCGCGGATCCGCGTGCGGGCCTGCAGCTGCTCGTCGACACCGGCCTCGCCGAGTTCTGCCTCCCGGAGCTCGCCAAGCTCAAGGAGACCGTGGACGAGCACGGTCGGCACAAGGACGTCTACGCACACACGCTGACGGTGCTCGAGCAGGCGATCGCCCTCGAGGACTCCGGTCCCGACCTCGTCCTGCGGCTTGCCGCGGTTCTGCACGACATCGGAAAGCCGAAGACGAAGTCGGTCGGTCCGCGCGGAAAGGTGTCCTTCCACCACCACGAGGTCGTGGGTGCTGCGATGACGAAGCAGCGACTGCAGGAGCTGCGCTTCCCGCGAGAGGTCGTCGAGGACGTGTCCCGGCTCGTCGAGCTGCACCTGCGCTTCCACGGTTACGCCGACGGGGAGTGGACGGACTCCGCCGTCCGCCGCTACGTGCGCGACGCCGGTCCGCTGCTGGACCGGCTCCACAAGCTGACGCGGTCCGACTGCACGACTCGCAACGCCGCGAAGGCGAAGGCGCTGTCGACGGCGTACGACTCGCTCGAGGCCCGGATCGCCGCACTCGAGGAGCAGGAGGACCTCGAGCGGATCCGCCCCGATCTCGACGGCAACGAGATCATGACGGAGCTGGGCGTGGGACCGGGTCCGGTCATCGGGCAGGCCTACCGGCACCTTCTGGAGCTGCGGCTGGAGCACGGTCCGCTCGGCCGTGAGCGCGCCGTCGACGAGCTGCACCGGTGGGCCGTCGAGCAGGGAATCTCCGCGCCCGACCCACAGCGCACTAGTCCCGAATAGTCACAACGGGCCATGGTGATGGGGGCAAGCCATGCCCGACCATCGACACATGGGACAAACCGCGCATCCCGGTCGGGCGTTGACTGCGCTCGCCGCCGGAGCGCTGGTCGTCGCCACGACGGTGACGGGGTGCTCGAGCTCGCTGGCCTCGGCCACCACCGTCCTCACCGGCGTCGTGTCGGCCACCGTCGTGCACACCGACGGCTCGACCGCCGCCGCGGTCTCGGGCTTGCGGCTGCGTCCGGGCGATCTCGTTCGGACGGGTCCGGGGGGCCGGGCTGAGCTGGTCACCCGCGAGCGCCATGTCTTCCTGGGTTCCGACGCGTCACTGCAGGTCAAGGACGGCCAGAACCAGCAGCTTCGACACGGCGCGCTGGTCGTCGACGCGCAACACGGGTCGGGTCTCGACCTCGAGCTGGCGGGTCTCGAGGTCAGCGTTCCGTCGGGCACTGCGTTGCGTGCCGAGCGTTCGGTGACTGTGCGACTCGGCGCGCTCGCCGGCACATCCCATGTCGTCAGCGACACCGGCCGCTCGCTGGCCGTCTCCCCGTTGAAGCAGGTCGTCATCGGCGGCGACGCACTTCCGGACGCCACGACTCCGCTGCGCCTGACCGATGACGACGGCGAGGCGCACGCCGTTCCCGCTCTGGTGCACGACGACGAGGCTCTCAACGGTCTGGCGCGCGGGATCGACGGGACCGGGTCCTCCACTGCGACCGTCGTCACCGCCGCCTGGCACGCGCCGTTGGCGCGGACACCCTCCGGCGTCGGCCGCAGCGAACGGGTTCTCCCGGTGGTCATCGCGGCGGCCGGTCCGGCTGCGCAGGCGAGGCAGCGTTACCGAAGCGCTGTCGACCTGCGCCGGGCCGGCGGCTCCTGGGCCGTCGTGGCGCACCTGCTCGGCGTCGACGCGTCCCGGGTCGTGGACGAGCTCGCGGTCCTCGAGCGCACGCAGAAGCCCGGCTCCATCGGCGACGCCCAGCAGGTGCTCGCGGCGATCGCTCGAGCGTCCGCGGGTGCTGCGGGCAACGGGACCGGGTCGTCGACGAACAACCAGAGCAACGGTGGCTCAGGTGGCAGCGGCGGCGGTGGCAGCACACCGAGCCCGACGCCCAGTCCGAGCGGCACCCAGCAGCCACTCGACACCGTGACCCAGACCGTTGGTCAGGTGCTGACGTTGGTGCCCACGCCCACGTCGTCACCGACCGGTCTGCTCCCGACCGGCCTCACGTCGCCGCTTCCGCTGCCCTGACCTCGCCGCTGCCGCGCTCGCTGCGTGCGTAGAGCCCGGCGATGACGAGATATCCAACTCCGATGGCCAACAGCACGGCGTAGGACTTGCCGCTCAACGGCAGTGTGAACGCGGCGAGCACAGCGGCGATGACGAACGTCAGGTTGAAGCCCATGTCGTAGAAGGAGAAAACCCGACCGCGGAAGTCGTCGGCGATCTCCTCCTGCAGGAGTGTGTCGACGCAGATGTTGGCGGACTGCGCAGTGAAGCCGAGCACCAGCGCGCCGGCCAGCAGCGGCGCCTTGGCGAACGGAAGACCGAAGCCGATCTGAGTGACGCCCGCGATCGTGAAGGTCGCCACGATCCACGTCGTCTTCCCGAAACGCGCAGTCACCAGCGGCGTGACGAATGCCCCCGTGACGTAACCGATCGCCGACATCGCGAACACCTGGCCGAGGCCGGTGAGGCCGGCACGAAGAACCCCGTCGTCGTGGAAGTAGTTGCGGTAGAGCAGCAGCGTTGCCACCGTGGACAGACCGAACAGCAGCCGAGATGCGGCGATCGCGAGCAGCCCGTGCGCCGCACGACGGCGCTCCCACACATGACGTGCGCCGGCGCGCAGACCGATCACTGTGCCGCGAAGGGCGTCCACGAGCGGAGCCGGTTCGTCCTCGGGTCCGAGCATGCGTCGTGGCATCCGCCCGGCCACGACTGACGACCCGACGTAGACAGCGATCGAGATCGAGGCGATGACCGCGTTCGCGTTGTCACCGGCTCCGAGCAGATGGCGGAGCCCCAGACCGATGCCGAGGCCTGCGACGGTGATGGCGGTGCCAGAGGTCGTCGTCATCGAGTTGGCGAGCACGAGCTGTCCGCGAGTGACGACATGGGGGAGTGCCGCCGAGAGTGCGGACAGGTAGAAGCGGTTGACCGACAGCGCGCACAGCGCGGTCAGGTAGAAGACGAACCCGTGCGCGCCCTCTGTCGCGAGCACGATCGCCGCCGTCGCGATGAACACCGATCGCCACAGGTTGGCGACGACCAGTACGCGTTGCCTGCTCCAACGGTCGAGAAAGACGCCTGCGAACGGGCCGACGAGGCTGTACGGAAGCAGCAGCACGACGAACCCCGCCGCGGCCTGCTTCGGATCGGTCTGGTGATCGGGGTTGAAGAAGACCGCGCCGGCGAGGCTCGACTGGAAGATGCCGTCAGCGCATTGCGACACGAGCCTCGTCGCGTACAGCCAACGGAACCATCGGCGATGGAGCAGGTCTGAAACGCCACCGCCCCGCCGCACGGACCGAATCTAGATCCGTGGACGGGGCGGCGACGGCATGTCGCTGGGCTCAGCCGGAGATGAACTCCTCGAGCTGAGCGCGAGCCTTCGTGTCCTCGACCTGAACCGGCGGGGACTTCATGAAGTACGCCGACGCCGGGAGGATCGGGCCACCGATGCCACGGTCCTTCGCGATCTTGCAGCAGCGCAGAGCGTCGATGACGACACCGGCGGAGTTGGGAGAGTCCCAGACCTCGAGCTTGTACTCCATGTTGAGCGGGACGTCACCGAACGCGCGGCCCTCGAGCCGGACGTAGGCCCACTTGCGGTCGTCGAGCCACGCGACGTAGTCGGACGGGCCGATGTGCACGTTGCGGTCCTGCACCTTGCCCGCGAGCGGACCGGTGCTGAGGTTCGACGTCACGGCCTGCGTCTTCGAGACCTTCTTCGACTCGAGCCGCTCGCGCTCAAGCATGTTCATGAAGTCCATGTTGCCGCCGACGTTGAGCTGGTAGGTGCGGTCGAGGATCACGCCGCGGTCCTCGAACAGCCTCGCCAGCACGCGGTGCGTGATGGTGGCGCCGACCTGGCTCTTGATGTCGTCGCCGACGATCGGCACACCAGCGGCGGTGAACTTGTCCGCCCACTCCTTGGTGCCCGCGATGAAGACCGGCAGGCAGTTGACGAAGCCGACGCCGGCGTCGATCGCGCACTGCGCGTAGAACTTCGCCGCGTCCTCCGAGCCGACCGGCAGGTAGCAGATCAGCACGTCGGCCCGGGCGTCCTTCAGAGCCTGTACGACGTCGACCGGCTGTTCGTCGGACTCCTCGATGGTGGCGAGGTAGTACTTGCCGAGGCCGTCGAGCGTGTGCCCGCGCTGAACCGTGACGCCGGTCGGGGCCACGTCACAGATCTTGATGGTGTTGTTCTCGCTGGCGTAGATCGCCTCCGAGATGTCGCGACCGACCTTCTTGCCGTCGACGTCGAACGCCGCGACGAACTCGATGTCGCGCACGTGGTAGTCGCCGAGCTGGACGTGCATGAGCCCAGGCACCCGAGCCGAGGGGTCAGCGTCCTTGTAGTACTCGACGCCCTGGACGAGCGACGCGGCACAGTTGCCGACGCCGACGATCGCTACTCGTACCGAGCTCATTGCGGTGTTCTCCTCGCTGGTGGAAACAGGGGGTGTTGCTCAGCTGGTCTTCGGTGCCCGGCGCGGACGTGCCGCGACACCGTTGCGTTCGGTCGCGATGAGCTCGTTGAGCCACCGCACTTCGCGTTCGACGGACTCGAGCCCGTGCTGCTGCAGCTCAAGGGTGTAGCGGTCGAGCTTCTCCCGGGTGCGCCCGAGCGCGCCGGTGACCTTCTCGCGGCGTTCCTCGAGCCGACTGCGGCGCCCCTCGAGGATCTTCAAGCGGACGTCGGCGTCGGTCTGCGCGAAGAACGCGAAGCGCACCCCGAAGCTTTCGTCCTCCCACGCCGACGGGCCGCCTTCGGCGAGCTGCTCCTGCAGCCGCTCCTTGCCCTCCGCCGTGAGCTTGTAGACGATCCGGCTGCGCCGGCCCGCACCCGCATCGGTCGCGGAGTCGTCCGCGGCCAGCAGTCCGGCGGCGAGCATCTCCTTGAGACAGGGGTAGAGCGACCCGTAGGAGATCGCCCGCAGCGGACCGAGCAGGGCGTTGACCCGCTTGCGCAGCTCATAGCCGTGCAGTGGAGACTCGTGGAGCAAGCCGAGAACGGCGAGCTCCAGCACGCCGGACCGCTTGCTCATCGGTTGTCCCCTCCGTCACGGAGAGTGCTCCACTGCTGTCAGAGAGCATCACTCCGATGTATCGAGTTGATACATCGGAGCACGCTATCGCGGGTCTGTCAAACGGGCAAAGCGGGTGTTGCCCGAAGGTGAACAGCCGGCGACGAGCGGCGGCGTTACGCTCTTCGCCATGTCGCCGTGGCGGGTGTCCCCCAGCCTCGACGCACGCGCGATGGTCGACTACTCCCTCGCCCGACGAGCGACGCTCACCGAGCTCGCCGCCGGCCGTCGTACCTCCGCCGAGATCTGCGACGCGCAGACCTACCTGGTGCGCGCGGCGCGCTACCACGGCGAGCGAGCCCGCGAGACGTGCCCCGTGTGCGAGCGCGACACCCTCGCGCGGGTCAGCTACACCTTCGGTGACTGCTTCCGCGGCGACGCCAACGGTCGGGCGCGCACACCGCGCGAGCTGCTGGCGTTGTCCCGGGAGCTCCCGGAGTTCGCCGTCTACGTGGTCGAGGTCTGCGAGTCGTGCCGATGGAACCACCTCGTAGCCTCGTACGTGCTCGGCACGGGGGAGCGCGCGCCACGGCGCGCTCGATCCTGACCACCAGTTAAGGCATCCGTCAGGTCCGCCGGGTTTGATAGCCGGATCCAAAAGGGGAGATGCCCTGCGTGAGCGCGTCGTCACGCGCCGCCGTCGCTGACGGCTGGCGTGCATTCCTGCCCAGTGGCCGCCAGATGTTGTGGGGGGTTCTCGCCGCCTTTGCCTTCGCGGTGGTGCTCATCGGCATCGCCTATGCGTCGACGTCGATCCCCAACCCCAACAGCTTCGCGACCGCCCAGGCAACGACCATCTACTACAAAGACGGCAAGACCGTCATGGCGCGCTTCGGCAACACCTCGCGCATCGACGTGCCGCTGTCCAAGGTCCCGCTCCAGGTGCGGCATGCCGTCCTCGCGGCGGAGGACCGCAACTTCTACAGCGAACCGGGCATCTCACCGACCGGCATCCTCCGCGCGATGTGGGTCGACCTGCGCGGTGGCGATATCCAGCAGGGCGGATCCACGATCACGCAGCAGTACGTGAAGAACGCCTATCTCACGTCGCAGCGCACTTTCACCCGGAAGTTCAAGGAGATCTTCATCGCGGTGAAGCTCGGCAACACCCGGTCGAAGGACGAGATCCTCGACGACTACCTCAACACCATCTACTTCGGTCGCGGCGCCTACGGCATCGAAGCCGCCGCGCGGGCGTACTTCGGTAAGGACGTCTCGGCCCTCAACGCCTCGCAGGGCGCGCTGCTCGCGTCCTTGATCAGCAACCCGACGTTGTACAGCCCCGACACGAGCAAGGCCGCGTCGCAGGCCCGCTTCCAGTACGTCGTCGACGGAATGACGAAGGAAGGCTGGCTACCCGCGGGCAAGTCGACGCTCGCGTACCCGAAGGTCGCGAACATGAGGCACGCGCAGGGCCAGGCGTGCGTCGGGCCGATCGGGTTCATCTGCCAGGCGGTGCAGCACAGCCTTGCGACTCACGGATTCGACGAAGCGCGGCTGGAAGCCGGTGGCTATCGCGTGATCACGACGATCGGCAAGAAGGAAGAGGACGCCGCACGTAAGGCGATGTACGACCAGCAGGGCTACTACCAGCGCAGCGGCCTCGACAAGGGACGCGAGGGCGCGATGATCAGCATCGTTCCCGGCGATGGCGCGATCCGCGCGATGTACGGCGGCAGCGAGTACTGCCCGGCGAAGAAGCACCCCGACTCGTGCGTCGACCTCACCGGCGTGGCCAGCAGCTACGGCCGGCCGCCCGGGTCGTCGTTCAAGCCGTACACGGTCATCGCGGCGCTGAAGGAGGGCATCAGCCTCGACAGCACTTTCAGCGGCCCGCCGTCGATCGACGTCAACGGCACCACGATCTACAACTCGCAGAACGAGAGCTGCGGCAGCTGCACCCTCACGCAGGCGCTCGCGAAGTCGATCAACACCATCTTCGTTCCGCTCGCGATCAAAGTCGGTCCGGACAAGGTCGTCTCCGCAGCGCATGACGCCGGCATCCCGAAGTCCGTCCAGCTGGACGCCGTACCGGTGATCACGCTCGGCCCCAATGACGTGTCACCGCTCGATCAGGCCGACGCGTACGCGACGATCGCGGCGCAAGGCATCCACGCGGACCCGTATCTCGTCGCGCGGGTGGAGACGCAGCAGCACGACGTCGTCTACAAGGCGCACAAGAAGACCCAGCGCGTCTTCCCGGCCGACGTGATGGCGGACACGACGTACGCGATGACGAAGGTGCTCGACTGCAGCTCGGGCGGCACCGCGTGCGGCAAGGCGCTCACGGGTCGTCCCGCCGCCGGCAAGACCGGCACCAACGGCCAGCGCACCGGCAACAAGGACGCGTGGTTCATCGGCTTCACGCCCCAGCTGTCCACCGCTGTTTGGTACGGCAACCACGACCGGCAGGCGCCGGTCACACACAACGGTGCTCCGCTCTACGGCGGTGACCTGCCGGCGGCCGCGTGGCAGGAGATGATGAACGCCGCGCTCGCCGGTGACCCGGTCGAGCAGTTCCCGCCGCCGGCGCATGTCGGGTCCGCGCAGAACCAGGCGACTCCGACGGCCACCGCGACGGCGACGTCGTCCTCACCGAAGCCGACGCCGACGAAGTCGTCCGCGGTGCCGGTGCCGACCTCGTCGCCGACGCCGCCGCCCATCGTGCCGACGCAGACATCTTCGTCACCCGCACCGACGTCCAGTCCGACACAAGGGACCGGCGGAGGTGCGTCGAAGTCGCCGGCGCCGGGATAGCGCCCGGTTAGCGCGACAGGCGGTGGCTGCGGCACGATGCCCCGGTGACCGTCCAGGCCCCGTCGAGGCATGACCCCGTCGTCCGCGGCGCAAGCGCACTCGTCGGCGGCCCACGAGGCGCGCACGCGGTCGGCCGCGCTTCCCGTTGGTGGACACCGCTGCGGATCCTGCTCGCCGTCACGCTGATGACGTCGGTCGTCGGCTTTCTTGCGAAGTCGCCGTGCCGGACCAACCCGTGGTCCGACGAGTACCAGTACACGCGCACCTGTTACACCGACGTCTTCGCTCTCTACTACTCCGAGGGTCTGGTCGGCAACGACACGACGCGGATGGCGGTGCCCTACCGCGACCATCCGGTGGAGTACCCGCCCGTGATCGGCGGCCTGATGTGGGTCGCTGCCTCGGTGGCGGATGTCGTGCACCCTCATGACCCGCACACCGCTGCCAACGGCATCGTCGTCGACCACCGGAGCCTGGTCTTCTTCGACGTGACGGCGCTGCTGCTCACGGCGTTCGCGTTGCTGACGACGTGGGCGGTCGCGCGGCTTGCCGGACGCGAGCGGGTCTGGGACGCGGCGATGTTCGCGCTCGCCCCGGGGCTGTTCCTGCATGCGTTCACCAACTGGGACCTCGCGGCGGTGGCGTTCGCCATGGTCGGCCTGTGGGCGTGGAGCCGTGGGTCTCCGGTGCTCGCGGGCGCGCTGCTCGGTGTGGGCATCGCGACGAAGCTCTACCCGGTGTTGCTGCTGCTCGCGTTGCTGTTGCTGTGCTTCCGTTCCCGGCGCTTGCGGGCGTGGCTATCCGCTGCCGCGGCCGCCGCGGTGACAACGGTGCTCTGTTACCTCCCTGCGATCGTCCTGTCGGCGCAGACCTCGACGCAGCTTCGCTCGTCGGTCTTCCAGTTCCCGACGCAGGCCAACTGCCCGACGCACTACCTCGCCGGGTGGAGGTGGTTCTGGACCGTCAACACGACGCGTCCGGCCGACTGGGACTCCTTGTGGTTCCAGCTCCAGCACCTGCGGGGTCACCCCCTCGACTCCGCGCAGTGCGGCGCCGCGCCTGTCTGGCTCAACTTCTGGGTCGCGATCGCGACGGTAACGGTCATCGGCGCGGTCTCGTTGCTCGTGCTGGCCGCACCGCGGCGGCCGCGGGTCGCGCAGGTGGCGTTCCTCCTCGTCGCCGGCTTCCTTCTGGTCAACAAGGTCTTCTCGCCGCAGTACGTACTGTGGCTGATCCCTCTGGCGGTGCTCGCCCGCCCGCGCTGGCGGGCCTTTCTTGCGTGGCAGGTCACCGAGATCGCCGTGCTCGTCTCGCGCTTCTACTTCTTCGTGGGCAACGACCATCCGGGGCAGGGCGCGCCGATCGAGGTCTTCTTCACTGCCGTGCTGCTTCGCGACCTCGCCCTCGCCGTGGTCATGGGTCTGGTCGTCCGCGACATCCTCAGACCCGACGCGGACGTGGTGCGGGCAGCCGGCAGGGACGACCCCGCGGGTGGAGTCCTCGAGGACGCACCCGATCGGTGGTCCCGACCGAGCCCGCGCCGCCCGGCGGGAGCGGCAGCGACCGCGTGACGCTGACCGTCCGGCGCGCGAACGACGACCGCGCCGCCCTTGTCACGTGGTTGGGCACGCGCATCGCCGTCGCCGTGTTGGCGCTCGCCTCGGCCTGGATGATCGCGGATGCGGCGGCAGGGCACGTCCCGTCGTGGCTCGCCGGCTGGGATCGGTGGGACGCCCAGCTGTTCGTGAAGGTCGCGAGGTTCGGCTACGACGGATATCCGCAGCACTATCCGGACAAGGACATCGTCGCGTTCTTCCCGGGCGAGCCGCTGCTGCTCCGCCTCGTCCACGTCTTCGTCCGTAACTGGGTAGCGGCCGGCCTGCTGATCTCTGCCGTCTCCGGCGCTTTCGCCGCCGTCGCTCTCGGCCGCCTCGGCGCGGGCGAAGGCGGTCGCGACGTCGGACATCGCGCCGTGCTGTATCTCGCGCTGTCGCCGTACGCCGTCTTCCTGGCCGCCGGCTACTCCGAGGCGCTTTTCCTCGGCTGCGCACTGTGGTCGTGGCTGTTCGCGAAGCAGCGACGCTGGGTCGCGGCCGGTGTTTTCGGTGGCGCTGCGGCGCTGGTCCGGGTGACCGGCGTCTTCCTCGGTCTCGCTCTGCTCGTCGAGTGGCTGCTCGCGCGGCAGGGGCGGCGCTGGTACGACGTCGCCGCCTTGTCGCTTCCGTTCGTCGCGGTCGCGGGCTACGTCGTCTACCTGCACCACCTCACGGCCGACTGGCTGGCGTGGCCCCATGCCCAGGCCGACGGCTGGCACCGACATTTCACGGCGCCCTGGCACGCGTTGCGCACGACGTGGGACGCGGCGACCGGAGGCGGTCTCGGCAACGCCTACATCTGGTCATTCCGCGCCGAGATCGCCGCCGTGGTCATCGGAGTGGCGCTGAGCATCACTCTGCTCGTGCTGCGTCGCTGGTCCGAGCTCGTCTACGTCGGCACTCAGGTGGTCGCCCTTGCGACCTCGTCGTTCTACCTTTCGGTCGCGCGGGCCACGTTGTTGTGGTGGCCGCTGTGGCTGTTGCTCGCGCGGCTCGGCACCGAGCGCAGATCGGTGCACGCCGCGTACCTCGCGTGCGCCCCCCCGTTGATGGCGGTGGCGGTCATCGCCTTCGTCCAGGGCCACTGGGTGGGCTGACCGGCCGGAGAAGGACCCGCCCGGCTCACGGCGAAGAACTTCCGGCCGACCTGACCCTGCCTGAAGGACCTCTCCCATGCGTCGCCTGCTCGCCGTCACCGCGGTGTCTTCCCTCGCCGTCGCTCCCGCGATCGCGGCGACGACCGGTTCGACCGCCTCGGCGGCGCACGTCGTCTACGACGCCGGGGGCGCCACGCTCAACATCCTCCCGCCCGGCTCCAACGGCAACGTCTCGACGACCGACCTGGCGGAGCTCGGCATCGGCAACGTGCCCAACCTGTTCAGCAATCCCGGCGATCCGCGAGGTGCGCTGGCGACTGCGACGCCGGACTCGCCGCCGCACTTCGCCGACCAGCTCGAGATGTACGACGCCCTCAACACCATCGCGCCGTACTCGTTGCGGGACGGCGACCTGACGAAGTACTTCAAGGATGCGTCGATCGACCCGCCGGCTACTCCGGCGTCGGTCGAAACCCCTCGCGACGGGGTCGTCATCGCTCGCGACGCCGCAGGCGTCCCGCATGTGACAGGACAGACGGCCGAGGACGTCGCCTACGGCGCGGGCTATGCCGGCATCGAGGATCGGATGTTCCTCACCGACATCCTTCGCCACACGGGCGCCGCGCAGATGGCGTCGTTCCTCGGCCCGAGCGCCAGCGACATCGCGATGGACCAGTCGCAGCTTCTTCTCGCGCCGTACACACCGGAAGAGGCGCAGAAGCAGATCGACAGCGTCGCGACGCGCTACGGCGCCGAAGGCAAGGCGCTGCTGTCACGGCTGGACGCGTTCATCGCCGGCATGAACGACGCGCAGAAGGCGCTGTGCCCGGGCGCCTTCGACGGGTCGCAGGTGACGAGCGATCCCGGTGACAACGGTGCGGCGTTCGGTCCCAAGTGCCCGGTGGAGTACGCCGCTCTGCAGAAGGCACCGGCGCCGTACACCCGCGCCGACATCGTCTACATCGCGTCGCTCGTCGGCGGCATCTTCGGCAAGGGCGGCGGCAACGAGTACCAGGACGCCTTGTTCTACGAGGCGCTCCGCTCGCAGTTCGGCGCGAAGAAGGCGCGGTCTGTCTACAACGACCTGCGCGAGAAGAACGACCCCGAGGCGTTCACGACCGCATCGACCCGCTTTCCCTACCTTCTCGGCGGCGTCGCGCCCGACCGGCCGGGCGTAGCGCTGCCGGTCCCCGGCGCGACCACCGCGTCCGGCACGGCCGCGCCCGCGTCGTCGGCGGAACCGGTGCCGTTCCAGGCTCCGCCGGTGCCCGGCACGGCGGCGTACAACCGGTGGCAGGCAAGGCTCGGCAGGCTGTCGACCCCGGTCGGCAACATCGACCTTTCGCGACACCCGGCCAAGGAGAGCAACGCGCTGCTCGTCGACGCGAAGCACTCCGCCGACGGACATCCCGTCGTCGTCTTCGGACCGCAGACCGGCTACTTCACTCCGCAGCTGCTGACCGAGATCGCGCTGCAGGGACCGGGCATCAATGCGCGCGGCGTCTCGTTCGCGGGCACCCAGTTCGTGGTGGAGCTCGGTCACGGGACCGACTACGCCTGGTCGGCGACGAGTGCGAGCGGCGACAACGTCGACACCGTCATGGAGCGACTGTGCAACGCCGACGGCTCCGCACCGACCGTGAACTCGACGAGCTACATCGACGACTCGAGCGGGACACCGAAGTGCGTGCCGATCGAGACGTTCACGCACGACGAAGGCGTCGCGATGCCGACGGCGGGTGGCGGCAGCCGGCCCGAGCAGCTCTCGTTCACGGTGATGCGCACGCGGCACGGCGTCGTGCAGTTCCGCACGCTCGCGAAGGCCGGTAGTCGAATGGTCCCCGTCGCCGTGACCGTGCAGCGGTCGACCTACGGGCACGAGGCCGACTCGGTCATGGGCTTCGCCCGGATCAACAACCCCGACTACACGCACAGCGCGGCCGACTTCATCCGCGCCTTCGACGGCGTCGACTACACGTTCAACTGGTTCTACGCCGACGACCGCGACATCGCCTACAAGATGTCGGGTCTGCTGCCGAACCGTTCAACGGCGGTCGAGCCGGACTTCCCGCGGTGGGGGGACTCGAAGTACGACTGGAGGAGCTGGCTGTCGCCGGCTGCCCACCCGAACCAGGTCAACCCCCCGGCCGGTTTCCTCAGCTCCTGGAACAACAAGCAGGCGCCCGACTGGGGCATGGCCGACGACCAGTGGGGCCACAGCGGAGTGCACCGGGTCAACCTCCTCGTCGAGCGGATCCAGGCGCTCTTCCGCAAGGGCAAGGTGACGCGCAGCGGGCTCGTCGGCGCGATGATCGACGCCGCGACGGTGGACCTGCGTGCCGAGAAGCTGCTGCCGCTCGCGCTGGACGTGGTCGGCAACGACCCGCGGGACGCGGCGGCGGTCTCGCTGCTGCGCGGCTGGGTGCGGGACGGCGCGCACCGCGTCGACCGGAAGCGGACCGGCCACTACGACGACCAGGCTGCGATCGCCTTGTTCGACACGTGGTGGGACGACAACGGCAAGGGCGACGGCGGTCTGGCGAAGGACACCATGCGGGGCGTCCTGAAGGACCTCGTCGACCAGGTGCCGGACCGCATCGACGACCATCCGCGACAGGGCCTGGGCTCGTCCTGGGACAGCGTCGCCTGGTACGGCTACGTGTCGAAGACGCTGCGATCGGTGCTCGGCCGACCGGTCAAGGGCGCCTACTCGACGGCGTACTGCGGGTCACTTGCGACCTGCCGCGCAGCCTTGCGGGCGTCGCTGCGCACGGCGGTGCAGCGCGCGCTTGCGGCACAGGGAGTGAGCTCCGTCGACCAGCTGACCTACGACAAGTCGCTCGACGACATCGCGCCGGTGACGGCGGGCATCGTCGGGACGCGGCCGATCGACTGGCAGAACCGGCCGACGTTCCAGCAGGTCATCAACTTCACGGCACATCGCCCGTGGGAGTGACGACCCTCGGGCACCATGGTCGCGTGATGTCTTTCGCCCGGCTGGCGGCCGTGCCGCTGTTGGCTGCCGCTGCGACCGCCGCCGGCGTCGTCGGCGCCGGCCCGGCTGCCGCCGCGTCGTGTCGCGTCGTCACCGTGCAGAACGCTGTGCCGGTCGGCATCGCCCTGTCTCCGCAGAACACCTCGGTCCCGTACGGCGGCTGTGTGCAGTTCACCGACAACGCCTTCGGACCGTCCGTGACGGTGACGGTGTCCGGCGGCTACCAGACGACGCTGAGCTACGGCGAGAGCACGTCCGGCAAGACCGACTACGCCGCCCGGAGTCCGGGTGGGCACCTGCTCACGGCGTCGAACGGCGCGGCGTCGGCCAACGGCCGGATCACGGTCGGAGCGGCACCCACCAGCTCGCCGTCGCCGTCGCACTCCCCCTCGCCCTCGCACTCCCCTTCGCCTCAGCCGGCGCCGTCGTCGACCTCATCGTCGAGCGGCCCACAGGTCGCGCACTCGCCGCACCACCGACGGGTCGTCGGTCTTCCGACCGGCCCGCCGCCCCCGATCGCGCCCGGCGTGAGTGCCACGCCGGGCGTCGCGCCGTCGGTTGCGGGAAGCCCGCCGGGGCCGTTGCAGAGCACGACGCCTGCGGCGGTGGCCGTCGCGGGCCCGCTGGAGCCGCCCACCGGGCGCTCGCTCGGGCTGCCCGCCGCGCTCGCGGCCCTCGTGCTGATCGGTGTGGGCACGGCTGTGGTCCGGGTCGTGATGGCCGAACCGGCTGTGGACGGCGGCAGAAGTGTCGGTGGAACCGCGTAATCTCGCGCCGGTCCGGGGCCGGTCCGACGGCTGCTAGCCTGGCGGGCGCTTCCAGCGCGTCGCTCGGCGAATGCGCACGGAGGCACCCTCCTGCCACGGACCGACCGTGGCCGCCTGCCGGTTTTCCGCCGTCGGGTTACAAAGTCCGAAGGAGGACTGCGTCTCTCATGCGCCGTTACGAACTGATGGTCATCCTCGACCCTGATCTCGAGGAGCGCACCATCGCCCCATCGCTCGACCAGTTCCTGGGCGTCGTACGCCAGGGTGGCGGCACCGTCGAGAAGGTGGACGTCTGGGGACGCCGCCGGCTCGCGTTCGAGATCAACCACAAGGTCGAGGGCATCTACGCGATCCTCGACGTCACCGCTGAGCCGGCGACGGTCAAGGAGCTCGACCGCCAGCTCAACCTCAACGAGGCCGTCCTGCGCACCAAGCTCGTGCGCCCGGACGCGAAGTAGGAGGCGGCATGGCAGCCGGTGACACCAACATCACCTTGATCTGCAACCTCGTCGACGACCCCGAGCTGCGGTTCACGCCGAGCGGCGCGGCCGTCGCGAAGTTCCGGGTCGCGTCGACCCCGCGCTTCCTCGACAAGCAGACCAACGAGTGGAAGGACGGCGAGAGCCTCTTCCTCACGTGCAACGTCTGGCGCCAGGCGGCGGAGAACGTCGCCGAGTCGTTGCAGCGCGGCATGCGGGTCATCGTGTCCGGTCGGCTCAAGCAGCGGTCCTACGAGACCAAAGAGGGCGAGAAGCGCACCGTCTTCGAGGTCGAGGTCGACGAGGTCGGCCCGTCGCTGCGCAACGCCACGGCGAAGATCAACCGCGGCCAACGTGGCGGTGGCGGAAACAGCGGCGGCTTCGGCGGCGGTCAGTCCGCCGGCGGGGACGACCCCTGGGCCACGCCCGCTCCCGGTGGCATGACCGACGAGCCGCCGTTCTAGGTCCGACCTCTTCTCTCTTCCTCTGACTGCTGCCTGCGCAGCACACGACTTCTTGGAGCATCACGACCATGGCCAAGCCCCCGGCTCGCAAGCCGAAGAAGAAGGTGTGTGCCTTCTGCAAGGAGAAGGACACCTACATCGACTACAAGGACACCAACCTGCTGCGCAAGTTCATCTCCGACCGCGGCAAGATCCGGGCCCGTCGCGTCACCGGCAACTGCTCGCAGCACCAGCGCGACATCGCGATCGCCATCAAGAACAGTCGCGAGATGGCGCTGCTGCCCTACACCAGCACCGCGCGCTGACGGGAGCGGAGAGACGATGAAGCTCAGCCTCACGCAGGAGGTCAGCGGCCTCGGCGGCCCCGGTGACGTGGTCGAGGTCAAGGACGGCTACGGCCGCAACTACCTCGTTCCCCGGGGGCTGGCGATCACCTGGACCAGGGGCGGCGAGAAGCAGGTCGCCCAGATCCGGCGCGGACGCGAGGTGCGCGAGATCGCGGACCGTGGCCAGGCGCAGCAGGTGGCAGCGCAATTGTCCGCGCTCAAGGTCGAGCTGCCGGCGCGCGCCGGCCAGGGTGGCCGCCTGTTCGGCTCGGTCACCGCGGTCGACATCGTCGAAGCGGTGAAGTCCGCCGGCGGCCCGACCCTGGACAAGCGGCGGGTCGAGCTGCCGACGGCGCACATCAAGACGGTCGGCACCCACACCGTCAGCGTCCGGCTGCACCCGGAGGTCGTCGCCAACGTCGACGTCGAGGTCGTCGCCGGCGGCTGACCCGGCTCTCCGGCAACTTTCTTCCGTCCACACGCCGTGGACGCCGCGTGTGCAGGTGAGGGCGCGTGTCGGCGCCGAGCCGGCGGCGTCGACTGCACAGGTTCTCCACAGCGGCCCACAGTGGCGCGGCGCGGTGTGCACACCTCGTGCACCGCAGTGTCCACAGGTCGGTGGAAAGGGTGGGCGTAACGCCTGGCCGTGGGCGCTCGCCCGCTCGTAGCGTCGCTCTTCGGAAACCGTCAGACCACTGAGTTACACCAGTGTTCTTCGGCAGAACGAGGAGGAGCACAGGTGAGCGTCGCCGACGTCGTCACGATGCCGGGCGGAGATGGGGTCCGCGGGGAGTTCGACCGCACCCCTCCGCAGGACGTCGTGGCGGAGCAGAGCGTGCTCGGCGGCATGCTGCTGTCCAAGGACGCGATCGCCGACGTCGTCGAGGTGCTGAAGCCCGGCGACTTCTATCGGCCGGCCCACCAGACCATCTACGACTCGATCCTCGACCTCTACGGTCGCGGTGAGCCCGCCGACCCGGTGACCATCGCCGCCGAGCTGACCCGCGACGGTTCGCTCGCGAAGGTCGGCGGCGCGCCTTACCTGCACACGCTCATCGCGTCGGTCCCGACCGCGGCAAACGCGGGCTACTACGCGCAGATCGTCCGCGAGCGCGCGATCCTGCGTCGGCTCGTTGAAGCGGGCACGCGCATCGTGCAGCTCGGTTACGGTGCCGCCGGGGCCACGGGTGGCGACGTCGACGACGTCGTCGACCGTGCGCAGCAAGAGGTCTACGACGTCACCGATCGGCGCACGAGCGAGGACTACGTCCGGCTCGAGGAGGTGCTCCAGGAGGCCTTCGACGAGATCGAGGCGATGGGCAGCCGCGGCACCGAGCTCTACGGCGTCCCGACCGGCTTCCGGGACCTCGACGAGCTGACCAACGGCCTGCATCCGGGGCAGCTGATCGTGGTCGCCGGTCGACCGTCGATGGGCAAGAGCACATGGGCACTCGACGCACTTCGCTCGGCGTCGATCACCCACGGCATGACCGGCGCCATCTTCTCGCTGGAGATGAGCCGCAGCGAGATCACGATGCGCCTGCTGTCCGCCGAGGCGCGCATCCTGCTGAAGAACCTCCGCACCGGCGGCATGACCGACGACGACTGGAACCGTCTCGCCCGCAAGATGGGTGAGATCGCGAACGCACCGCTGTTCATCGACGACTCACCCAACCTGTCGATGATGGAGATCCGCGCGAAGGCGCGACGGCTCAAGCAGCGCAACGACCTCAAGCTCATCGTCGTCGACTACCTCCAGCTCATGTCCAGCCCGAAGAAGATCGAGAGCCGGCAGCAGGAGGTCGCCGAGATGAGTCGGTCGCTCAAGCTGCTCGCCAAGGAGCTCGAGGTTCCTGTCGTGGCGGTGAGCCAGCTCAACCGTGGTCCGGAGCAGCGCACGGACAAGCGGCCACAGCTTGCCGACCTGCGAGAGTCCGGCGCCATCGAGCAGGACGCCGACATGGTCATCCTCTTGCACCGCGAGGACTTCTACGAGAGGGAGTCACCACGAGCCGGCGAAGCCGACCTCATCGTGGCGAAGCACCGCAACGGCCCGACCGGCAACATCGTCGTCGCGTCGCAGCTGCACTACTCCCGCTTCGTCGACATGCAGCAATCCTGAGTTGACGCGGCGAGCGTCGGCCCATGCCGGAGAGATCCGGCGTGGGTGGACACGACTCCCAAGCAGGTGCACTCTGTTCGAGTCGGTACCGGCTTAGCAGAAAGCCGAGGCGACCATGCCTCTTCCCCTGCCGCTGCGCGGTCTGGTCTTCTTCGTCGATCGAACCTTGGATCCAAGGACGGCGACGCGTAACGCCAAACGCGCGGCCGCCGACCTCGCCGAGCACCTCCGCCAGATGGACGACGTCGAGCGTGCTCTGCGTCGCATCGAGCAGGGTGACGCGGCTGAGCCGCGGTCGCCGGTCGTCGAGCGCCGCCCGAGCGCCTGACGCGACCTGGTCAGAACGTCCAGCAGCTGCTGTCGACCGACTCGTCGCTGTGCTGGACGAGGGAGGCGACGGCGACCAGAGCGGGCAACACCGAGACAGCCGTGAGCAGCGCGGAGAGCACGACGGTGACGCCGCGGACCTCCTTGCGCCTGGGCGCCCATGGCATCGTCCGGACCGCTCGCCACGTCAGCACGAGGGCAAGAGCGGCACAGACCACCGCCGCGATCGGTACGACGTCGATGAGGCGCACATAGTTCTCGGGGCACGGCGGGCGAGTCGCCCAGTCGAGGAGGCCGGCCAGCACGCCACCTCCGGCGATGGCGGCGCCGACGAAGGCGGCGTGGTCGAGTCGGTCGCTCATGTGCCACAGCGTCGACCGCAGAAGGCAGCGGCGGCAGAGCACTTCTACTCAACTGCGGCTACTCACTGCCGAGGCGGCGAGGCCTAGCCGTTCTGGTCGTCCTGCCCCTTCGACCGCTCCGCCAGAAAGCGCTCGAGCTCCGCCCCGAGCTCCTCCGCGCTCGGCAGCGGACCCGCGGCGCCGAGTGCACCACCCGGACGTTGCGCGACGACGGCGTCGTACTGCGACTCCAGCGTCCGCACCAGCTCGGCGAGCTCCTCGGACTGCCCGACGAGTCCGGCGATCGACTGCTGCGCCTCGTGACCGGCCGCGACCAGCGCGTCGAGCGAGATGGTCAGCCCGCCCGCCCGAGCGACGGCGGCGAGCAGGGCCTCGGCCGCGGGCGGGTACGCCGCCTGCGCGAGGTAGTGCGGCACATGCACCGCGAAGCCCATCGACGCCTGTCCTGCCTCGGCGAGCCGATGCTCCAGCAGGTGGCCCGCGCTTCCGGGCACCTGCACCGAAGCCACCCACGGCGGGTAGCCCTCGAGCAGCTCCGGGCGCGACGCGTGGGCGGTGATGCCGACCGGCCGCGTGTGCGGCACCCCCATCGGGATGGCGTTGGTTCCGATCGTCAGCCGCACACCGAGTCGCTCGACCAGCAGCTGCACCGCGGCGGCGAAGCGCTCCCACATCACGTCCGGCTCCGGTCCGGCGAGGACGAGGTACGGCGCCCCCAGCGCGTCGTGGAGAAGCCGGATCTCGAGCGTCGGTGCCTCGTAGGACTGCCAGTGGTTCTCCACGAACACCATCGGCGGGCGCCGGGCCCGGTAGTCGTGCAGCAGGTCGGTGTCGAAGCGAGCAACCACCTGGCTCGGGGCGGACAACAGGTGCTCCCGGGCCAGCCGCCGGGCGGCGCCGGCGTCGATGAAGCCGTCCAGCATCTCGACGAGCACGAGCCCGGCGGGCGGCTGCGGACCGTCCTCGACCGTGAACAGCTCATCGGGCGGAATGACCACCGCACGTCCTCCCGGGAAAAGGGGGCCGAACCACCGGTAACCCGGCCCTGACCTCGATCGTTAGCATCTATTGAGCACCGCGCGCGACTCCCACAGCGCCGGCGGCACCCTGACCCGAACGGTGGACGACACGTGCGAGTTGCCCGGTGAGGCCTTTGCGCGTCGCCCTGCTGTCCTATCGCAGCAAGCCGCACTGCGGCGGTCAGGGTGTCTACGTCCGCCACCTGTCGCGTGAGCTCGCAGCGCTCGGCCACCACGTCGAGGTCTTCAGCGGCCAGCCCTACCCGGAGCTGGACGTCGTGCGCGCGCCCGCAGGCGATGGGTCCGCGCCCGGCTCACTGACGCTGCGCCCCCTGCCCAGCCTCGACCTCTACCGCGACGACGACCCCTTCCGTACGCCGGCCTGGCAGGAGCTGCGCGACGTCACGGATGCGCTCGAGGTCGCGACGATGTGGACCGGCGGCTTTCCGGAGCCGTTGACGTTCTCGCTGCGCGCGGCTCGCGAGCTGCTGGCACGTCGCGACGAGTTCGACATCGTGCACGACAACCAGTCGCTCGGGTACGGCCTGCTTCGGCTGACCCGCGGCGGTGTGCCGCTGGTCGCGACTGTGCATCACCCGATCACCATCGACCGGCGGCACGAGGTCGAGGCGGCGGCGAGCCTTCTCCGCCGGATGTCGTTGCGCCGCTGGTACGCGTTCACCCGCATGCAGGCCCGCGTCGCCCGGCGGATGTCGACGTTGCTGACCGTCTCCGAGAGCTCCGCGGACGACATCGTCACCGAGTTCGGTGTGCGTCGCAGCGCGGTGCAGGTGATCCCGGTCGGTGTCGAGACCGACGTGTTCCGCCCGCCGACACTGCCCAGGGTGCCCGGCCGCATCGTCGCGGTGTCGAGCTCGGACAGTCCGATGAAGGGCGTGCGCGTTCTGCTCGACGCGGTGGCCAAGCTGCGCACCGGGCGCGACGTCGAGCTCGTCGTCGTCGGACGCCCGAAGGCGGACGGCCCGGTCGCGCGGGCTGTCGACGAGCTCGGTCTCTCGGACGCCGTACGGTTCGTCACCGGTTTGTCGGACCCCGCACTCGCCGAGCTGTTCGGGTCCGCCGAGGCCGCGGTCGTGCCGTCGCTCTACGAGGGCTTCTCCATCCCCGCCGTCGAGGCGATGGCGTGCGGCACCCCGCTCGTCGCCTCGCGCGGCGGCGCGCTGCCCGAGGTCGTCGGCGACTGCGGCGTTCTCGTCGAGCCCGGCAACCCGTCGGACCTCGCGGACGCGCTCGGGGCGTTGCTGGACGACGAGCCCCGCCGGCGCGCGCTCGGTGCTGCCGGCCGCCGCCGCGTCGAGGACCGTTTCACCTGGCGAGCGACCGCTGCGGCGACCGCCGAGGTCTACGCCGACGTGGTGGCGAGGAGGGCGTCGTGCTGACCGTCGACTTCACCCAGTTCCCGATCGCGGCGGGCGAGCGGGTGCTCGACCTCGGCTGCGGGTTCGGGCGGCACGCGTTCGAGGCCTATCGCCGTGGCGCGCACGTCGTCGCTGTGGACCGCAGCGAGGAAGAGGTCACGTCGGTCACCGCGATGTTCCGTGCGATGGCCGCGTCAGGAGAGGCCCCGGGCGACGTCGTCGCACGATCGGTCCGCGCCGACCTGCTCTCCCTGCCGTTCCCCGACGCGTCGTTCGACGTGGTCATGGCGTCCGAGGTGCTCGAGCACATTCCCGACGACGATCTCGCGATGGCGGAGATCGCGCGGGTCGTGCGCCCCGGTGGCCGTATCGCCGTCACGGTTCCGCGCTGGTGGCCGGAGCGGGTCTGCTGGGCACTGTCGCGGGAGTACCACGACGTGCCGGGCGGCCACGTCCGGATCTACCGCGGTGACCAGCTCGAGCAACGGCTGCGCGACACCGGCCTTCAGCCACGTGGCTCGCATCACGCGCACGCTCTGCATGCGCCGTACTGGTGGCTCAACTGCGCCTTCGGCAAGGAGAGCCCGCCGTCGCGGCTCTACCACCAGGTCCTGGTGTGGGACATCATGAAGCGCCCGTGGCTGACCAGGGTGGCGGAGCAGGCGCTCAACCCCGTCCTCGGCAAGAGTCTCGTCGTCTACGCGGACAAGCCGATCGCAGAGACGGAGGCGGCAAGTGCCGCTGCCTGACCTGCCCGCGATCGACGGACTGCTGACCGCCGATGACATCGCGGCCACCGCCGCGAGCATCGCCCGTGTCCAGGAGCCGACCGGCGCGATCCCGTGGTTCCCGGGTGGTCACACCGACCCGTGGGACCACGTCGAGTGCGCGATGGCGTTGTCGGCGACCGGGTTCACCGAGGCGGCCGTGCGCGCCTACGACTACCTTCGGACCACCCAGCGTCCGGATGGCTCGTGGCCGGCGAAGGTGACCGGCGGGACGGTTCTCGACGGCGGCGCGGAGACCAACCAGTGCGCGTATGTCGCTGTGGGCGTCTGGCACCACTTGCTGATCACCGGCGACGACCGGTTCGCCTGGCGGATGTGGCCGACGGTTCGACGCGCGGCTGACTTCGTCGTACGCCGGCAGACGGACCGCGGCGAGATCGGCTGGCTCGTCGGAGCCGACGGCTCGCTCACCGACGACGCGTTGCTCACCGGGTCGTCGTCGACGTACCAGTCACTGCGGTGTGCACTGGCACTCGCCGACTGGGTCGGTGAGCCACAGCCGGACTGGGAGCTCGCGGCCGGCCGACTGGCCCACGTCGTTGCGGAGCATCCGGAGGCGTTCCTCGACAAGAGCCGCTACTCCATGGACTGGTACTACCCGGTCCTCGGCGGTGCGGTCCGCGGCGCGGCGGCGCACGACCGGCTGGCCGAACAGTGGGACGGCTTCGTCGTCCCCGGACTCGGCGCGCGGTGCGTGTCCGACGAGCCATGGGTCACCGGCGCCGAGACGTGCGAGCTGGTGCTCGCGCTCGACACCGTCGGCGACCGCGACCGAGCGCTCATGCTGCTGGAGGAGGTCCAGCATCTTCGCGAGGCCGACGGCAGCTACTGGACGGGCTGGCAGTTCGCGGAGCGGGTCAACTGGCCGGACGAGCACTCGACCTGGACCGGGGCGGCTGTCGTCCTCGCCGTCGACGCGCTGTCCCGGACCTCACCGGGCAACGGCATCTTCCGAGCCGAGCGGCTTCCGGCCGGTGTGGACCTCATCCCCGACCCGGTGTGCGGCTGCGGCTCAGCTGTCGGGCTTCCTGAGCACCCGTAGCGAACCGACCTGACGCACCTCGACGAAGCCGTCGTCGAGGGCAGGCAGGTAGATGTGCTCGTAGGGCGCGACGCCCCCGTCCGCCGGATCGGGGAACACGTCGTGGATCGCGAGCACGCCTCCCGGTTGCACCTTCGGCGACCAGCAGCGGTAGTCCGTGATGCAGTGCTCGACTGCGTGGCCACCGTCGATGAACAGCAACGCGAGCGGCGTCGACCACAGCGACGCCACGACGGCGCTGCGGCCCACGACGGCGACGACGACGTCCTCGAGACCGGCTGCGTGCATCGTGTGCCGGAAGAACGGAAGAGTGTCGATCACCCCCACTGCGGCGTCGACGAGCTCGGGGTCGTGCCACTCCCACCCCGGTTGGTTCTCCTCCGAGCCCCGGTGGTGGTCGACCGTCACCGCGACGCCGCCGCGGAGCTTTGCTGCCGCCCCGAGGAACGTGGCGGACTTCCCGCAGTAGGTCCCGACCTCGAGCAAGGGCCCGTACGGCGCCATCGCCCACGCGGCGTCGTACAGCGCGTCCGCCTCGTCCGCGGGCAGGAAACCCTTGGCCGCGTCGGACACCTTGCGGAGATCGGCAGGCATCGGCTCACCGGCAACGGCAGCGGGGTCGCTCATCACTTGCCGACGAGCGCGAGCTGCCGCGACTGGGCGACGAGGGCACCAGTGCTGTCCCACACCGTCGCCTCCTCGTCGAACCAGCCGCCCGCGAGCATCGTGAGCTTCGCCTCGAACGCCAGCCACCCGGGTGCGGGCTCGCGACGGAGCAGGCAGGTCAGCTCGACCGTCGGCGCCCACCCCATGCGGCCGAGGTGGAACACCGTCGGCGGGCAGACGTCGACGGCGAGCAGGAGCGCGAGCGCGTCTGCATCTGCGCCGTCGTGAAAGCGCATCCATCCGCGGATGACGGGCGCCGCGCCTTCGACGCGTTCTCGGTGGAACGGCACTGTGTCCGGGACGAGCCGCACGTCGACGTGGTTGAGAAGCTCGACGACGATGTCGTCCTGCTGACGGGCCCGGCACTCGTCGGGACCGGGCATGTCCGGCATCGGGAACCCGACGAACTCCGGCTCTTCGCGCGGCAGTTCGCCCGCGGTCACGAGCGCGTCGAGACAGGCCTTGCCGTTCTGCCACAGCGTCGCCCGCGCGGTCGAGGCGGTGCGGCCCTCTTTCATCACGTCGACGCGGACCTCAGCCGGTCCACCCGACGGCGGCCGGAGGAAGTGGCCGGATGTCGCGAGCGCGTGCGGTCGCTTGACGCCGTCGAGCGCGGCGTTGGCGATGACGGCGAGCAGGTAGCCGCCGTTCGGCTTTCCGCCGATCGACCATCCCGCATCGAGGTCGACGTCGTAACGCAGCCGGTTCGGGAAGACGTCGTACTCGCTGACCTCTCGACCGTGGACGGCGGTGGCCGTCTCGAACCCGCTCACAGTGAGAGCAGTGCCGGCGCGAGCTCGGCCCACTCCTTGCGCGGGAGGCCGCGCCGGTCGTCGACGAGCACCTGTACGGCGACGTGGTCCGCGCCGGCGTCGAGATGTGCTTTCACGCGCGCCGTGACCGCGTCGACATCGCCCCACGCGCAGATGGTGTCGACCAGCCGGTCGTTGCCGCCGTCGGCGAAGTCCTCGTCGTCGAAGCCGAATCGACGCAGGTTGTTGGTGTAGTTGGCGAGGCGCAGGTAGGACGCGGTGTGCCGGCGTGCGATCTCTCGCGCGACCGTCGGGTCCGTCGACAGGACGCACACCTGCTCGGGTGCGAGCAGCTTGCCGGCGCCGAGCGTCTCGCGGGCCCGTGCCGTGTGCTCCGGGGGGACGAAGTAGGTGTGCGCGCCGTCGGCGCGTTCGGCTGCGAGCTCGAGCATCTTCGGGCCGAGCGCGGCGAGCACTCGCGGCGGCATCGGCTCGGGTCGGGTCGCGCGGTAGACGTCGTACCCGTGGTCCATGCCGCCGAGGTAGTCCCGCATGAAGGCGAGCGGCTTGCCGTAGTCCTGGCCGCGCACGTCGAGCAATGGCTTGTGCGAGACGCCGATGCCCAGGATGAAGCGTCCCGGGAACGCCTCGCCGATAGCGAGCTGCCCGGCCGCCATCGCGAGCGCATCACGCGCCCAGACGTTGGCGATGCCGGTGGCGACGACCAGGGAGTCGCTCGCCGTCAGCAGCAGCTGTGCCGCGGTGAGCACCTCCCGGCCGACGGCCTCGCCGGTCCAGAGCGCGCCGTAGCCGAGATCCTCCACCTCGCGGGCGGCGTCACGAACGACGGAGGCGGGAGAGAAGTCGAGCTGCCCGGTCCAGACACCGACACGTCCGATCCGGGCTTTGAGCTGATCGGGAAAAGTCACGCAGGGACGCTACCCGGTGCCGGCGGGCCGCCGATGCGGGGCAGTCCGACGTACGCCATGAGGCCACCGGCCGCGGCCAGCACGCCTGCGACGAGCATCGCGAGCTGGAAGCCGTGTTGCGGGAGGCGCGCTCCGGCGCCTGCACCGGCCACTGCGGGCAGCACGGCGACGGCCAGGAGCGACGCAACCCGCGCGATGGCGTTGTTGACGCCGCTGGCGAGACCGGCGTGGGCTGCGTCGAGTGCGCCGAGTGCCGTCGAGGTGATCGGCGCGACGACCAGGCACATGCCGGCGGAGAAGACGAGGATGCCGGGCAGGACGCCACCGGCGTACGACGCCCCGGGACTGGCTCGGGCGAGCAGGCAGAGCCCGCCACCGGCCAAGACCGGGCCGGCGGTGAGCAGTGGCCGGGCGCCGATCCGCGGCAGGAGTGCACCCACGCGCGAGGAGAACAGCAGCAGGGCGATCGTCAGCGGCACCATCGCCGCGCCGGCCTCGAGGGCGGAGTAGCCGAGTCCCGTCTGCAGCTGCACCGCGACGAGGAAAAGGGCACCGCCCAGTGCTCCGTAGACGACGAAGGTGATCGCGTTGGCGACGACGAACACCCGGTCGCGGACGAGACGCAGCGGCACCATCGGCCGGCGGCCGGTCAGCTCGACCCGGGCGAACGCCACCGCCGCCAGTGCGCTGGCGACGAATGAACCCACCCGCAACGCCGTTGCGAGGTGGGTCTCGATCAACGGCACGACGAGCAGCCCCAAGGCCAGGGCGACGAGCCCCGCCCCTGGAAGGTCGAGTGATCTCCAGCCCCGGGCTGCGACGTCCCGTGACTCCGGCACCGCTGTTGCGGTGACGACGACCGCGACCGTGATCAGCGGCAGGTTCAGGTAGAAGACCCATCGCCAGGAGACCGCGTCGACCAGCCACCCGCCGACGAACGGTCCGAGGGCACTGGCCAGGCCGGCGAGTCCTGACCACGTGCCGATCGCACGGTCCCGGTCATCCGGCGTGAACGACGCGGCGATGAGGGCAAGGCTTCCCGGTACGAGCAGGGCCCCGGCGAGTCCCTGCACGGCACGCGCCGCGACGAGAAGGCCACCGGTCGGTGCCGCACCGCAGGCGGCGCTCGCCACCCCGAACCCGATGAGGCCGACGAGGAACACTCTGCGCCGGCCGAGGACGTCGCCCACCGCGCCGCCGACGAGCACGAACGCGCCGAGCATCAACAGGTAGGAGTCGAGCACCCACTGCATCGTCGCGAAGCCGGCATTGAAGCTGCGCGCCATGTGCGGCAGGGCGACGTTGACCACGGTGCCGTCGAGAAAGGCCACTCCGGAACCGAGGATCGTCGCGACCAGAACCGCACGTCCCGACCGACTGCGATACGCGATGTCGCCCACGCGCTGGTCAACTCCCGCGCAGGTTCGGGTAGTCCCCGGTCAGGATCCGCCGGCGCGCTCTCCGCCGCGGCCACTGTCGCCGAAGGCGCGGGAGAGACCTTGCAGCGCGGCTGTCAGCTCGGTGGGGACGACCCAGACCTTGGACGACTCGGACGCGGCGATCTGGGGGAGCGTCTGGAGGTACTGGTAGGCGAGCAGCGCCGGGTCGGGCGCGCCGTCGTGGATCGCCTGGAAGACCGTGGTGATGGCCTTCGCCTCGCCCTCGGCCCGCAGGATCGCGGCCTCGCGCTCGCCTTGCGCGGTGAGGATCGCCGCCTGCTTCTGGCCCTCCGCCGTGAGGATCTGCGACTGCTTCTGGCCTTCTGCCGTGAGGATCACCGCGCGCTTCTCACGATCCGCGCGCATCTGCTTCTCCATCGACTCCTTGACGCTCGCCGGCGGGTCGATGGCCTTGATCTCCACGCGGTTCACGCGGATCCCCCACTTGCCCGTCGCCTCGTCCAGCACACCGCGCAGCTGGCCGTTGATCTGGTCGCGGCTGGTCAGGGTTGCCTCGAGGTCGAGCCCCCCGATGACGTTGCGCAAGGTGGTGACGGTGAGCTGCTCGATCGCCTGGATGAAGTTCGCGACCTCGTACGTCGCCGACCGCGGATCCGTCACCTGGAAGTAGATGACCGTGTCGATGTTGACGACCAGGTTGTCCTGGGTGATCACCGGCTGCGGCGGAAAGCTGACGACCTGCTCGCGCAGGTCGAGAAGCGGACGCATCCGGTCGACGAACGGGGTCAGGACGGTCAGTCCCGGCGTGCACGTCCGCTGGTAGCGACCCAGGCGCTCGACGATGCCGGCCGTCGCCTGCGGCACGATCCGCACGGCTCGCACGACGGTGACCAGCACGACGAACGCCACGATGGCGACGGCGATCAACGCACCCATCGGACACCTGCCTCCTGCGCCGAGCGGCGCGCCGGGAACTCCGTCATGGTCACTCCGCGCTCAGGACGACTGCAGTCGCGCCGTCGATCTGGACGACGTCCACGGCCGTGCCGGCGGGGATGACGTGGTGCTCGTCATACGGCCGGGCGCTCCACACCTCGCCGCCGATCCGCACCTGGCCTCCGGCTCGGTCGACCTCTGTGAGAGTCATGGCTCGACGCCCGACCAGTGCCGCCGCTCCTGTCTGCAGCGACGCCGGGGTGTGGTGATGGCGGCGCGCGATCGGGCGTACCACCCCCAGCAGCATGACGCTGACCGCGGCGAACGCGGCGATCTGCACCGCCGGCGGGAGGCCGACGGCGGCGGTCACGGCAGCAGCCGCCGCAGCCACGGCAACCATTCCCAGGACGAACGTCAGCGTGAGCATCTCCGCCACGCCGAGCACGCCGGCGGCGATCAACCAGAGCACCCAGTCGGCCATCAGGCGGCAGGTTACGGCCTGTAGCGGCCGCTGTCCGCTCTGTCCGGCTCAGTCCACCCGGCGCCCGCCGGAGATGTCCGAGATGGTCAAATATGACCACGGGCTGTTACGATGCGAGTACACTCTGTGTGCACGCGCAGTGCGAACGGATCAGTTCCTGGCATTTCGCAGGTGCCCGGCGGCCCGGCGCGGAAGGATGGTGCGATGGCCCGGTGGCGAGCAGTCCCCACGGCGGTGTCCACCGCCGTAGGCGCGCTTGCCTTCCTGGCCTCGACCGGACTGGCCATCGTTCTCGGTGCCGGCCTGCACGTCTGGAGCGGTCCTGCGGCACCCACCGGGCTCACCGGCCAGGGTCAGCACGGGCCTGCGGCGATCACCGGCCGGGTCGGTGGTGTCGTCATCGTGAAGCCCCCGTCGGCCCCGGCACAGCATCCGCAGGTCCCGACCACGACCGCACCGACCGTATCGCTGCCCTTCGTCCCGTTCGTCCCGGCTCCGGCTGTCGGCACGCCGTCAGGCCCTGCGACGAAGGCGGGCGGTCCGGTCGTCTCTGCTCCCGAAGTGGTGGTGACGCGGCCACAGCCCGGTCTGCGCGACCTGCTCGGGCTGCGCATGCTGTTGATGCGGCCGCGCTCTCCGCGGCTGACGGCCCCGGCCACCGGTGACCAGCTGCGTCCCGTCGCAGATCTGCGCCCGAGCGCGCAGGGCGACGAGGCGCGGCCCGGCCAGCGCCGTCACGGCCGCGGCCATCCGCACCGCCACCCCGCCGCCGACCGGCCGCTGCCGCACGGGATCGCCGTCGGCGATGGCGAGCACCACCCTGGCGGCACCCGCGGGCACGGTCACGCACCTCGCCATCACGCGAGCGACGGCAAGCACACCCACGGTCACGGCCGGACGCACGGCGGTCATGGTCACGGCCACCGGCACGACTGACCGTCCCTGTGCTTGGACCGACGGTCGATCGGTCTGCGACCATTGAGCCCGGCGCGGGCGACCGTGCCGCTCCGCGACGCCGCCACCCGCGGCCACCGGGGATTCCGTACCGCGTGCCGGTGATCCCGGCGCACTGATGGACGAGACGAGGAGTGGCATGCCCGAAGCCACTGTCGACGGCAACGGCGCCGTCGATGCAGCGGCGCTCCAGGCGGTGCAACCGTCCGAAGGTCCGGAGCTGGTGCAGCTCCTCACGCCGGAGGGCGAGCGCGTCGACCATCCGCACTACAACCTCGAGTTGACCGAGGAGGAGTATCGCGAGCTCTACCGCGACCTCGTCCTCGTCCGGCGGATCGACACCGAGGCGATGGCGCTCCAGCGGCAAGGTGAGCTGGGCCTGTGGGCGAGCCTGCTCGGCCAGGAAGCGGCACAGGTGGGCGCGGGGAAGGCGCTCACCGAACGAGACTTCGCGTTTCCCACCTATCGCGAACACGGCGTCGCTTACTGCAAGGGCGTCGACCCGGTCACGTTGCTCGGGTTGTTCAGAGGGGTCAACCAGGGCGGCTGGGACCCCCGCGACAAGGGTTTTCAGCTCTACACGATCGTCATCGGCTCGCAGACGCTGCACGCCACCGGCTACGCCATGGGTATGCAGCGCGACGGCGGCGACGGCGCCACCATGGCGTTCTTCGGCGACGGCGCCTCGAGCCAGGGTGACGTCAACGAGGCGTTCGTCTGGGCCAGCGTCTTCCAGGCACCGGTCGTCTTCTTCTGCCAGAACAACCAGTGGGCCATCTCCGAGCCGCTCGAACGGCAGAGCCGGATTCCGCTCTACCAGCGCGCCCGCGGCTTCGGGTTTCCCGGCGTACGGGTCGACGGCAACGACGTGCTGGCCGTTCTGGCCGTCGCTCGCGAGGCACTGGAACGGGCCCGCGAAGGCAGTGGTCCGACCCTCATCGAGGCGTTCACCTACCGCATGGGTCCGCACACCACGTCGGACGACCCGACGCGCTACCGACTCGCCGCCGAGCTCGAGACCTGGAAGCTCAAGGACCCCATCGAGCGGATGAAGGCCTACCTGTCGCGGGGCGGCATGGCCGACCAGGCATTCTTCGCCGACGTCGAACGTCAGGCCGATGAGCTTGCCGCGCACATGCGTGAAGGCTGCCTCAGCCTCCCCAACCCCGATCCGATCTCGCTGTTCGACCACGTGTATGCAGGCGGGTCGTCACTGCTCGACGAGGAGCGCGAGCAGCTCGCGAGCTACCTGGCGGGGTTCGAGGGCACGGAAGCGGGAGCGGGTCACTGATGGCGACGCTGACACTCGGCAAGGCCCTCAACGAAGGCCTTCGCAAGGCACTCGAGGACGACCCCAAGGTCCTCATCATGGGCGAGGACGTCGGCCGGCTCGGCGGTGTCTTCCGCGTCACCGACGGGTTGCAGAAGGACTTCGGCGAGGACCGGGTCATCGACACCCCGCTCGCCGAGTCCGGCATCGTCGGCACCGCGGTTGGGCTCGCGATCCGGGGGTTCCGCCCGGTCTGCGAGATCCAGTTCGACGGTTTCGTCTTCCCGGCGTTCGACCAGATCGTCAGCCAGGTCGCGAAGATGCACTACCGGTCGGCCGGCCACGTGAAGCTGCCGATCACGATCCGCATCCCGTACGGCGGCGGCATCGGCGCGGTCGAGCATCACAGCGAGTCGCCGGAGACGTACTTCGCTCACACGCCCGGCCTGAAGGTCGTCACCTGCGCCAACCCGGTCGACGCCTACTGGATGATCCAGCAGGCGGTGGCGAGCGACGACCCGATCGTGTTCTTCGAGCCGAAACGCCGGTACTGGGACAAGGCGGAGGTCGACACCGGTGCGGCGCCGCTCGACCTGTGGGACGCCACCGTCGCCCGGCCCGGCAGCGACGCGACGCTGATCACCTACGGGCCGTCGGTGAAGACCTGCCTCGAGGCGGCGGCTGCTGCTGCGACCGAAGGTCGAGAGCTCGAGGTCGTCGACCTTCGTGCGCTCTCACCGATCGACTGGGAGACCGTGCTCACCAGCGTCCGCAAGACCGGTCACGCGATCGTCGTCGCGGAGGCGCCGGTGTTCGCGTCACTGGCGGCCGAGGTCGCCGCCCGCGTCACCGAGAAGTGCTTCTACGAGCTCGAAGCTCCTGTCCTGCGGGTGTGCGGGTTCTCGACGCCGTACCCGACGTCGAAGATCGAGGAGGACTTCCTTCCCGACCTCGACCGCATCCTCGACGCCGTCGACCGCTCACTCGCCTTCTAGGACGCAGATGCCAACGTTCCGCGATTTCAAGCTGCCGGACCTCGGCGAGGGCCTCACCGAGGGCGAGATCCTGAAGTGGTTCGTCGAGCCCGGCGACGAGGTGAAGCTCAACCAGCCGATCGTCGAGGTGGAGACCGCGAAGGCGGCGGTCGAGATCCCCTCGCCGTACGCCGGTGTCGTCTCCGCGCTGCATCACGCCGAGGGCGAGACGGTCGACGTGGGTTCCCCGATCATCACCTTCGACGTGGACCCCTCCGGCGAGCCGGTCGAACCTCCGCCGCCGACTTCTGCCGCGCCCGGGCAGACGAGGGTGGCAGCGGCCGCCGACATGGTCCCGCAGGTGCCGCACGAGCCCGGCCTCGTCGGCTCGCCTGCCCCGAAGGCAGACAGCGAGGAGAAGATCGAGGTTCTCGTCGGCACCGGTCCGAAGAGCGGAAAGCTGACCCGCCGCCCACGGAAGGCGGCAGAAGCCGCGCCCCGATCGCCGCAGCCGGCGCGGGTCTCCGCCGCCGGCGTCGGTGCCCGCGCCGCACAGGTGGCCGGCGCGGCGCAGGTGCACGTGCTGGCCAAGCCTCCGGTGCGCAAGCTCGCGCGTGACCTCGGCGTCGACCTGCGGTCGCTGTCGGGGACCGGGCCCAACGGCACCATCACGCGCAGCGACGTCGAGGCCGCGGCGGGCGACACCGGCGGCGAGCTCGCCTCGGTCGCGTCGGAGGCGCCGGTTCGCGTGGTGGACTTCGACCCCGCCACGCGCGAGCAGCGGATCCCGATCAAGGGCGTCCGCAAGCAGATGGGCGCGGCGATGGTCTCGTCGGCCTTCTCTGCGCCGCACGTCACCATCTTCACGACCCTCGACGTCACACCGATGATGGAGATGGTCGAACGACTGAAGACGATGCGGGAGTTCGCGGAGGTCCGCGTCAGTCCGTTGCTCGTCGTCGCGAAGGCGCTGCTCGTCGCGGTCAAGCGGCACCCGCTGATGAACGCGACATGGGACGACGCGGCGCAGGAGATCGTGGTCAAGGACTACATCAACCTCGGCATCGCTGCGGCGACCCCGCGTGGACTTCTCGTTCCGAACATCAAGGACGCGGGCTCGCTGACACTGCCCGAGCTCGCGGCCGAACTGCAGCAGCTCGTGACGACCGCGCGCGACGGCAAGACGCCGCCTGCCGACATGCAGGGCGGGACGATCACCATCACCAACGTCGGCGTCTTCGGCATGGACACCGGAACGCCGATCATCAACCCCGGCGAGTCCGCGATCCTGTGCTTCGGCGCGGTGCGGGACATGCCGTGGGTGCACGAGGGGCAGATCGCTGTGCGCAAGGTGACGCAGCTCGGGTTGTCGTTCGACCACAGGCTCGTCGACGGCCAGCTCGGGTCGCAGTTCCTCGCCGACATCGGTGCGATGCTGGCGGATCCGGCGCTGTTCCTCGCCTGGTCGTGACCGGCGTCGACGTCACCGTCGACGGATCGCTCGAGGACATCGACTGGACGCAGTGCAAGACCGACCTGGCCGCTGACGACTTCGACAACGGCAGGACGGCCGAAGCGCTGCGGAGGTCGTTCGCGGCCTCGCAGCACGTTGCGATCGCCCGCGACGGCCGCCGCGTGGTCGGAATGGCACGACTGCTGTCCGACGGCGTGTGCAACGCCTATCTGCTCGACGTGTGGACGCAGTCGTCGTACCGGCGCCGCGGGCTCGCCAGGCGGATGGTCACGTTGTTGTGTGAGCAGGTGCCCGGGCAGCATGTCGGCCTGCAGACCGACGACATGCAAGCCGTCTACGCCTCATTGGGCTTCCGTTCGCAGCCGGAGTTCATGTCACGCGTCGTCGGCACATGGCTGGACAACGAAGCGAACCGTTGATGCGCGGTTCGTGCGGACACAAGTGAAGGCCGGCCCGTTTCCGGGCCGGCCTTCAGGCTTGTGGTTGCTGTGCGCTCTGCGTCAGTAGGTCGCGGGGCGGTCGTCGTAGACGCGCTCCTCGACGACGCCACCGCGAGCGCCGCGACGCGGGCCCCAGACGAGCAGCGTGACGATGAGGCCGAGCGCACCGGCGATCATCAGGATGACGCCGATGGTCTGGATGCTGACGCCGGACAGCGATGCGTGCACCGCGAAGGTCAGGATGGCGCCCAGTGCGATGAGGAAGATGCTGACGCCAATGCCCATGGCTGGCTCACTCCTGTCGATAGGGGGCCGACCTCGATGCCGGCCTTCCGTCACGACGTGTGATACCCGCGCAGCCCTGCGACACACGTGATGTCGCCCGGATGGAGCATCCAGACGGACAAACCGCCCGTCAGAACGCGGACTCGTCCAGGTCCATCAGCTCGAGGTTGCTGCCCTCGACGACCACACGCTCGGCGCCCAGAAGCGGCAGGCGCGTCTGCGCGAAGAACTTCGCGGCGACGACCTTGCCTTCGTAGAACGCCTTGTCACGGCCGTCGGCGCCCTCGGTCAGCTTGAGCAGCGCCACCTCTGCCTGCCGGAGGAGCAGCCAGCCGACGACGAGGTCGCCGAGCGACAGCAGCAGGCGGGTCGTGTTGAGCCCGACCTTGTAGATGTTGCGGACGTCCTCCATCGATGCCGTCAGCTGACCGACCATCGCGCCGACCATCGCCTCGACGTCGGCCAACGCGTTCTCGAGGAGACCGCGCTCGTTCTTCAGCTGCCCGTTGCCGGCCTCGGACTCGGCGAAGTCCTTGACCTGCTGGAGAAGGACGTTGAGTGCCTGGCCCTGGTCGCGCACGATCTTGCGGAAGAACAGGTCCATGCCCTGGATGGCCGTGGTGCCCTCGTAGAGGGTGTCGATCTTCGCGTCGCGGATGTACTGCTCGATCGGGTAGTCCTGCAGGTAGCCGGAGCCACCGAAGATCTGCAGCGACGTCGCCAGCAGCTCGTAACCCTTCTCGGATCCGTAGCCCTTCACGATCGGGAGCAGCAGATCGTTGACCCGGACCAGCAGTTCGGCGTCAGCGCCGTTGGCCGCGGCGAGAGCGATCTGGTCCTGAATGTGCGCCGTGTAGATCACCAGCGCGCGCATGCCTTCCGCCCACGCCTTCTGGCGCATCAGCATGAGGCGCACGTCGGGGTGGTGGGTGATGGTGACGCGAGGCGCGGTCTTGTCGGTGATCTGCGTGAGGTCAGGGCCCTGGACGCGGTTCTTGGCGTACTCGAGCGCGTTCAGGTAGCCGGTGGAGAGCGTGGAGATCGCCTTGGCGCCGACCATCATGCGGGCGTACTCGATGACCTGGAACATCTGCGCGATGCCGTCGTGCACCTCGCCGACGAGGTAACCGACGGCGGGAACGTCGGTGTGACCGAAGGTCATCTCGCACGTGGCCGAAACCTTCAGGCCCATCTTCTTCTCGACGTTGGTGGCGTAGACGCCGTTGCGCTCACCGAGCTCGCCGGTGGCCCAGTCGGTCACCAGGAACTTCGGGACGATGAACAGGCTCAGGCCCTTGGTGCCCGGTCCGGCGCCTTCGGGGCGCGCCAGCACCAG
>DASSEX010000039.1:0-15579 GCA_035695045.1 Mycobacteriales bacterium | reverse complement strand
AGGCCGGTGTGGGCGTCCCCGGCGGTGCCGTAGAGCGCGATCGCGCCCACGGCGGGGTACTCGGAGAACCGTCCGGCGGCCTTCGCGGCGTCGCGGAAGTGCGCCACCGACGCGGTGGGGCCGCCGGGGATGAGCTCGAGGACGCCGGCCTTGTTGAACACCCAGCAGACGAACACCGCGCACCAGGGGTAGCCGCCGGCGGAGACCCAGGCGAGGGTGGGCACCTGCGCGGCGTACTTCTCGTGGTTGTTCCAGTGGCCGCCGGAGCGGCCCTCGTGGTAGCCGACCTCGCCCTCGGCGATGCTGGCGAGCTTCTCGACGGTGCTCACGACAGGCTCCTTCGGTGCGGGCGTCGGGGCCGCCGTCGGCAGGGCGATCACGGCCACGACCGGCTTGTGGTCGGAGGAGTAGCCGTCGAGCGCGACCGGCTTGCCGGCGCAGCCCTTCAGCCAGTGGATGTCGATCGCCGCGCCCTTCCGCGAGGGCGCGGAGACGGCGGTGGCGACCTTGCGCAGGGGTGCGAACTCGTGGCGGCCGGCGCGGCCGTTGCAGTCGCCCATCAGGTCGGTGGGCAGCGGCTGTTCGGCGAGCCACGCCGCGGCGTTCGCGGCCTGCGTCTTCAGCAGCGCCGAGGCGGCCTGGGAGTGCGACGCCGACGGCACCAGGTGCATCGTCGCGACGGTGGCCGGCTTCCCGGTGTCGGTGTCGGTGACGTCGACGGCGAGGATGTACTTCGCCGCGGTCCACCCGTTGGTGCGCGCGCCGGCGACGTCCGGGCCGACATGGGTGCGCTTCCCGATCTGGTGCAGCTGCGGGTCGCCCGGCTTCGCGTCCTCGCGGACCAGCAGGGCGACGTGGCCCTTCACCGAGCCGTTCTCCTGGATGGTGCGGTAGCCGGGCACGTTGGCGAGCTCGGCTCGCCGGTCGGCGACCTCCTGCAGGCCGATCGCGACCGGCTTCAGGGCGGCGAGCGCCTCGATGTCGGCGCGGACCTTCGCGCTCGAGGCGTTGCCGGCGTTGTAGGTGATGGTCTTCATGTGGCTGGCTCCTTCGGAACCTCGGGGTGCACGCCGGGCACGGGTACGTCCCGGCAGGGACACGTGATGCCGCCCCCGAGGTCGGCCTCACAGCGGAGTAGGTGCTCGTCGTGGTCGCAGTAGGTGCAGGGCATCCGGCGACCCAGCGGCGGAGGCATGGCTCACTCGTCGTCAGCCGGTGGCAACTCGATGCCGTGCTCGTTGAGCACGACCTCGACCTTCCCGAGATATCGCTCGCCCGACTTCAGGTGCTTGTCGAGCGCGTCCTTGACGTCGCGCGTGTCGGCGGTGTTCGTCGCCAGAGAGCGCGTCAGCCCGTGCAGATCCTCGCGGGCCTCGGTCACGTCCTCGCGCAGGTCGGTCATGTCCTCAGCGAAGTGCGCGGCCTGTTCGGTCACCGCCGAGACTTGGCGCCGCAGGATGGACACCTCGTCGCGGAAGGTGGGCGGGTTGGACTTGCCGCCGTTGACGGTGATGTTGTGGTGGGTCTCGTTGACCTTCTGGACGACGGCCTCGATCTTGGCGTTGATCCGCGGCCCCACCAGCCACCACAAGGCGCCGCCGAGCACGGTCAGCGCACCGATCATCTCCGCGGCGCCTCGCACGAGGTCGCCGATCGTGTGCTCGACAGCGGGACTCTTCGCTGCCAGCGCCGGCAGCTGAGCCACCAGTAGAAAGTCGAGCCAAAGATGATGCACCGCGCGCTCCCGTCCGCGATCAAGCGGCCCCCGGTGACGTATCAGGCTCCCGAGTGCCGCATCCTTGTCGGCAACGTCGCCGGCCCGGTGGAGTCGGGCTCAGCGGCGCCAGGGTCGTCGTCCGCTCCCGGGCGGCGGCCCGCCCCCCTTGGTTCGACGGGTGCGGACGACGATGTATCAGATCCGTGGTTTCCGCCTCTTGAGCAGGTGTGAGGCGTACAGTTGTCAAGCACAAACGATGTGGGGGAGCCATGAAGTCGGTAGCAGCCAAGATCGCCAGCACCATCACCGCGGCCGGTCTGGTCGGCGGCGGAATCGTCGCCGGTGTCGCGATCGGTCAGCAGGCCGGCAGTCACCCGGCGCCCGTCCAGCCGCAGCCCGCAGCCCAGAGCGTCGACGTCGTGCCGCAGCCGGTCGAGCAGGGCACCACGCTGAAGGCGAAGCCGCAGCCGAAGCCCGACACCAGCGCGAGCACGGCCACCGTGGTCAGCAGCGCCTCTACCGTGGACAGCAGCACGACGACTACGACCACGAGCCCGACGACGAGCACCGCGCCGTCGACCACGACACCGACCACGGAGGCCCCGGTGACCAGCAGCTCGACCCCCGCGCCCGCTCCGCAGACGCCCCCGACCCTCGCGCCGGACCCCACGCCGCAGGGTCCGCACAATCAGGACGGCACCACGCCGCCTCCGGCGCCGGTCGTCCCCCAGCCGAGCAACTAGCCTGACTGGCTGCCCGTCGTCGCGAACGGCGTGCAGCAGATGTTGCCCGTCCCGGCCGTGCGGTGAGCCTGCAGCGTCACCGTCACGAAGTCGTTGACGTGCACGCCGGACGGCAGCGCCTGGTAGGAAGCCAGGTAGGTGGTCCCGATGCCGAAGCCGACCGACTGAGTCGTGCCCACCGTGGTGCCGTTGATCTGGAAGCGGACCTCGCCGGAGGTGGCCGAGTCGTCGGAGGTGTACTTCGCGCCGAGGGTCAGCGTCGGGTTCTTCGCCGCGATCTGTCCCGTCCAAATGTCCTCGAAGGTGCCCGAGGTCGTCTTCGGCCAGTCGGTGTAGCGCGCCAGGTACAGCGGGAACGGCAGCCACGGGTTCGCGATGCCCTCACCCGCAGTGGCGTCCTCGGCGAAGATCTCGTGCCCGGCGCGGTCCCACACGCGCAGGATCTGGTGGTAGCCGTTCTGTCCGGGCAGCGGGTCCTCGAGCGACAGCGCCAGGGTGCCGTCGTTGCGGAAGATGCGGAAGGACGGCTGCGCGTTGCCCGCCGGGTCGGGGTTGTCGGAGTTGCAGAAGACCTCGAAGATGACGGTGCCGTCTGGGGCGACCATCTTGATGCCGCCCGTGCCCTTCACGGTCAGGCCGCCCTTGCCGATCTCAGCCGCCTGGAGCGTCTTGGCCGATCGCAGCTCGCGGATCTGCCGCTTCAGGTCGGTGATCTCGCGGTTGATCCACCCAAGGTCGTCGTCGGCACCGCGGAACTTGCGTCGAGGCATCAGACCCTCACCTTCGGGGCGATCGTGCCGGCGTCGAAGTCGGCGTCCCAACCGACCACCCGCCCGCGGCCGACGAAGCCGGCCACGAGGTCACCATCGGGGCCGATGTAGGCCGGGAAGCGCGCGGAGGTAACCTGCACGGTGATGTCGTCGCCGAGCCGCCAGTCGACGGCTACGCGCGGCGCGTCCGCAAGCGTCGAGGTCAGGGTGAACTCCTGCAGGCCGTAGGTCGTCAGGGCCAGCTCCTCCTCGGCGGCGGCGTCGAGGAGCCCGTCGTCGAGCACGGAGGCGGCCGGCTGGAACCGCAGCTCGTACTTCGGCCAGCCGCCCGCGATCGCGTCAGAGGCGACATGGTGGGCCGACGTGGGTCGACCCTCGCCCTGCCCCGAAGACGTGGCGAGCACGTCGTTGGCGCCGTTCTCCTCGGAGTAGTCCTCGGTGAAGGTGAACGCGGTGACGCAGCCCGGCATGGTGAACTGGACGGGCACCGTCGGCGCGACGCCGAGACGGTTGCGGACCCGGACGACGTAGGAGAGCGCGGTGTGGGTGTCGTCGGTCCATTCGAGGTCGACGGTGAACTCCGGGCCGCCCTCTAGCGCCATCAGCTCCTGCAGGGCCGCGAGGACGGTCTTGTCCTCGTCGTCGGAGTAGGACATCTGGCGCAGGGTGCCCGATAGCGGAGCGTCGAAGGTGAACGGCAGGCCGTCGGGAAGGGTCGGCTCGATGAGTTGCTGGGCGATGCTCGCCTGGTCGACACCCTCGCCGCTGTCGCCGAAGAAGTCGAGGTAGCCGACGTAACGACGGCCGAAGTAGTGCTCGAGCGTCACGAGGTCGACCTCGACCCATTCGGTGCCATCCGAGGGGCGCGTGAGGACGAGGCCGCCCCACAGCGGGATCTCGTCCTCGTCGAGCGCCACCAGCAGCGCCCGGCCGGGTGCGGTGCCCGCGTCCCATCCGGGCGTGGCGTAGTCGATTGTGGGCAGGCCGTCACCGCTGTCGCGCTCGGAGTCGTAGCAGCGGATCTGCAGGTTGCAGTCGGTCACGTCGCCGATGATGCGCCCGAAGGCGCCCATCTGCTGCGTCGTCATCTGCGGCCCGCGCCGCCCGCTCTTCAGGTCGAACGCGTGCCAGGTGACGATCGGCGTCTCGGTCACGCCGCCTCGTAGCGGAACGAGATCACGAGGACCTTCCCGGACGGGGGCAGTTGGGAGCCGTTCCACGAGCCGGCCGACGTGGTGCCCTGCACCTGCACGACGGTGGTGGAGCCGAGGAACGCGACGCCGGCGAGGAACGGTGACTGCTGGCTGACCGCGACACCGTTGGCGACCGCGTCGCTGCGTGCTGCCACGGGCAGGGAGAACTGCATCGTGCCGGAGGCGGACGTGGTCGACCCGGCGGTAAAGGTGATGGTGACGTCGACGGTCTTCCCGCGCTGCCGCCACCGGCCGGTCACCGTAGCGCCGCCCTTGGTGATGTTTGTCAGCGTCGGCGTGTAGACCTTGTAGGTGCCGTCGTCCCACATCGAGCCGTCCCAGCGGTACTCCATGCCGGTGTCGAGGGCGTAGGCGCGCTGGCCGGTCGGGATGCCCGTCGTGGGCAGCACCGACGCCGAGGGGACGACGATCTCCGCACCCACCCCGGTCGCGTAGGTGCGGTGCGAGGAGTCCATCGACGCAGCCGCCCCGCCGGCAGCAGGCACGGTGATGCGGCCGAGCTCGACGGCCATGCTGGGTAGCGCAGGGACGCCCGGGGTTGCCGACGGGGTGCCCTTGATGATCTCCACGCGGCCGGTGTAGGCGGCGTGCGAAGCGACAACGTCGGTGTCGAGCTGGCGGGCCACCACGAGGTCGATGCGCCCATAGGTGGCATCGCGCGCCTCGAGGCTGCCGGTCACCGACGAGGCGATGCCACCGCGCCAGATACCCGAACCGGCGACCGCGTTCCCTGGGATCACCCACGAGCCGGGCTGCACCGTGACCACGTCGGAGCCGTCAACGGAGACGCCGAGCGCGTTGGAGCCGTTGCGGACGATGCCCGCCTGCGCGAACAACGAGGCGTCTGCGAGGCGCAGCTCGCTGGCGTTGTAGGAGACGCTGCTCGGGTTCACCCAAGTGGCGTCGACGTCGACCAGGGTCACACTCATGCGGGCCTACTTCCAAGCATCGCGGTGCACGCCGACCAGCTGCGCGCCGGGGTCGTATGAGTCGGCGGTGAAGTCGATCTGATTGAGGCCCGGCTGGCCGTTCTTCCCGGGCAGGTAGGAGAACCAGGTGCCCGTCACCGTGCGGGTGGCGGTTCCGTCCATCAGGGCGAGCCGGCGGGCGGTGTCGATGGTCAGCGACCGGCCATCGGGGACCGCCTCAGCGAACCGGAGCACCGACCGCGGCACCGACGGGTCGTCGGCCATGCTGTGCGCGATCTGGAACGGCGGACAAGGGCCATTGACGGTGAAGACGGGCGGGGTGTCGGTGTTGCCGAACGTGTCTGTGATGATCCGCCCGGAGTTGATGCTCGCCCCGATCGAAAGGGGCAGCGAGAGTGGCAGCGACATGCCGCCCGCCGTCGTCGGCAGGCCCGTGGTCGCGGTGACCGTGGAGACGTCGTAACGACGCGGGTCAGGGGCGACGAGGGCTATCGTCAGCGTGGCGTGGGTCGTCGAGCGGTCGACGAGGACATCGCCGTCCTGCTGCACCGTCGCCTGCAGCGCCTCGCTAGCCTTGCTGACCTGCAGCACGTCGCCACGCAACGGGATCGCGGCGACGACTTCCTCGAGGACGGGGGTGACGTGGTCGAAGTCGAGGCCCCACAGGTCGACGTCGAGCTCGATGTGCCGCGCAGCGCGATAGGGCCGGTTCGACCAGCCACCGTCGGCTGCGACGCGCTGGGTCACCTCGCCGGTCGAGCCCGAGCCGTTCCACCAGCCGACGACGTTGGTCACGTACATGCGCACGCCGCTGTCGTGGACAGTCCCCAGGTTGATGCCGCCGAGGGTGACCACGAGGTCTTGGTCGAGAACCTTGCCGGGCTTGTCGCCTGCGAAGCCGCGGAAGCCGTCAGCGGTAGCCGGCGCAACGAGGATCGGCATGGGGCTCAGCCCTTCCCGTGGTGGCGCAGATGCTTGGCGACCTTGCGGCCGACCTGATCGGGGTTCGCATTGCCGCGGGCGTCGACATGCACGGGGCGGAAGATGCCCTTCTCAATGGCGTGCTCGAGCTTGTTCATCGTGGCGTTGAGCTGCTTCAGCGTCGCCTGCTGGGCCTTGATCTGCGCGTTGGCGGCTGCGATCTGCGGAGCGAAGAAGGAGCCCGTCGTCGAGCCGAGCTGCGCCAGGGCCTGCTGACGCTGGCCGTACTGCTTCTCATAGGCCGCGATCTGCGTCGGGTTGAGTTGGGCGAACTGCTGCGCGAGTTGCAGGTTCCCGCTGGCTGCGAGCCCTTGCGCCAGCCCGCCCGACAGGCCGTGCGCCTTCGCCGCGGTCAGGGCCGCGTCGAAGGCCGAGGCGCGCTTCGTGTCGAGGCCAAGCATGAAGGACATGCCGCCGAGGCCGCCGGAGAAGACGTCAGAGGTGAACGCGCCCTGCGACGACTGCACAGCAGAGTCGCGGGCCTGCACGAGCGCATCCCGAGCAGCGGTCTCCTTCTTCAGCGCAGCCTCGCCCTTGAGGTACTCACGCGCCGTCGAGCGAGCCTGGGCGGACAGGTGGCCGAAGTCCTTGCCGAGCCGGTCGCCGAGACGGTGCACCGACAGGGAGAAGGATGCGAGCTCGGAGTTGACCCGCTGGATGGACAGACCGCCGGCGAGGTCGAAGGAGTTGTCGTAACCCTGCAGGCTGAGCGCCCGCTGATGGGCAGCAGCAGCCGCCGCCTTGCGCTTGGCCGCGGCTTCCTGCGCTTTCTTCTTCTTCTCGGCGGCAGTCAGGTGGGTGCTCGTGCCTGTCGTGCCACCGTCGGCGTAACCGACCACGGCCAGTCTGGCGCCCTGGTTGGCGGCCTTCAGCGCGGCGCGGTTCTTGTCGGCCTGCCCGTGGCGGTTGGAGATGATCTCCTCACCGGGCGCGAGGTGGTACAGCACCTTGTCGCCGTAGGGCTGCCGGGGTGCGCCGGTTACGGTGCCACCGTCAGCGGAACCGGGCGCGGTGGGGTGTCCGCCGCCTGCGATGACGTGCTGGGTCACCTGCCGCAGATAGGTGGTCGCGATCCGCCCGTTGAGGTTCTCCAGCATGGTCGTGTACGACTTCAGCCCCGCGACGGCGCCGGAGTCGTTGAGCAGGATCTCGGTCTCGCGCTTCGGCGGGATGGCGAGGATGCGGTTGGCGAGGTCGATCGCGGCCTTGCGGGTCATGCCCATCTGCTGCGCAACGTCGACGAACGCCTGCTTCGCCTGGTGGAAGGCGCCCGGCGCGTTCTGCGCCTTCGCGTTGAGCCCGTTCCATGCGGCGGCGAGGCTGGACAGCGCGCCGCGGTTCGCCAAGGCGGCGTCGCTGCTGCCCTTGATGCCCGCGCTGTTCTTCGCAGCCTGCGCGCGAGCATCCTTCAGGGCCTGCCGGTACTGCGTCTGCGCGTCGAACGCGCCGAGGGCAGCCTGTCGGTCCTTCTGCATCGCGGTGATGTTGTCGTTGATCTGACTGGCGGTCAGTTGGGCGGCCTGACCGGCGCCCTGTGTCGCAGAGGCGAATCCGTCCTGCGCGCCGGCCGCCTTCTTTGCCTCAGCACTCGCAGTCGACATCGCGGTGCCGTACTGCGTGAAGAGGCCTCGGAAGTCCTTCATCGAAACGCCCTGCTTCTCGGCCGAAGCCGCCAGGGTGTTGAAGAGTTCCTTCGCCTGCTTGGCGTTGCCGCCCTCGACCATCTGTGCGAGGGCCTCGTCAACGGACTTGATGTTGCGGGTAGCGATCGCAAACTGCGTGTCGCCCGGTGCCCAGCCGGCGATCGCGTTGGTGAACTTCTCCAGCCCGGACGTGGCGTCGACGGCGTAGTTGCCGAACTTCGACAAGTCGGTGCCGAAGGTCTGCGCCAGCGTGCCCGTGACGTGGCCGGTCTCGGCCAGGTTGGTCAGGCTGCGGCTGAGGGTGGAGTTGTCGAGGTTCGCGTGCATCAGGTCCTGCAGCTTGCTGTCGAGCAAACTGATGCCCGCGAGGATCGCGGCGAACTCGATGCCCTTGGCGATGCCGGCGAGGGCTGTGCGGGTAGCGCCCGCGCTGACGCCGAGTTGTTGCAGCGCCAGCCGACTCTCAGCCACGCCGCGGACGATCTTGGAGGCGAACCACAGCCCGCCGCCGCCAACTGCGGTGATGCCGAGCAGCGCGACCGATGCGCTCTTCGCGGACGGGGGCAGCTTGTCGAGGGCGTCGATGGCCTTCGTGGTGCCCTGCACGATGCCGCGCAACGGCCCTTGGCCGGAGTTGCCGGTGTCGATCGCGAAGTTGATGACCGACGCCTTCAGCTTCTGCAGGTCGCCGTTGAGGCTGTTCATCTTGCCCGCGGCCTGCTGAGCGGCGAAGCCCTGGTCGTTGACCGACCGAATCCACCGAGCGTTGCCCGCCGCGCCGTCCTTGATGAGGATGTTGGCGCCCTGGATGGCCCGCGAGCCGAAGATGATCCCGAGCGCGGCGTTGCGGGCCGCCGGGTCGAGCTTGGAGAACGACTGCTGCAGGTTGCCCGCGATCTCGGGCATGGACTTCATGTTGCCGGCGGCGTCGTAGATGCTGACGCCGTACTGGTCCATGAGCTTGCGCGCCTTCGTCGTCGGCGCGGACAGCTGCAGGAGCATCTGCTTGAACGTGGTGCCGCCGCGCTCGCCGATGAGGCCCGCCTGGGCGAACTCCGCGAGGGTGCCCGTGGTGTCCTCGACCGAGAGGCCCATCTGGTGCGCCGTGGTGCCGACCTGCGTCAGCCCCTGCCCGAGATCCTGCACCGAGCCGAGCGCCTTGTCAGCACCAGCCGCCAGCAGGTCGGCCAGGTGGGGGATGTCCTTGCCCTTGAGCTGGAACTGCGTCAGCGCGGCGGCAGCGATCGAGGTCGCGTCCGCCACCGACGTCTGGCCGGCCGCCGCGAGGTTGAGCGCGCCGGTCAGCCCGCCGCCCATGATGTCCTTGAGCGAGACGCCGGCCTTAATCATCTCCGCTTCGCCGTCGGCGACCTGGGAGGCGGTGAAGCCGATGTCCTTGCCGGCCGACATCGCCGCCGCCGACAGCTCCTTCATCTGAGCGGCGTTGGCGTGCGACAGCGTCTGGACGAGCGCCATCTTCTCTTGGAAGTCGGCAGCAGCCTTCGTGACCGCGATGAGGCCGCCGGCAGCGACGAGGCCCACCTTCCCGGCCGTCGAGCCGAGGCTCGTCAGGCCGGATCGGAAGGTGCGGCCCTTCTTGTCGGCCGCCGTGATCGCAGCGGTCGTCTCGGCCACCGACGCCGAGGCTGCGGCCATGCTCGCCTTGAAGCCGGCGACGTCCCCGCGGAGGATGATGCGGACGATGCGATCGCTCACGTATCACCACCGCCTTCGCTTACTCTTCAGGGCATGGACAGCGACGTACGCAAGGGCCTCAGCGGACTGTGTTGGGCGGCCGTGCTCGGCATCATCGGGGCGTGGCTGACAGCGTGGGATGTCGCCTTCGTGCACGACTTCGGCGGCATGGTGCTACTCGTGGCCGCCATCTGCCTCGTCGGGAACCTGATCGTCCTCGCTCGCGCCCTCGGCTAGCTCACGCCGCCAGGCGTCGTCACGCAGGAAGTCGTCGTCGGGGCTGAGGTCGTCCGTCGACACCCACAGGTGCGTGCCGTCGGTCGGGAGGAAGCCCTGCAGATCCGGCTTCGCCTTCTCGTGCAGGCGGTTCCAGCGACGCTCGCGACTCTCCAGCGACGCGGTTGCCCAGCAGACGTAACGCTGCGGGTACCAAGATGTCTCGGGGTCCTCGCACAGGATGCGCAGATTCCCGCACCTCGGACAGATCGCTTGCTCGTAGGCGTGCAGGTCATACCAGCCATCACGCTCGTTGGCGTCGAACTCCGGCTCAACCTCCGTCCGCCACTTCGACGGTCGGCCCTGGGCGTCGCGCTCGAGGATGGTGGTCGTCCGCGCGGGCTCCCAGCCGAGGAAGCGGCGCAGCGAGACGCCGAGGGAGCGGGCTAGCTCGAGGTCTCGTCGCTCGGCCGGGTCATCCGCGAGACGAGGTCGGCTTTTGGGTCGGCCACCGTGCCGCGGTTCAGGGAGAACGCCGTCAGGTACAGGCGGTCGAAGTCGGCGTCGGACATCTCGTCGAGGTCGTTGAGGGTCAGCTCCGGCTCGACGATGCTCGCAGGCACGAGCGCCTCGCGGAACTCCTCCTCGTTGACGCCCACTGAGGCGTCTCCCTCGTTGCCGTCGCGCGGCGGGTGCTCGGCGACGAGCCGGCGCCACTCCGAACGACGCAGGGCGCGCAGCCGGACGTGCAGCGCCTGCGCCTCGGCCTCCTTGACCAGCTCGTCGTGCTGGCGGGCGAGGTCGAGGTACTCCGGCGTCTCGTCGAGGGTCTGCGTGACGCCGGCAGTATCCATGCGCGCAGCTTCGGCCTGACGCTCGAGGTGGCGGATGCGGTCGAGGTAGTCGCCGCCATAGATGGTGACGACTGCCATGCGGGGCTCGATGTTCACTGCTAACTCCTGCCGGGATGCCGGGATGAGACGGGCCGCCGACTCCCGGCGAGATCGGCGGCCCGTCGACTGTGGATCAGGTCAGGGCGACGTTGAACTGCGGCGCCCCGGTGACCGCGACACCGACGGTGAACGCGAAGACACCAGAGGCATCCGTCGCGGTCTTCGTCGGCACCTTCACGCCGAGCTGACCGGGCCAGACGTCGACGAACTGGCCGGTCGCGACGTCGGTGTTGGAGTCGACGCCCTGCCGGCGGACGAGGAAGCCGGTGGAGTTGTCCGGCATCGACGCCCATGCCTTCTTCCCGTCGGAGCCAGCAGCGGCCTGCGGGTCGAACGACGCCTGGAAGTCGGGCGCGCTGTGCTGGGTGGGACCGTTCACCTCGTAGGTCTGGGTCTCGCACAGCAGCTGCGGGAGGGTGACCTTGTTCGTGGTGGCGCTCGGCCCCTCCTGATCCCCGAACAGGGAGCAGGACAGGTTGAACGACCCGGCAGCGGTGAGCTCGACGACCGTGGGCGCCGCGATGTTGGCGATCGCGGGGACCCACAGGTAAGACTCCTTGCCCAGCGCCATCTTCAGGGCGGGCTTGACTGGTGCGGCCATCTCAGGACTCCTTCTCGTTGGTGGCCTTGTGGCCGGAACCGGCCTTCTTGCCCTCCGCCGCCTGCGCGACGGTGGTCTTGTACTTCGGCGGCAGGGGGTCGCCGCCCATGTCCACCGCGGTCTTGTTCGCGATGATGTGCAGGCCGTCCTCCTGCTCGGCGAGGGCGCGGGTCACCGTGAACTCGTGGCCGGTCTCGACCTGCTTGACGCGGACGTAGTCGGGCATGTCAGGCTCCCGTGGGGTAGGCGGTGAAGGTGTAGGTCAGGGTGCAGGTCAGCAGCGCGCCACCGTCGGGGTCGCGGATCACTGGAGAGGTCACCTCGGGCTCACAGAGGGTGCAGTCCTGTCCGGTGACGCTGAGCGCCTGGTCAAGGAAGGCGGCGTCGGCCTTGTCGGCGGCGAAGGTGACCTCGTCGAGGGTGCGTCCGACTGCCTGCCAGACGATCCGGTATGGCCGGCCGCCGTGCTCACCGGACAGGCGCGGGCTGACCGATGCGCCCGAGCTGACCGAACCGACGAGGTAGGGCGTGGTCGGGTTGTCGGGCACCTTGCCGACCGCGTGCACCTGCGCGGCGTTCCACGCAGCTCGCGCCTTCGCCAGCGCGGCAGTGTTGAGATCCTGCATCACAGGCCGCCGAGGAGAGCGGCCATCGTGGTCTCCACGCGGCGCTCGAAGCGCGGCACGATCGTGTCGGCAGCCCGCTGGCCGTCGAGGTGCGGCGGCTGGTTGACCGAGCCGTACTCGAAGGACATGCCGCCCTGTGGCAGCGACGGGTCGGGGCCGACCTCAACCTCGATGTCGGCGCTGAGTCGCATCTTGGCGAGGATCGAGTCCGGGTAGTGCTTGCCGTGCTGGCCGGAGGTGGCGCGGGCGTTGGCCTTCCACTCGTTGCGGAGGTCGTTGCCGCCCTCCTTGAAGACGCCGACAAGGACGGTAGTCGTCTCGGCGCTCACCTTGCCGAAGTTGACGGCGAGGGCGCGCAGCTCGTGGTCGTCGATGAAGAACATGCTCACGATGCGTACTCCTGAACCTCGAAGCGCAGCGCGGTTGCCAGCGACTTGGCGGGCGGCCCGACGACTCGGAAGGTGCGGTTGAGCAGGTTGACGTCGGAGAGGTCGCCGACGGCGGTCACGGTGACGATGTCGTCGGCCTTGATCTCGGGGGTCGTGCCGACGGGCAGGTGTAGCTCGAGGCGGACCATGAAGGACGTTCGTCCCCCGACCTCCTGTGGGCGGGCGATCGCGGTCGGCATCTGCAGCTTGCACTTCGTCGTGACCAACGTGTCGTAGCCGTCGGAGACGGTGCCGGTGGTGGCGTCCTGCGTCGTGGTGCCGTTGGCGCGCTTGATGGCGCAGGTGTCGGTCATCAGCGCCTCGGCGTGACGTCGGCCGGCGAGCAGGCCGCCGCGGGCACCTGCAGGGATCACGACCGGCCCTGGTCGATGCTGAAGGCGGCACGGCGGTAGCGGCGGACGGCGCGCTTGTCGTCGTCGGTGAGGAAGACGCCGCCGCGGCCGTCGTTGAAGCGGGGCGTGTAGTCGTCGATGCCCGCCTGGTCGAGGCCGGTCGGGTTGTCCATCGCACGCAGCACCATGCGCACGCACGTGGCATGGACGACGCCGGGGACCTCGGGGTAGCCGGCGTCATAGACGACGTGGACAGTCGACTTCAGCCCGTAGATCGCCAGCGGCGGGATCGTGTCCACCGACGGCCAGCGCCAGCCGTACACGCGGTACAGTCGGTCGCCGATCTGGGAGTAGTCGGTCACCGTCTGCCCGTTCACGGCGACGCTGGTGACGCCCGTGACGGGCCGCTGGGGCAGATCCAGCCACGGCCCGCCGGGCGCCTCCCGGTCCATCGTGATGCCGGTCGCGGCGGTGATGTCCTGTCGGCAGTAGTCGCGGATCAGCTCCGTGGCGTCGCCACAGAAGGCGTCTGCCTGCGCCTGCTCGGCCGTCGTGAAGGTGACGCCGAGACGTGACGCTATGTCGCTCGCCGAGGCGAAGACTGCAGGCGACGTGGTGACCACGATGGGCACGGATCAGCCCTGCGCCTCGTCGTCGGCCTCGAGCGCGGCGATCAGGTCGGCCTTCTTCTCACCCTCGGGGGCGATCTGGTCGGCCTCGTCGCGGCCCTCGTTGCGTCGGTCGATCTCGGCCTGCAGGTCGGCGACCTTCTGCTTGGAGTAGCCGCCCTCGCCGCCGTCGACCTCGGTGATGCCGTAGTCGTCGACCTTGCGCAGACGGTCGGCCACCTTGGCGTCGTCGGTCTCGAAGGTGTAGACCCGCTCGCCGGTCGGCTTCATCGCCTCGCGGTCCTCGGTGAAGGCAGCCCAGGTCTGCAGGTCGCCGCCGTCGGGCTGGTCGCTGAAGGTGACGCCGTGAGTCGCGGTGAACTTGTACTTCGCCATGTTCCTTGTCCTCGCTTGTGACTGTCGGGGCTGACGACGGGGTACCTAGGTGGCGAAGGGGCCGAGCCGCTCGCGCAGCGCCGGCCCCTTCGCCATCAGGTCAGGACAGGTCCTTGATGAGCGCGTGGTAACGCTCCGGGCCGTACTCCAGGCCGACCTCGCCGTACAGCTGGAACTTCCGGCTCGAGCCGGTGCGGGCGAGCTCCTCGGTGAAGAGCAGGCCCTTGCCGGGGATCTCGAGGAAGACCGGGTAGCAGACGGAGAGGTCGACGATGGCGACCTGGCCGGCGGGCATCCAGCGGTTGAGCATGACCCCGAAGGTGCCGAAGTCGGTGATGACCGAGTCCAGCGCGACGCCGCCGATGCTGTTGTTGCGGACCGGGGCGTTGAGGTAGCTCTGCTGGTAGGCCTTGGTGAGGGCGACCTTCTGCGCGGAGCCGACCAGGATGACGGTCTTGTCCTGCGGCAGCTTGGCGCCGTTGTCGAAGGCCGTCTTGATCGCGGTGTTGAGGATGTCGGCGGTCAGCGCGCGGGCGGTGCCGCCGTTGGCGTTCACGTTGGTCGTGATCGCCGAGAGCACGCCGCGGGTCTTGCGCGCCGTCGAGTTGTCCGCCGGCTTGTTGTAGACGCCGGACAGGAACGACTGCTCGATGTCGACGGCCATCGACTCCAGCTCGGCCATCGTCTGGATGGTGAGCTCGTCGAGGACGACGTCGTCCCACTCGGGGGCGATGTTCGCGCCGGAGAAGTTCCCCCGCGCGGCGAGCTTGGTGTACGACACCTCGATCGCCGAGTGGTGGATCTCGACGACGTTGGTGACGTTGGCACGTGCGCGCTCGGAGCCCGTGGGGGCGTTGGCGCCCTGCAGGGCGACGTTGTTGGCCGAGCTGGCGCGCCGGTCGACGGTCTGCCACTCGAACTCGGTCGAGGTCGACTTCTTCGCCGCGTTCAGCCCGCCGATGGCGGACAGGAACGGCGTCTCCGTCGGGGTGATGGTGAACAGCTCACCGTGGTAGTTCGGCAGGTTGTAGGTCGTGCCCTGCCCGCTGACTCCAGCCACTGTGGTGGCTCCTTCCCGGGTGTTGTGGCGGGCTGGGCCGGACGGCCTGCGCCCTTACTGGGTTGCGACGGCCTTGCGCGCCTTCAGGCGCACCGCCGTCTTGATGTCGCCGGCCTGCTCGGCCGCTGCGATCTGCTCGTCGAGGCTTGTCGGGGCGCCCTGGATCCCCTGGGAGGGGTCAGGACGCGGGCCGGTCGGCTTCGAGGCGTTGAACGCGGCGACGACCTTCGTGATGGAGGCCTCGATCTCCTCCGCCGTCGAACCGGTGATGAACTCGACCAGGTGCGACGGGACCTGCTGTGCGATCGCCGCCTCGTACCGCGCCAGGCGGGCCTTGGACTCCGCGGTCTCCCGCTGGGCGTCGGTCAGCTGCTGGGTGAGCACGGCCGGGTCGACCGGCTCGGCCTCGGGCTTGAGCCCGAGGGCCTTCGCGATCGCGTCGAGCTGAGCCTGCTGGCTGCTCTTGGCCTCCTGCAGTTCCCGCTCGAGCGACTGCCGCTTGTCCCGCTCCTTGGCGAGGTCGGCCAGCACGGCGTCCTTGCCGCCCTTGCCCTCCTCGGCAGGGGCCGGGGCTGGCGGCTGCTGTCCGGTCGGCGCCGGCGTAGCCGGGGGCGTCTCGGGGGCAGCGGGCGGGGTGTTCTCGTTG
>DASSEX010000038.1:0-30772 GCA_035695045.1 Mycobacteriales bacterium | reverse complement strand
TGAGGGCGGCTTCACCCTCATCGAGCTCCTGGTCGTCATCATCATCATCGGCATCCTGGCCGCGATCGCCATCCCGGTGTTCCTCAACCAGCGCAAGAAGGGCTACGACGCTCAGGCGAAGTCGGACCTGCGCAACGCGGCTACCGCTGAGGAGACCTACCTGACCGACAACCCGGCCGGCTACACCGCCGACACGCAGGGCGGCACGCTCGGTGCCTACGGGTTCAAGAACAGCCCGAACGTCAACGAGGTCGTCGTTCCTGACGGTGCGAACGGCTACTGCGAGGCGGCGACCAGCACCTCCGGCAACACGTTCTGGTACGACAGCCAGGCCGGCGGCCTGCAGTCCGCGGCGAGCGCGACCAAGCCCAGCACGACCACGTGCGCGGCGGTCACGATCACCGCTCCTGCCAAGCCCTGACCTGACACCTTTCATCTGGCGGGTGGCCCCCTCGGGGGTCGCCCGCCAGATGCTTTTGGTGCCGATGATGTTTGCGCTAAAGGCGCTTACGTCGGCGGCCGATAGGACTTCTTGTAAAGAGCCGCACGGCCTAGTAAGGGCACACCCGTCGCAAGGCGGGGCCGCAAAGCCACGGGACCCAAGAAGGCGCCAGGGTCAGCCGGGCTGCCTCGGCCGGCACCTCCGCGAGTGGAGGAGCCGCATCGGGGGTCATACACCAGCACCGACGCGGCTCATCGGTCCGAAATCTCGAAAGGACACACAAAGTGCTCGCTCGCATCCGCAAGGCGATGGAGGAGCGTGAGGGCGGCTTCACCCTCATCGAGCTCCTGGTCGTCATCATCATCATCGGCATTCTCGCTGCTATCGCCATCCCGGTCTTCCTCAACCAGCGCAAGAAGGGCTACGACGCTCAGGCGAAGTCGGACCTGCGCAACGCGGCCACCGCTGAGGAGACCTACCTGACCGACAACCCGACCGGCTACACCGCCGACACCAACGGTGGCACGCTCGGTGCCTACGGGTTCAAGCACAGCCCGAACGTCAACGAGGTCGTCGTTCCTGACGCTGCGAACGGCTACTGCGAGGCGGCGACCAGCTCCTCGGGTAACACGTTCTGGTACGACAGCCAGGCCGGTGGCCTGCAGTCCGCTCCGAGCGCGACCGCTCCGACGACCACCACCTGCTCCGCCGTCACCATCACCGCTCCGGCCAAGCCGTAGCACCTAGCTAGTCAGAACGGGCGGTCCCCATCAGGGGGCCGCCCGTTCTTTGTTGCGGGGTGTGGCTGCCGCATTTCAGATGGACTTTCGCCGGCCCGATGACTACAGGACCCAGTCTCAGAGCGGAGGTGAGACGAACATGGGACTGAACCTCTCGCGCCGCAGGCGGGAGGACGGGGATAGCGGCTTCACGCTGATCGAATTGCTCGTTGTCATCCTCATCATCGGCATCCTGGCTGCTATCGCTATCCCGGTCTTCCTGAACCAGCGCAAGAAGGGCTACGACGCCCAGGCGAAGAGTGACCTGCGCAACCTGGCGGGATTTGAGGAGATCTACCTCAATGACGCCAACAGCTACGGCACCATCGCCCAGATCCTCGTCGCCGAGCCGACCCTGGGCGCTTCGCCCGGTGTCACGTTGTCCGTTGTCCGCTACGACAGCGTCAACGGGTACTGCTTGTCCGCCAAGCACGCCTCGTCGTCGAACACCTGGTTCTACGACAGCCAGAACGGCGGCCTCCAGCCGGCGGGTTCCGCTGGCTGTCCGGTCACCAAGACCGGCACTCCGGGCGACAGCATCACCGGCTGAGCATCCCGCGACGCCTTGGGCCATTTGGTTCTACGTGCTCAAGGCGTCCCGGGCTGCCTGCCGATAGGAGTAATGCCAACTACGACAGATGGAGGCGGGTCGCCCGTGCACGGCTCCCGACGACAAGATCACGGCTTCACCTTGATCGAAATGATCTTCACCATGGTGTTGTTCGGGATCCTGCTCGCCATCGCCGTCCCGGGTTGGCGCAGCTACCAGCGCGCGAGCGAGCAGAGTGGTAGCGAGCGCGACCTGGTGTCGTTCCTGCGCAATGCGCAGGCATCCGCCGTCTCCGAGGAGACGAAGTACAAGGCCGTCTTCGCGGCGGACGGGAAGTCCGTGACGTTGCAGCGCTACGACGGCACGTGCTCCTGCTACAAGCAGACGGCGAAGCTGGTCCCCAACGGAACCTCCGTCTCGTACTCGAGCCCGGCGTTCACGCAGACGGACGGCTCGACTCAGACATACGCCATCTTCGCCGGCAGCGGCTCCGCGACCCCAGGCACGGTCAAGGTCGTGCGCTCCGGCACCAGCAAGGTCTACACCGTGACGGTAGAGGGGCTGACCGGCCGTGTCTCTGGTTAGTTTCGCCCGGCGACGCATCCTCGCCGCCCAGTCGGACGAAGGATTCACTCTCGTCGAGATCATGGCAGCGCTCGTCGTGTTCGCGCTGGTGGCGGGCATGGCCCTCGCGATGCTCCTCACCGCCGTCAAGGGTGGCCTCGTGGCCAAGCAGGACACGGTCGGCCGCAACATCACTCAGGCGAAGATCGAAGAGCTTCGTAACCTGCCATACCACATCGACCAGGCCGTCAGCACCGAGTACGACCTCCTGGACCTGTACTACCCGAACGTGTCGGGCAGCGCCGGCCTCGGTGCTACCGGGTACGTCCCCGCAAGCGGGACGCGGGACACCACCAGCGGCGATCCCAGCTCGGGCGCCTTCTACCGAACCGTCATCAGTGCCGTGCCCAGCTTCACGCAGTTCTCGCAGTACGTGGCGATCCAGTTCGTCGACAGCAACGGCACCGCCAAGACGCCACCGTCGACGTGGTCTGCGTCAACCGCAGGGTCGGACACACCTGTGACCAACATGGTCAACATCAGCGTCACGACGCTGTGGAAGGTCGGCAAGACTCAGAAGAAGTACAACATCTTCACCAGCATCAGCGCGGGGCGCCCGCTCGTCCCCAAGGTGAACATCCAGGGTCACCTGGAAGGCCTGAGCGTCACCGGTCTGCTGCCCAGTGGCTATCAGGCGACGCTGGACGCATCGCAGGTCGACTTCAACGCGAGCTTCAGCAACATCGTCACGGCTGCGGCGACTGCGCTCGGCGCGCGCGCCGCGATCGAAGGCGGCTCGAAGGCAACGGGTGCGCTCAACTCGGTGACTGCCCCGCCCAACGTCGGCCCCATCGGCTCCGGAATCGTGAACGGCTCGAGTCTCGCTGACAGCGGCAACACGGTCGGTGCCTTCGCCAAGACGGACACGAAGAACCTCGCGGCGGGCAGCGCAGCGGGTCAGCCCTACTCCGGGACCAGCGGGTCACCGGTCACCGCCGATGTGTTGAACAACGGCGGCGGCTACGACCTCCAGTACTCCAACGAGCCCAGCAGCGACCATCTGGGCCTGCACAGCAGCTCGAACGTCGTCCAGGTGATCGACGGCGCGTCCACGGCAATGACGTCGACCGGGTACGGCACGAGCTCCACGTCCTCGACCGCGCACAGCGCAACCAGCAACATCCCGAGCTTGACAACGTCGTGGATCCAGCTGTTCCCGACGGCGCAGGCCCCCAACGGCATCGTCCAGATCCAGGTGACGCAGGCGAGCCTCAACTGTCAGACAGGCGCCAACTACGGTGCCAGCTCCACTGCGTCCTCGACCTTGACCTACGCCGCGACGCTGAAATACGCGACGTGGAACGGCAGCAGTGTGAGCTACACGACGGTCAACCTCGGTAGCGGCAACTCCACCGACCCGCTACCCACGTCGTCGCAGATGGCGACGATCCAGGTGGGCGTCGACGGCAGTGGTAGCCCCATCTATCTCGGCGACTACATCTCCTCCTGGGGAAGCCTGACGTCGGGCGCGATCGGCGCCGCTCCTGCCGTGCAGAAGACGAGCGACAACAAGTCGATCAGCGCGAACTACCAGGGCCTCCTGACCATCAACAGCCAGCCGTTGCGTACCGGCGACGCCACCTCCGGTGTCGGCGTCACCATCGGCGCCATCTCCTGCCTGGCGGTGGACTACCGATGAACTGGATCACTCGTCGCCTGGAGAGTCAGGACCGCGACGCCGGCTTCACGCTTGTCGAGATGCTCGTCTCGATGCTGATCTTCGGTCTGCTGTCCACCGCCATCCTCACCTTCACGTTCAGCTCGGCGCGGACAGTGACGAGCTCGAACAACTACAACGACATCAACGAAGAAGCGCGCGTCGTGCTCAACCGGATGACTCGCGAGCTGCGCGAAGCCAAGACCATTGTCTCTGCGACGAACCCCTACACCGTGTACGCCGGCGCCAATCCGTGGGCTTTCCAGCCGAACGCGGACAGCAGCGTCACCTTCGACACGGACTTCAACGGCAACGGCACGATCGAGCCGGATGCGCCGGATCCCGAGGAGATCACGTACTACTACGACCGCGCCGACCGTCAACTGCTCCTCAAGGCCGCAGGTCAGTCCGTGCCGGTGCTGGCAGCGAACGTGGAGGGCTTCAGCCTTGCCTTCAACAGCCGGATCTACCGACTTGGCGTGTACAACCTGGACTCGGATCTGAGCGCTAGTCCGTCTGCCGACGCGGATCCCGGCATCGTCGACTGGGAAGAGCTGGACGCCGACCCGTTGGGTGTCTACGGCAACGGCAACCACACGCTCGACCAGGAGCTGCAGTACATCGACTCCGTGACGATCACGCTGACCATGCTGAAGGGCAGCCACCAGCAGAAGTACACGGCGTCCGTCGACCTGCGCAACCGGCCGTACTGAACCGAGGACAAGACGATGTTGATGACCAGGCGCGACCTCCACGACGACCGTGGTGTCGCCATGCTGACCGTGATCATGGTGGCCGCGGTCCTGATGGCACTCGGCATGGCCGCCGTGATGGTGACGACCACCAACATCAAGAACGCCGGTCGTGACCGCTTCGCGACGACCGCTCAGGGCGCCGCTGAGGCAGCCGTTGCGTCTGCTGAGTCCTACCTTCAGACCGTGTCGGGCATGGCGCTGGCGTGCTCGCCTTCGTGCGGCTCCGCTAACCCCTGGGGTGACTCGACGCTCAAGAAGAACCTCAACTTCCCCGGTGGCCGCACGGCGAGCGTGTGGATCGAGGTCAAGCAGCAGTACAACCCGCCGGCCTACAAGTCGGCCGACTACGTGATCCATGCCGTCGGCAAGAACTCGAACGCGGTCTCCACGCGCACGATTGACCAGGAAGTCTCGGTCCAGCCACTCGACTTCCCGTTCGGTGTCTACGTCGACAACAAGATCAACGACCAGGGAACGCCGACCATCACCAACGAGAGCGTGTTCTCCCGGACCTGTATCGACAGCCGCAACAAGATCTCCTTCGGCGGCATTGATCCCTTCTACGGCATTCCCGCCGCAGCCCACTCAGCGCAGTACATCACCAACAGCAACCAGTCCAGCTGTGACACGAACCTCGTGCACGAGCAGACGACCGACAACAAGGCGATCCACTACGACTCCACCGGCGGCAGCGCTCACAACTACTGCGCACCGACAACCACCGGTGGTACCGCCGTGGACACGAGGTACGACCAGGACGCCCTCGGTGGCCCGTTCAGTCAGGACACCGTCGACGGCACGACCTGCTCTTCGGCGCCGAACCAGTACACGTCGACGTCGTACTTCGACAACAACATCCTGACCAACCAGTTCAACTTCCAGCCCAAGGGTCTGACGGAGTCGCAGTACGCCGCGTTGAAGTCTGTCGCGCAGGCGCAGGGCAACTACTACACATCGGCGTCGTCGATCGTGTGGCCGACCGCGAGCAGCACTCCGAACGCTGTCGTCTACTTCGACCTGCAGCCGGGTCAGAGCGTCAACGTCGGGTCCGGTGACGTCGCGTCCTACGCCTGGGTCGACGAGGCCGGAGGGACGTGCAACACCCAGCACCCGTCCATCATCATCATCGTCCGCAACGGTGACCTGTCGCTCGGATCGGGCGTCTCCTTCACTGGCGCGATCTTCGTGCCCGAAGGCCAGCTGACGGCAGCCGGTGGCGTGAACATGGTGGGGACGATCTTCGCGGCCTACGCGAAGATCACCGGTGGGGCGAACGTCTCGCTCAACAACTGCTACATCAAGAACATCCCCGGCCCGATCATGAACGTGCAGCCGATTCGCTTCCACGAGGTGGACCGCTAGCGCCGATAGGGTCTGGGCCGTGACGGCGTTTGTCGCGGTGTTCGCGGGAATCCTGGGGCTGATCGTCGGGTCGTTCCTCAACGTCGTCATCTGGCGCGTGCCGCGGGGCGAGTCGGTGGTGCGACCTCCCTCGCACTGCCCGCGCTGCGAGCGACCGATCAGCCCGCGTGACAACGTGCCAGTGGTCTCGTGGCTGCTTCTTCGAGGTCGCTGCCGTCATTGCGGTGAGCCGATCTCGGCCCGGTACCCGTCCGTCGAGCTCGCCACAGGTCTTCTGTTCGCCGCCTTCGCCATCCACTTCGGACCGCATGCCGTGCTGCCGGCGTACCTCTACTTCGCCGCTGTCGGCATCGCCCTGGCGATGATCGACTTTGACCACAAACGCCTTCCGGACACCCTGACCCTGCCTTCGTACCCTGTCGCCCTCGTCCTCCTGGCCGTGGCTGCGGGCGTGGGAGGGGATTGGTGGCCGCTCGAGAGGGCGGCTGTCGGGATGGGCGCCCTGTTCCTCTTCTACGGCGTCCTGTGGTTCGTCTATCCCGCCGGTATGGGCTTCGGCGACGTCAAGCTGTCTGGAGTCGTCGGGCTCTATCTCGGCTGGGTCGGCTGGGGCGCCCTTGTGGTCGGGGCCTTCGCGGCCTTTCTCGTCGGGGGAGTCGTGGGTATCGCGGTGATCTTGTTCGCCGGAGGCGGGCGAAAGTCCAAGATCCCCTTCGGGCCGTTCATGCTGATCGGCGCGCTCGTGGGCATCTTCGCCGGCGAGCGCCTCGCGCACGCCTACACGAGCCTGCTGGGCGGCTGACTGGCCATCCCCCGAATGGGGGACACCCGAGCGGGCGTCACCCTGCCGCCAGCCCGTCGTACGCCGGTCGGCGCAATCCGGATGCTGCTTTCGCTCAAGTAGGCGCGTGGGGCGACCGATTTTCGTACCTGACACCGCCCAACGGCCAACCGGCCAGGGGCGCCGCTTGCGGCACGGAAGGCAGGCGAAAGACCAGTGGCAGGACGAACGTCCGTGGGTCTCGACATCGGGACGTCCGCGGTACGCGCTGCGGAGCTCTCGCTCGGCAAGAACGGCGCGAAGTTGGAGCGGTTCGGACAGGTGGCACTGCCGCCCGGTGCTGTGCGTGACGGCGAGGTCGTCGACGTCGCGACGGTCTCCGAGGCGATCAAGCACCTGTGGTCGACCACGAAGTTCTCGAGCAAGAAGGTTGTGCTCGGCGTGGCCAACCAGAAGGTGGTCGTCCGCCAGGTCGACCTGCCGTGGCTGCCCGAGTCGGAGCTTCGCCAGTCGCTCGCCTTCCAGGTGCAGGACTTCGTACCGATGCCGATCGAGCAGGCCATCCTCGACTTCCACCCGGTCGAGGAGTTCACGCTCGAGGGACGGCGCATGCTGCGCGTGCTGCTCGTCGCCGCTGCGCGTGACATGGTCTTCAGCGCGCTTGACGCCGTGAAGAAGGCCGGCCTCGTCGCCGCACAGGTGGACCTCACGCCGTTCGCGGTGCTGCGGTCGCTCGCCTGGGACGGCGTCAGCGTCGTCCCGTCGCACAGCGAGGCCGAGGCCCTGGTCGACGTGGGCAGCCGCGTGACCAACATCGTCGTCCACCAGAACGGTGTGCCGCGGTTCGTCCGCGTCCTGCTGATGGGCGGTGACAACGTCACCGAAGCCGTCGCAGAGCGCATGGGCGTTCCGTTCGACCAGGCGGAGGGTGTGAAGCAGCAGACGCCGCTTGGCCCGACGCCCGGCATCCCGTCGAGCGACCACCCCGCGGCACGCGTCATCGAGACCGCGGGGCACTCGTTCGTCGAGGAGATCCGCGGCTCGTTGGACTACTACCTGGCCCAGCCGGCGTCCGTGCCGTTGCGGCGTGTGGTGGTGTCCGGCGGCGGCGCGCGTCTCGGCGGCCTCGTCCAGCGTCTCGCGCTCGCGACGAGGCTCCCGGTCGAGCCGGCCGCCCCGTTGTCCAGCGTCAGCGTCGGCAAGACCGGCCTGACTCCCGAGCAGCTCAGCTTCGTCGAGCCACTGGTCGCCGTGCCGGTCGGTCTCGCCATGGGGGTGGCATCGTGACCATGCCTAACGTCGAAGGGCAGGTGACCACTCCGGTCGTCACCGGTGCGCCGGTGATGCCGCGGGTGAACCTCATGCCCCCGGAGATCGCCGAGGCGGCGCGTTTCCGGCGCTTCCAGCTCGCCATGGGCGGTGCGGTCGTCGGCGCTGTCGCCATTGTCGCGGTGCTCTACATGGGTGCGCATGGCGGCGTTGCGAGCGCGCAGAAGCAGTTGGACGACGCGAAGCAGCAGAACCTCGCACTCGAGGCGCAGCGGTCACAGCTGCAGAGTGTTCAGGACATCTACACCCAGGTCGCGGCGAAGCAGGCCATGCTCAGCACGGCGATGGGCGACGAGATTCGTTGGTCGACGTACCTCAACGACCTGTCGCTGCGCATCCCGGACCACGTGTGGCTGACAAACATGACTGCCACGCAGAACTCAGGCGCACTTCCGACCACGACAACGCCGACAGCGACCACATCGTCAGCGATCGGCAACGTGACCTTCACCGGTGTGGCCTTCAGCCACGACGACGTCGCCACCTGGCTCGAGACGCTTGCCAAGGAGAAGGGCTTCTCGAACCCGTACTTCACCAACTCGACCGAAACGACTATCGGGCCGCGCACCGTCGACGACTTCACATCGTCCGTCGACCTCAACGACGCGGCGAAGTCCGGCCGATACACGAAGCCGGCGGGGAGCTGACATGAACAAGATGCGTCAGTGGTCGATGCTGACAGGGCTCGCCGTGGTCGTGGTCTTCGCGGCCGGCTGGTTCCTGGCAGTCTCGCCACAGCGTCACCACGCAGCGTCGTTGCGGACTCAGGCCGCGAGCCAGCAGTCGTCCAACGCGCAGCTGCTTTCGCAGATCAACCAGCTCAAGCAGCAGAAGCAGGGCCTCCCGGCTCAGCAACGGCTGCTGGACCAGATTGCCGCCAAGGTTCCGGACAACCCGGCCCTGCCGGCGCTGATCCGCGAGCTCTCGGCCGCCGCCAACGCGGCGGGGGTGGACCTGGAGTCGATGGCTCCGGCCGCCCCGGCACCTCTCGCCGCGACCGCGGCAGGCGGCACCGTCGCTCCTGTCGCGCCAGCTGCGGCGACAGGAACTGCGCCCGCCACGTCCGCAGCGGCAGCAGCTCTTCCGCTCGAGCAGATCTCCCTCGTGATCAAGGTGAACGGCTCCTACTACAACGTGGAGAGCTTCTTCGCCGCCATCGAGAAGATGAAGCGCGCGATGCGGGTCACGCAGTGGTCTGTCGCACCGGGCGCGCCAACTGCGTCGTCTGCGACCGCATCCGGCGCGAGCTCCAGCACGGGTACAACCGTCAAGCAGCTCCCTCCGGACACATTGGAAGCGAGCCTCACCGCACTCGTCTACGAGTCGCCGGCGCTGGCTGCACCGACCCAGGTTGCCCCCGTGGCAACGTCGAAGTAGGAGCGCGGCGACATGACTGAGCAAATGGTCCCCATGGGCGGCACAGCGCTCGCCGAGCCACCGGCACCGGTTCTGCCGATGGACGCAGGCGAGGTCGACGACACCAACAACCGACGCAAGCTGCTCGTCGTCGGCGTAGCGCTCGCCGTCCTGGTTGTGGCGGTTGCCGGCTTCTTCTTGACCAAGGGCGGAAGCAGCGCGCACAGCTCCGGATTCCTGGTGCCGCATGCCAAGGTTCCGGCAGCTGCTGCCAAGAAGGCCCACGCGACGGCGGCCAAGCCGGTCAAGCTGCCGAAGGCGTACAACGGCCACGTCGGGCGTGACCCGTTCAAGGCGCTCTACACGGCTCCCGCTCCGGCTCCGGCGAAGTCCTCCGGCGCGACCGGGACGGGCTCGACGACCGGCACCTCGACCGGTACGGGCACCGGCACGGGAACGACGACGGGCACCACATCGACGGTCAGGCCCTACCACCCGGTCTGGGTCGAGCTGGTGAAGGTGAACGGCACGCAGTCGGCCACGTTCGTCGTCGGATACAGCAACGGCAAGTCGCTCATCACGAAGACGTTCTCCAACGTGCTCGCTCCGAAGCCGGGCAGCACCACTGGTACGACGTTCGCCAACCGGTTCGCGCTCCTCTCCATCCAGAACGGTGAGGCCACGATCCAGTTCGGTGACGGCACGCCGATGGACATCGCTCCGGGCGCTGCGAACCGCCTCGTCGTTCGCTGATCGACCGCCCTCGAGGCCCTGCCCGCGTTGCGGGCAGGGCCTCGAGCATGCGCAGCATGGACAATGGGTGTCATGCTCCGTTGGCTCACCGCAGGCGAGTCGCATGGCCCTGCCCTCGTCGCGATCCTCGAGGGGCTGCCCGCCGGCGTCCGGGTCACGTCTGACGACATCGTCGCGGACCTGGTGCGCCGTCGAGCCGGCTACGGCCGCGGCGCCCGGATGAGCTTCGAGCAGGACGCCGTCGAGGTGCTCGGTGGCCTACGCCACGGCAGCTCTCTCGGCTCGCCGGTGGCGATCCGGGTCGGAAACTCCGAGTGGCCCAAGTGGCAAGAGGTCATGGCCGCCGACCCGGTCGACCCGGCCGCACTGGAAGACGCCGCGCGAGCGGCGCCGCTGACCCGGCCGCGGCCGGGACACGCAGACCTCGTCGGCATGCAGAAGTACGGCTTCGACGACGCCCGGCCCATCCTGGAGCGGGCCAGCGCGCGGGAGACCGCCGCACGCGTCGCCCTCGGTGCAGTGGCGAAGGCGTTCCTCCGTCAGACGCTCGGCGTCGAGGTGCTGAGTCATGTGGTCGCCATCGGTCCCGTCGCGGTGCCCGCCGGCGTCGTACCGCTGCCGGAGCAGTTGGCAGCCATCGATGAGGATCCTGTTCGCTGTGCCGACGCGGTGACCTCGGCGGCCATGGTCGCCGAGATCGACGATGCGAAGAAGTCCGGCGACACGCTGGGCGGTGTCGTCGAGGTCGTCGTCCATGGCCTGCCGCCCGGTCTGGGCAGCCACGTCCACTGGGACCGCCGGCTCGACGCCCGGCTGGCGGCCGCACTCATGGGCATCCAGGCGATCAAGGGCGTCGAGGTCGGCGACGGCTTCGAGACAGCGCGCCGACGGGGGAGTGTCGCCCACGACGAGATCGAACGGGGCCCTCACGGTTTGCAGCGACGCACCGCACGTGCCGGGGGGACCGAGGGTGGGATGAGCACGGGGGAGGTCCTGCGCGTCCGGGCGGCGATGAAACCGATCTCGACGGTGCCGCGCGCCCTGGACACCGTCGACGTCGCAACGGGGGAGTCCGCGAAGGCGATCAACCAGCGCTCGGACGTCTGTGCCGTGCCGGCGGCTGGCATCGTTGCCGAGGCGATGGTCGCGTTGGTGCTGGCCGACGCCGCCTTGGAGAAGTTCGGCGGCGACTCGGTCGAGGAGACCCGACGCAACCTCGAGAGCTATCTCAAGTCACTGGTGGTGCGGTGACGCCGCTCGTGGTGCTCATCGGGCCGCCCGGCAGCGGCAAGACAACGGTCGGCTCTCTGCTGGCAGAGCAGCGGTCGTTGTCGTTCCGTGACACCGACGTGGACGTCGAGCAGGCGGCCGGCAAGAGCGTCATGGACATCTTCATCGAGGACGGCGAGGCCCACTTCCGCGAGCTCGAACGCGATGCGGTCGAGCGGGCGTTGCGCGAGCACGACGGTGTGCTCGCTCTCGGTGGCGGCGCCGTTCTGGACACGACCACCCGTGAACGCCTGGCCGCACACCGCGTCGTCTACCTCCAGGTCGGCCTGGCCTCCGCATCGGAACGCGTCGGCTTCAACCGCACGCGACCGCTGCTGGTGGTCAACCCGCGCGCGGAGCTGAAGCGTCTGCTCGATGCGCGACGGCCGCTCTACGAACAGGTTGCGGACACCACGATCGACACCGATGAGCGCGAGCCGTCGGAGATCGCAGCCGAGATCGCGGCATGGCTGGACCGGTCCTCATGACCGACACGACGTCGCGCACGACGATCGAGGTGGGTGGTCCGTCGCCGTACGACGTCCTCGTCGGGCCGGGCGTCGTCACCGAGCTCGGAGAGCTGCTGCGCGGGACGCCGGCGGCCGTCGTCGTGGTCGCCTCCGGCCTCGACAGGCTTGCCGATCCGGTGACCGATGCCGTCGCAGCCGCCGGCTGCCGGGTGGTGCAGCTACATGTCCCGGCCGGCGAGTCCGGTAAGCATCTTCCTGTCGTCGAGCGGCTGTGGGACGAGCTCGCGGCGGCCGGCATCACCCGCGCCGACGCGCTGGTCGCGGTCGGTGGCGGTGCCACCACGGATGTCGTCGGGTTCGCCGCGGCGACGTGGCTGCGGGGGGTGCGTGTCTTCCATGTGCCGACGACCTTGCTGGCCATGGTGGACGCGGCCGTCGGCGGCAAGACCGGGATCAACACGGCCGCCGGGAAGAACCTCGTCGGGGCGTTCCATCCGCCGTCCGCGGTGCTCGTCGACCTCGACGTGCTCGCGACGCTTCCCCGGGCCGAGTGGGTCAACGGCATGGCGGAGGTCGTGAAGGCCGGTTTCATCGCCGACCCCGAGATCCTGCGTCTCATTGAGAGTGATCCGGACGGTGCCACCCGTCCGGATGGGCCGCATGCGCGCGAGCTCATCGAACGCTCGATCGCGATGAAGGCGCGCGTCGTGTCCGAGGATCTGCGTGAGGCCGGCCCGCGCGAGTCGCTCAACTACGGCCACACCTTGGGCCACGCGATCGAACGCGCGGAGAGCTACCGGATGCCGCACGGCCACGCGGTGTCGGTCGGCCTGGTCTACGCCGCCGAGCTCGGACGTCTCAGCGGCCGGCTCGACGACGCGACAGCCGCTCGCCATCGCAGCGTCCTCGAGTCCGTCGGGCTGCCGACGTCGTACGACGGCAACTCCTGGAAGGCGTTGCGCGACGGCATGTCCAGCGACAAGAAGTCGCGCGGCTCGCGCTTGCGCTTCGTCGTGCTGGACGGTCTCGCGCGACCTGGCATCCTCGAGCAGCCCGACGAGGGCATGCTCGAACGGGCCTATCAGGAGGTGGCGCGGTGAGCGCGCGAGTGCTGGTGCTCAACGGTCCCAACCTCGGGCGCCTCGGCAAGCGCGAGCCGGACGTCTACGGCACGGCAACACATGACGACCTCGTCACCGCGTGCACGGAGGAGGGTTCAGCGCTCGGCCTGCAGGTGGAGGTCCGGCAGACCGACGACGAGGCGACCTATCTCGAGTGGATTCACGCGGCCGCCGACGGGGGAGTCGACGCGCTGGTGCTCAACCCCGCCGCCTGGACACACAGCAGCGTCGCGATCCGGGATGCAGCAGCCGAGCTGAAGGTGCCGTACGTCGAGGTGCATCTGTCCAACCCGTTGTCGCGCGAGGAGTTCCGGCACACGTCCTACACAGCAGCGAAGGCGGTAGGAGTCGTGGCCGGTTTCGGCCTGGACTCCTACCGCCTTGCGCTACGTGGCCTGGCGGCTCGGCTGACTAGCTGACGGCCGCCCGGTCCAGGTCGACGCTGCCGTTGACCGCGGTGACCTTGAGCGTGTGGACGCTGCCGCTGGAGACCGAGCCCTTCCAGACGACGACGCCACATGACGTGAAGCTCTGCGACATCGAAGGCGAAGCCTTCGTCACACCGTCGATCGACACCCGCATGTGACCGAGGTGCGGCGCCTTGCATCCGTAGACAGTCACGGTGCTGCCCACGACCCTGACGGTCGCGGTAGACCCGCTGGCGCCACGGGAGAACGTGCCACCCGAGGCGCTGGACGACGAGACCCGCTTCCAACCGGAGCTGTAGTGCCATGCCGGGTTCTTGTCGTCGACGTTGCCGGCGACGCGGTCCGTTCGGCTGCTCGCCACCGCCGTGTTGCCCGCGCCATCCTGCAGGGGCGAGCCGGACGGCACCGAGAGGGCATAGGTCTGGCCGGGAACGAGCCGTGACGAGGGCGTAAAGGTGAACGTCGTCGTGCCGGTCTGTTTCCAGGTGCCGGCGACCTTGCTGCCTCCGCCCACGACCGGGAAGACGTTCAGCGTCGTGTTGTTCACCTGGCTGCCGTCCACTGTGGCGTCGTTGACGCTCACGTGCAGCGGCCCCGTCGTCGCGACGCGACTGCCGTCGGTGAACGTGAACACAGGCGGCGTGCTGTCCTTCGTGAACGAGTGAGTAGCGCTCCACTTCAAGTGGTTGCCGCTCTGGTCGATGGGCTGGACACGCCAGTACCACCGGCCGTCCGGCAGGAGAGCTGTTGGGTCGGTGAAGCGGTTCATGTCGATCGCGTCGTTGTCGAGCGTGACGTTGTCGAACTGCGAGTCCGAGGCCACCTGCACGCGGTAGTTGCGCACGTCGTACGCGCCCTGGCCGCCGTTCGGCAGGAACTCACCCCACTGGAAGGTGACGGACCGAGCGTTCGTCGACGCTCCGTCTGCTGGCTGCTGCAGCGGGACGTTCCCGCTCTGCTTGTTGAACGAGGCGAGACCGCTGACCGCCCAGAAGACCTGCTTGTCGAACGAGCCCGTGACCTGCAGCGTCGGGCTCTGTTGGCTCGTGCCGCCGTCCGGGTTCACGACGGTGAAGTTCACGGCCTGCGCACTCTCCGGGGCGGTGTAGTCGAACGTGATGGTGTCGCCCGTGCCGTTGACGGAGATGTTCTGGATCAGGCCGGCGTTGTTGCTCGCGCTCACGCACGCCGAGGCGGCGAAGTTCGAGCCCGTGAGCGTGACCTGCTGGGTGTTGCCTGCAGCCATCGACGTCGGAGTCAGGCCAGCGGGGTCGATGCTCGGCGCAGGAGTCGCGTTGGTCTGCGAAGGGCAGGACGGGCTCTTCGGCTGGCTGCCCGGAGGGGTCGAGGAGCACTGGTCGTCTGTTGAGGAGTTCCGGCACCAACCCGCCTCGACGGTCCAGTAGTACGACGTGCCGGCCTGGGCGTCGAAGTAGTCGTCTCGCGGGGTCAGCGTCGTCTGCGCCGTGGTGTAGACCCGGTAGGTGTTGCTGAGCAGCGGGTCACGGTAGACGTGGACCCGGTAGAAGTTTGCGCCCGAGACCGGGTCCCAGGAGAACGTCGGGGTGACGGGGCACGGGGTGCCCGAGTTGCATGTGTTTGGCGTCAGTGTGGCCGCGTGCCAGGTCGTCGTGAGACCCGTCACCGTGCTGGTCGACGCGGTGCCGGTGTGCTGCGAAGCGAACGTGAAGACGTCCGACGGGCCGCTCTCGATGGCCGCGTCGCACTCGGGCTGCGCCTGGGCGCACTCGAACGAGCTGTCTGGCGTGGTGTCGGCACTGAGGATGGGAGCGGTCGAATCGTCGTAGGCGATGAGCTCCCAGTAGTACGTGTGGCCGTCCGTCAGGTTGGCGTCGTCGAAGCAGTCGCCTGCGGGGAGGCTCTCGGCCGTGTTCGACACGAGCTTGTACGGCGAGAAGGACGTCGCCGCGGTGTAACACACATGCGTGTCGTCTCCACTGAAGTCCGGCCTCGTGCTGAAGCGGACCCGGTAAAGAGAGGCGCGCGACACAGGCGCCCACGACAGCGTGGGGTCAGAGCCTGACGGTGCGTGCAGGATCGAGATCGAAGGTGCCCAGTCGCGGAGGAACTGCCACGAGCCGCTGTACGCCGTGTGCCCGCCAGCCGAACCGAGCGCACGAACGTGCCAGTAGTACGCCGCGTGCGGCAGTGAGAGCGGCACTTCGTACAGCGCGTTCACCGTGACGCCGTTGTTGGGCAGGTTCACGGCGTTGTTCGTGAAGTCGCCGTTGGGGCTGATCTGCACCTGGTAGGAGGACGCGTACTTGACGGTGTCCCAGGTGAGGACGACGTCCTTGAGCGGCGTCGACGGGTCGTCGAGCGGCGACAACAGGGTCGGAGCCGCCTGCGTCGTGACGGGGTCGGTGGCGCTGGCTGAAGCGATCGGGCCGGCGATACCGGCGATGAGCGCGGTTGCACTTCCCAGTGCGAGCACCGCAGCACGGCGCGTGAAGGTTGCCACTATGGCCCCCCAGTCATAGACAGAAGACGTGCGTCACGTGACGCGATGGAAATCGGCGTCAGTCGTCCTTCGGCGTTCGGACTACTGGCGGTTGAGCCCTTTGACCGTGATTCAGGAGTGAAGCGTGACGACTATGGCGCGGAGGACAGGTCTGGCAAAGGCTTTCGGCGAGAGCGCGGGTGCATGTCTCGTGACAAACCCGGTCAATCTGCGCTATCTCACCGGCTTCACCGGCTCCAACGGCGCCGCGCTCGTGCGACCGGACGGCTCCGCAGTGCTCGCGACCGACGGCCGGTACGCCGAGCAAGCGGCCGGCGAGTCCCCGGACGTGGAGATCCTCGTCACCCGTGACGTCGCCGTCGACCTGGTGCGACGAGCGGTTGCGGACGGCGTCAGCACTCTCGCGATCGAACGTCGACACGTGACCCTCACCACCGCCGACCGGTTCACCGAGGCCGCGGGCGACGTCGAGTTCGTGGACCTCGCGGATGCGATCGAGAAGCTCCGCATCGCCAAGGACGATGCTGAGCTCCAGGCACTCCGTCGGGCCTGCGCCGTCACCGACGAGGTGTTCACCGCAGTTCTCGAGCGGCTGAACCCTGGCGTGACCGAGCGCGACATCAGCTGGGCGCTGTCGGAGGAGATGAACCTCCGCGGAGCTTCGCCCGCGTTCCCGAGCATCGTGGCCTTCGGCTCGAACAGTGCGCGCCCTCATCATCAGCCCAGTGATCGCACCCTCGAACGGGGCGACCTGGTCAAGCTGGACTTCGGCGCCCTCGTCGAGGGCTACCACGCGGACATGACGCGCACGGTCGTTGCGGGTGTGGCGGCCGACTGGCAACGCGACCTGCACGAGCTCGTCCGCAAGACGCAGGAGGAGGCGCGCGCCCAGGTCCGGCCCGGCGCCCTGCCGGCTGACCTCGATGCGCACGCGCGCGGCCTCATCCAGGACAGCGGACACGAGGTCGCCCATGGGCTCGGCCACGGTGTGGGCCTGGAGATCCACGAAGCGCCGTTCCTCGTCGACAAGTCGCCGGCGGATACACTCGTCGAGCGCGTACCGGTGACGGTCGAGCCCGGGATCTACCTGCCGGGACGCGGCGGCGTCCGGATCGAGGACACGGTCGTGGTCACCGCCGACGGCGCGGAGTCACTGACGCGATCCCCGCGCGAACTGCTGGTCATCTGAGTCCTGAGGAGCCCACACCGCCGTGGCCACCACCAACGACCTCAAGAACGGCATGACGCTCGACCTCGACGGTGTGCTGTGGAACGTCGTCGAGTTCCAGCACGTCAAGCCCGGCAAGGGTGGCGCGTTCGTGCGCACCAAGCTCAAGAACGTGCTGACCGGTCAGGTCGTCGACCGGACGTTCAACGCCGGCACCAAGGTCGACACCGCGACCGTCGACAAGAGCGAGATGCAGTACCTCTACCAGGACGGCAACGACTACGTCTTCATGGACACGTCGACCTACGACCAGATCCACGTGCCGGCCGAGGCGGTCGGGGACGCGAAGAACTACCTGCTCGAGAACATGACCGCGACCATTGCCCGCCACGAGTCGACGGTGCTCTACGTCGAGCTTCCGACATCGGTCGAGCTCACCATCACCTACACCGAGCCGGGCGTGCAGGGCGACCGCTCGACGGGTGGCAACAAGCCGGCCACGCTCGAGACCGGCGCGACCGTGCAGGTCCCCCTGTTCATCACGCAGGGGGAGAAGATCAAGGTCGACACACGCGACGGCCGTTACCTCGGGCGCGCCAACTGACCGCTCGTTCGAAGGCGCGCAAGCGCGCGCTGGACATCCTGTTCGAGAGCGACGTCCGCGGCACCGACTCCGCCGAGACGCTCGCGGACTGGATGCGTCGCTCGGACCCGCCGGTGCCGGACTACGCCCGGGAGATCGTCGAGGGCGTCAACGCGAACCGGCCGCAGCTCGACGACGCGATTCGCGCATCGGCCCGTGACTGGTCGCTCGAACGCATGCCGCCGGTCGACCGGACGATCCTGCGGATGGCGACGTACGAGCTGCTCTGCCGTGATGACGTGCCTGTGGCCGTGGTCATCGACGAGGCCGTCGAGCTCGCGAAGTCGCTGTCGACCGACGACTCGCCCGCGTTCGTCAACGGCGTGCTCGCACGGGTGAAGGAACAGCGGTCGGCGGCGGCGCAGGCCGCGCGGGACGCAGCCGGCGAGGACTAGGCGGGAAGCTGGATGGTCGTGCGCGACTCCGACGTCAGCACGCCCCAGTTGATGAGCTGCTCGGTGAGCTGGCTCGGGGTCTCGTCGAAGATGACCGCCAGCGAGCGCAGGTCGTCCTGCCGGATCGACAGCACGCGCCCGTTGTAGTCGCCGCGCTGGCTCTGGATCGTCGCGGTGTAGCGGGCGAGGGGACCGGCCTGGTCCGCAGGAACGTGCTGCAGCTTCTCCAGGTCGAGCACGAGCCGCGGCGGGAGCTCGGAGGCCGCAGCCGCGGGGACACCGTCCGGGAGCAGCTCGGAGATCGGCACACCGTAGAACTCCGCGAGCTCGGCCAGCCGCTGCACGGTCACCGCCCGGTCGCCACGCTCGTAGGAGCCGACCACGACGGCCTTCCAGCGGCCCTCGGACTTCTCCTCGACGCCGTGGAGCGACAGGCCCTGCTGCATGCGGATCGCACGCAACCGCTGCCCCAATGCCTTCGCGTACGGCGTGGGCGTGTCCTCAAGCTGGCGCGTATCGGCGGTCATCCGTCGGCTCTCCGGTTCGGCTCGTTCGGGACTGGGCTGTCCTTCGCGGCCGGAACGCCGGTCTCACCACTGGCTCGGCCGGGGAGCACGCCTGGACGTGCGGTGACCGTGAGTTTCCCCGGCGTCGTCGCCTCGCTCCGGTGGTTACGCTCTGTGACGGTACGGGCGGTGCGCGTGGGCGTCAAGCAAGGTAGCGGCCCGCGTGTCCGCGCTTCGCCGGTGTCGTGTCGCCCCCGGCGCGGGCTGCGACCGGCTGCTACCGTGGCCGTGCTGCGCACCATCCTTTAACGACCCGTCCCGTGAGGCGGGGAAGGAGGCGGCAGGTGACCCCTGCACAGCCGTCCGGCGCGAAACGTCCGGACCCCAGCACCGCCCGACCGGTTTCCGGGGACCCCACAGTGGCCCGGCCGGTCCTCGAGGAGCCCGACGTCGGACGGGCTCTCACCCGCATCGCCCACGAGATCGTCGAGCGCAACCACGGTGCCGGTGACGTCGTCGTCATGGGCATCCCGACCCGAGGCGTCACGCTGGCGCGCCGGATCGGCGAGCGCATCGCCGCCGTCGAGGGCGTGGCGGTGCCCGTCGGCTCGGTCGACGCGACCATGTACCGCGACGACCTGCGCCTGCGCGGTGTCCGCCCGCTGGAGGAGACCGAGATCCCTCAGGAGGGCATCGACGGCCGTGTCGTCGTCCTGGTCGACGACGTCCTGTTCTCCGGGCGCACCGTACGAGCCGCGCTCGATGCGCTGTCCGACCTCGGTCGCCCCCGCGCGGTGCAGCTCGCCGTCCTGATCGACCGCGGCCACCGCGAGCTCCCGATCCGCGCCGACTACGTCGGCAAGAACATCCCGACCTCGCTGCGGGAGACCGTCCACGTCCTGCTCCGCGAGACCGACGGCCGCGACGGTGTCCTGCTCGGGCCCGCCGACCTGAGCCGGCCGACAGAGCTCGATCGCCCCGCCGACGCCGCCGAGGAGGCCGCCCGATGACCGCGACCCGACTGCCGCGCCATCTGCTCTCCGCCGGCGACCTCAGCCGCGACGAGGCGCTGCTCGTGCTCGACACCGCCGAGGAGCTCGCCCAGCTCGCGGACCGGCCGATCAAGAAGCTGCCCACGCTGCGCGGCCGCACGGTCGTCAACCTCTTCTTCGAGGACTCGACCCGCACCCGGACGTCGTTCGAGGTGGCGGCGAAGCGGCTGTCCGCGGACGTCATCAACTTCTCGGCCAAGGGGTCGAGCGTCTCGAAGGGGGAGTCGCTCAAGGACACCGCGCTGACGCTCGAGGCAATGGGCGCCGACGCGGTGGTCTGCCGGCACAGCGCGAGCGGCGCGCCGCACCGGCTCGCGCAGTGGATCCGCGGCAGTGTCGTCAACGCCGGCGACGGGACTCACGAGCACCCCACGCAGGCGCTGCTCGACGCGTTCACGATGCGTCGGCGCATGGGCCGGCTCGAAGGGCTCAACGTCGCGGTCGTCGGTGACGTCCTGCACTCACGGGTCGCGCGCAGCAACACGCTGCTGCTCTCGACGCTCGGCGCGGAGGTGACGCTCGTCGCCCCGCCGACGCTGCTGCCCGTAGGCGTCGACAGCTGGCCGTGCGCCGTCTCCTATGACCTCGACTCGGTGCTGCCCAAGAGCGACGTCGTCATGATGCTGCGGGTGCAGCGCGAGCGCATGCACGCGAGCTTCTTCCCGACCACCCGGGAGTACTCCCGCCGCTACGGCCTCGACGCCCGCCGGATGGCGAGCCTGCCGGACGATGCGATCGTCATGCACCCGGGTCCGATGAACCGCGGCGTCGAGATCGCCGCAGAGGTCGCCGACAGCGTGCGCTCGACCATCGTCGAGCAGGTCGCCAACGGCGTGTCCGTGCGGATGGCGGTGCTCTATCTGCTCCTCGGCGGAGCGATCGACGAGGAGGCAGTCGCTTGAGCAAGTCCTGGATCCTTCGCGGCGTACGACCCCTCGGCGCCGACCCCACCGACCTGTACGTCGACAACGGCGAGTTCGTCGAGGACGCGCCCACCGGCGCCGAGGTGCTCGACGCGGGCGGGCTGATCGCTCTCCCGGGCCTGGTCGACCTGCACACGCATCTGCGCGAACCCGGACGCGAGGACGCCGAGACGGTCGAGACCGGCACGCTCGCCGCCGCCCTCGGCGGCTTCACCGCTGTCCACGCGATGGCCAACACCGAACCGGTCGCCGATGTCGCGGGCGTCGTCGAGCAGGTGTGGCGGCTCGGCCAGGACGCCGGCCACTGCGACGTGCATCCGGTGGGTGCGGTCACGGTCGGGCTGCGCGGCGAGCAGCTCGCGGAGCTCGGCGCCATGGCCGAGTCGGCGGCGCGGGTGCGGGTCTTCTCCGACGACGGCAAGTGCGTCCACGACCCGCTGCTCATGCGCCGTGCCCTCGAGTACGTCAAGGCGTTCGGTGGCGTCATCGCCCAGCACGCCCAGGACCCCCGGCTCACCGCCGACGCCCAGATGAACGAGGGTGCGGAGTCCGCGCGCCTCGGTCTCGCCGGCTGGCCGGCGGTGGCCGAGGAAGCGGTCATCGCCCGCGACTGCCTTCTCGCCGCACATGTCGGGGGGCGCGTGCACTTCTGCCACGTGTCGACCGCAGGCTCGGTCGAGCTGGTGCGCTGGGCCAAGAGCAAGGGCTGGAACGTCACTGCCGAGGTCACGCCCCACCACCTGTTGCTGACCGACGACCTGGTGGCGAGCTACGACCCGGTCTACAAGGTCAACCCGCCGCTGCGTACCGCGGAAGACGTCGCAGCGCTCCGCCGAGGTCTCGCCGACGGCACCATCGACGCGGTCGCCACGGACCACGCGCCGCACGCCTTGGAGGACAAGGAGACGGAGTGGGCCGCCGCCGCGTTCGGCATGACCGGGCTCGAGACCGCGCTGTCGGTCGTCGTCGAGGCGATGCTGACGACGGGCGACCTCGACTGGGCCGGGATCGCCGACCGCATGTCGGTGCGGCCGGCGCAGATCGGTCGGTTGGCCGGTCAGGGCCAGCCGCTGCAGCCGGGTGCGCCGGCCAACCTCGTGCTCGTCGATGCCGACGCCCGGTGGACGGTCGACCCGGCGCAGAGCGCGAGCCGCAGCCGCAACACGCCCTACGCCGCGCGTGAGCTGCCGGCCCGGGTCGTCGCGACGTTCCTGCGCGGCAGGCCGACGGTGCTCGACGGAAAGCCGGCCTGATGACATTGCTCGCGGACGGACCGCCGGCATGGGGTGGCGCGGTCGCCGGACTGATCGCCATCGCAGTGTTCCTCGTCTTCAGCGCCTGGGTCGTCATGCAACGGGTGCGACACGGAAAGGACGGCAGAGATGACTGACCGCCCCGCGTTGCTCGTCCTCGAGGACGGCCGGACCTTCCGCGGGACGTCGTACGGCGCCGAGGGGGAGACCTTCGGCGAGGCGGTGTTCAACACCGGCATGACGGGCTACCAGGAGACGCTGACCGACCCGAGCTACCACCGCCAGGTGGTCATCCAGACCGCGCCGCACATCGGCAACACCGGTGTGAACGACGACGACCCCGAGTCCCGTCGCATCTGGGTCAGCGGCTATGTCGTCCGCGACCCCGCCCGGATCCCGTCGAGCTGGCGCTCGCGCCGCACGCTCGACGAAGAGCTGGCACGCAGTGGCGTTGTCGGCATCAGCGGCGTCGACACCCGCGCGCTGACGCGACACCTGCGGGAGCGCGGCGCGATGCGGGTTGGCATCAGCACGGTCGAGAGCGATCCGGACGCACTCGCGGAGCGGGTGCGGCAGAGCCCGGGCATGGAAGGTGCCGACCTCGCCCGCGAGGTGACCACGCCAGAGACCTATGTCGTGCCTGCAGTCGGTGACAAGCGCTTCACCGTGGCCGCGATGGACCTCGGCATCAAGGCGTCGACGCCGCGCTACCTCGCCGAGCAGGGCGTCGAGGTGCACGTGCTGCCGGCGACGGCGACCGCTGACGACCTGCTCGCCGTCGGCCCGGACGGTGTCTTCTTCTCCAACGGTCCGGGCGACCCCGCGACGGCCGACTACGCCGTGGACGCCGTACGCGGTGTGCTGCGCGCCGGCACGCCGGTGTTCGGCATCTGCTTCGGCAACCAGGTGCTCGGCCGCGCGCTCGGGTTCGGCACCTACAAGCTGAAGTTCGGCCACCGCGGCGTCAACCAGCCGGTGCAGGACCTCGCGACCAGGCAGGTGCACGTCACCAGCCACAACCACGGCTTCGCGGTCGGCGCACCGCGTGAGGGCACCGCCGACACGGAGTTCGGCCGCGTCGAGGTCAGCCACGTCGACCTCAACGACGACGTCGTCGAAGGCCTGCGGTGTCTCGACGTGCCGGCGTTCTCGGTGCAGTACCACCCCGAGGCCGCTCCCGGCCCGCACGACGCGACCGGCCTGTTCGCACGGTTCGCCGACCTGATGGCGGCCCACCGATGAGTGACGAAGAAGCAGTGGGCTCCCGGGTCGAGGCGGCAGTTGCGGGTCTTCACCACGAGCATGCCGAAGCCGCCGAAGGCCTCGAGCCCAGGGAACACGTGACAGCAGCCGCCGTCATCGCCCATCACCACCCTGAGGACGCCAACGCGGGGATCGTCCGCGGCCGTCCCGCCCGCGGCGCCCTCGCCGCTGCCGTTCTCACTGCCGCCGTCACCGTCGCCGGCGTCGTCCTGCTCGCTCTCGCCGTCGGAGGCGGTCACTAGTGCCGAAGCGCACCGACATCAACAGCGTTCTCGTCATCGGTTCCGGGCCGATCGTCATCGGTCAAGCCTGCGAGTTCGACTACTCCGGCACCCAGGCGTGCCGGATCCTGCGCAGCGAGGGGCTGCGGGTCGCGCTGGTCAACTCCAACCCGGCCACGATCATGACCGACCCGGAGTTCGCCGACGCCACGTACATCGAGCCCATCACGCCGGAGTACGTCGCCAAGGTGATCGAGCGCGAACGCCCCGACGCACTCCTTGCGACGCTCGGCGGACAGACCGCGCTCAACACCGCCGTCCGCCTGCACGAGACCGGTGTCCTCGATGAGTACGGCGTCGAGCTGATCGGCGCGTCGATCAAGGCGATCCATGCCGGCGAGGACCGCGAGAAGTTCAAGCAGATCTGCGACCAGATCGGCGCTGACTACGCGCGTTCGACGCTGGTGCGCAGTGTCGACGAAGCCGTCGCCGCTGCCGGCGAGCTCGGTTATCCGCTCGTCCTGCGGCCGTCGTTCACTCTCGGCGGTGGCGGCTCGGGCTTCGCGCACGATGAGACCGAGCTACGACGGATGATCGCTGCCGGGCTCGCCGCCAGCCCGGTGCACGAGGTCCTCGTCGAGGAGAGCGTGCTCGGCTGGAAGGAGTACGAGCTCGAGGTCATGCGCGACCGCAACGACAACTGCGTCGTCGTCTGCTCGATCGAGAACCTCGACCCGATGGGCGTCCACACCGGCGACAGCATCACCGTCGCACCGGCGATGACGCTGACCGACCGCGAGTACCAAGTCATGCGCGACATGGCGTTCGCGGTGATCCGCGCGGTCGGTGTGGAGACCGGCGGCTCCAACATCCAGTTCGCCGTCGACCCGAAGACCGGCCGCCAGGTCGTCATCGAGATGAACCCGCGGGTGTCCCGGTCGAGTGCTCTTGCGAGCAAGGCCACCGGCTTCCCGATCGCCAAGATCGCGGCCCGGCTCGCGATCGGCTACACCCTCGACGAGATCCCCAACGACATCACCGCCGAGACGCCGGCCAGCTTCGAGCCGAGTCTCGACTACGTCGTGGTGAAGATCCCGCGGTTCGCGTTCGAGAAGTTCCCGGGTGCCGACACGACGCTGACGACGCACATGAAGAGCGTCGGTGAGGTCATGGCGTTGGGGCGCAGCTTCCCGGAGGCACTGCAGAAGGCCGCCCGCTCGCTGGAGGCGAAGGGCGCCGAGCTCGACTTCTGCTCGCCCGCGGGCGACAAGGAGAAGTGGCTCGAGGTCGCGGCCCGACCGCACGACCGCCGCCTGCAAGCCGTCGTACAAGCGCTCCGCGCCGGCGCCACCGTCGAAGAGACGCATGACGCGACCGCGATCGACCCCTGGTTCCTCGACCAGCTCCTGCTGCTCGTCGAGATCTCCGACAAGGTGCGCGCCGCCGAGCGGCTCGACGAGTCGACGTTGCAGCTGGCCAAGCGGCACGGCTTCTCCGACCTGCAGATCGCCCAGATCCGTGGCGACCTGGCAGAGGACGACGTGCGTCGACTGCGGCACGCGCTGCAGGTCCGGCCGGTCTACAAGACCGTCGACACCTGTGCCGCCGAGTTCGCCGCGAAGACGCCGTACCACTACTCCTCCTATGACGAGGAGGACGAGGTCGAGCCAGGGGAGCGCCCGAAGGTCCTGATCCTCGGCAGCGGGCCGAACCGCATCGGACAGGGCGTCGAGTTCGACTACTCCTGCGTGCACGCGTCGTACGCGCTGCGCGACGCGGGATTCGAGACCGTGATGGTCAACTGCAACCCCGAGACCGTCTCGACCGACTACGACACCAGCGACCGGCTCTACTTCGAGCCGCTGACCTTCGAGGACGTCCTCGAGGTCGTGCACGCGGAGCAGCGCTCCGGCGAGGTCGTCGGTGTCGTCGTGCAGCTCGGCGGGCAGACGCCGCTCGGTCTCGCGCAGCGGCTGAAGGACGCCGGCGTGCCGATCGTCGGGACATCGCCCGAGGCCATCCACCTGGCCGAGGAGCGCGGTGCGTTCGGCCGGGTGCTCGCGGAGGCCGGACTCTCCGCGCCCAAGCACGGCACCGCCCGGTCGCTCGAAGAGGCGCAGGCGCTGGCGCACGAGATCGGCTATCCGGTACTCGTCCGGCCGTCCTACGTCCTCGGTGGCCGCGGCATGGAGATCGTCTACGACGACGAGCACCTGGAGTCCTACATCGACCGCGCCACCGAGGTGAACCCCGACCACCCGGTGCTGGTCGACCGCTTCCTCGACGACGCGATCGAGATCGATGTCGATGCCCTCTACGACGGCGACGAGCTCTTCCTCGGCGGCGTGATGGAGCACATCGAAGAGGCCGGCATCCACTCGGGCGACTCGTCGTGCGCTCTGCCGCCGATCACCCTGGGCCGCCGCGACATCGCACGGATCCGGGAGGCGACCGAGGCCATTGCCCGGGGCGTCGGCGTGCGCGGTCTCCTCAACGTGCAGTTCGCGATGGCCGGCGACGTGCTGTACGTGCTCGAGGCCAACCCCCGCGCGAGCCGCACCGCGCCGTTCGTCTCGAAGGCGACGGACGTGCCGCTGGCGAAGGCGGCCGCCCGCGTCATGCTCGGTGCGAGCATCGCGGACCTGCGCCGCGAGGGGATGTTGCCGCGGGGTGACGGCGCGGACCTTCCGCTCGACGCCGCGATCTGCGTCAAGGAAGCCGTCCTGCCGTGGAACCGCTTCAGCGGCGTCGACACGGTCCTCGGTCCGGAGATGAAGTCCACCGGCGAGGTGATGGGTGTCGACGCCGGCTTCGGCACCGCCTTCGCCAAGTCGCAGGAGGCGGCGTACGGCGCCCTGCCGACCAAGGGCAAGGTCTTCGTGTCCGTGGCCAACCGCGACAAGCGGCACATGGTGTTCCCGGTCAAGCGGTTGTCCGACCTGGGCTTCGAGGTGCTGGCGACTGAGGGCACTGCCGAGGTCCTGCGCCGCAACGGTGTCCCGTCGACGACGGTCCGCAAGCACTCGGCGGGCCGCGGTCCCGACGACGAGCCGACGATCGTCGATCTCATCCATGACGGGCAGGTCGACCTCATCGTCAACACGCCCTTCGGCAACTCCGGGCCGCGTCTCGACGGCTACGAGATCCGCACCGCAGCGGTGATGCGCAGCGTCCCGTGCCTCACGACCGTCCAGGCGCTCGCCGCCGCCGTCCAAGGCATCGAAGCGCTGCGTGCCGGTGAGATCGGCGTCGCGCCCTTGCAGGAGCACCACCTGGCCATCCGCGCGGCTCGCGGGGTCGCCGAGTGACGGCTGTTCAGGTCAAGGGCGAGGTGCTGAGCGTCAAGCAGGTCGGCGCCTACCACTCGATGACCGTCGTCGCGACCGGCATTGCCGAGCAGACCAAGCCCGGCCAGTTCGTCGCCGTCGCGGTCGGCGGTGAGGACAGCGGCATGTTGTTGCGCCGCGCGTTCTCGATCCACAAGGTTGCCTCGCGCGGCGTATTCGGTGGCACCGTCGAGTTCGTCTTCGCCGTCCACGGCAAGGGCACGGCATGGCTCGCGCGCCAGCGCCCGCACGACCCGATCGACGTGGTCGGCCCGCTCGGCAGGCCGTTCTCGTTGCCGAAGGACCCGGCGCACTGCGTGCTCGTCGGCGGCGGTTACGGCGCCGCTCCGCTGTTCATGCTGGCCGAGGCGCTCCGGCAGCGCGGCTGCCGCGTCGACTTTGTCCTGGGGGCGGCAACAGCGGACCGGCTCTTCGGTGCTCTCGACGCGAAGCGGATGGCATCGAGTGTCGCCTTCACGACCGACGACGGCTCCTACGGCGAACAGGGCAGGGTGTCGGACGTCCTGCCCGAGGTGATCGAGCGCACGCACGCCGACGTCGTCTACGCCTGCGGACCGATGCCGATGCTGCAGGCGGTCTACTCCGTGGCCTCGCAGGCATACGGCGGCGCCGGGATCCCGGCACAGGTCGCGGTCGAGGAGTCGATGGCCTGCGGCGTCGGTGTGTGCATGACGTGCGTGCTTCCGGTGATCGGCGACGACGGCGAGACGCGTATGTCGCGGTCGTGCGTCGACGGCCCGATCTTCGCCGGCGACCGCATTCGCTGGGATGCGCTCGGCACCGTGCCCGCGGACGCCGTCGGAGCACAAGCCATGGGGTTCCACTGATGGGCGACGTCACGATCCGACACGGTGCGGCGTCCAACGGCAGGGCCGCCGATGTCGACCTGTCCACCGACCTGGCCGGGGTTGCGTTCCCCGATCCTGTGTTCACGGCTTCGGGTTGCGCGGCTGCCGGTCGCGAGCTCTCCGCGTTCAACGACCTGACCGCGATCGGCGGCGTCGTGACCAAGTCGATCCAGCTGGCCCCGCGCTCGGGCCGGCCGACGCCGCGGATGGCGGAGACACCGAGCGGCATGCTCAACTCGATCGGGCTGCAGGGCCCTGGCATCGACGCGTTCTTGAGCAAGGACCTCGCCTGGCTCGCCGACGCAGGTGCCCGTGCCGTCGTGTCCATCGCCGGCTCGTCGGTCGACGACTACGCGAAGCTCGCCGCGCGCCTGCGCGGCCACCCGGTGAGTCTCATCGAGGTGAACATCTCCTGTCCCAACGTCGAGGACCGCGGGCAGGTCTTCGCCTGCGACTCCGGCGCCGCCGCGGCGGTCGTGCAGGCCGTCCGGCGTACGGCGCCGACGCATGTCCCGGTCTTCGCCAAGCTGAGCCCCGACGTCACCGACATCGTGTCGATCGCGCGTGCGTGCGTCGACGCCGGCGCCGACGGACTGTCGCTCATCAACACCACTCTCGGCATCGTGGTCGACACGCACACGATGCGTCCCGCGCTCGCCGGTGTCACCGGCGGCTTGTCCGGCCCGGCGATCCGCCCGCTGGCCGTGCGGTGCGTGTGGCAGGTGCACGCGGCGCTCCCCGAGGTGCCGCTGATGGGCATCGGCGGCATCCGCACCGGGATCGATGCGTTGGAGTTCCTGCTCGCCGGCGCCTCCGCCGTCCAGGTGGGCACGGTGATCTTCCACGACCCGTCCGCGCCTTCGCGCATCTCCGCGGAGCTGCGCCAGGCCATGGCCGACCGGGGCATCGCGCGGTTGCGTGACGTCGTGGGCCTCGCCCACCGGCCCCCGGTGCTCAGCATTCCCGAGGACCCGGATCCGGCGGGTGACGAACCGACACCAACGGCGACCGCACGTGGGCGCGTCGCCTTCGAGGAGGCAGCACATGACCACTGACCGCGCGCCGATCGCCGTTGCGCTCGACACCGCCGACCTCTCGGTGGCCGTCGGCTGGACGGCCGCGGTCTCGTCACACGTCTCCACGGTGAAGGTCGGGCTCGAGCTCTTCTGCCACGAAGGACCGACGGCCGTCGAGAAGATCCGTGCCGCTGCCGACGTCGACGTCTTCCTCGACCTCAAGCTGCACGACATCCCGGCAACGGTCGCCGGTGCCGCGCGATCGGTTGCGCACCTCCAACCCCGCTACCTGACGGTGCACGCGGGTGGTGGACCGGCGATGGTCGCCGCCGCCGCGGAAGCACTGCCGGACACCCTGATCGCCGCCGTCACCGTGCTCACGTCACTGTCCGCCGACGACCTCGACCGGATCGGTCTGGCCGGGCCGCCGCACGACGCCGTACGACGCCTTGCGCGCCTCGCCGTCGACGCGGGCGCACGTGCGTTGGTCTGCTCGCCGCAGGAGGTCGCCCTCGTTCGTGCGGAGGTAGGCCGCGACGTCGTTCTCATCACACCAGGCGTGCGCCCGGCCGGTGCGTCGTTGGACGACCAGGCGCGGGTCGCGACGCCGGAGCAGGCGATCGCCGATGGCGCCGACTTGCTGGTCGTCGGGCGACCGATCACCGGCGCTGCCGATCCGTCCGCAGCGGCTGCTGCAATCGCCGCGACGCTGCGCTAGTTTCGCAGCGCGCGGTCGTTCCCACCGGCGTTGCTTCGCTCGTCGCGCTTCGCTAGGTTCGCGCCGCCGCCCTTCACGATCCGAGGTGACACCGCGTGCCCCTTCCGCCGCTCACGCCCGAGCAGCGAGCCGCTGCTCTGGAGAAAGCCGCCGCGGCGCGCAAGACCCGGGCCGAGCTGCGCGACAAGCTGAAGCACTCCGGTGCGTCGTTGTCCGACGTGCTCGCGTCGGGGGAGACCGACGAGGTCATCGGCAAGATGCGCGTCTCGGCGGTGCTCGAGTCGATGCCCGGGGTCGGCAAGGTGCGCGCGCAGCGCATCATGGAGAAGCTCGGCATCTCGCCGAGCCGGCGGGTGCGTGGTCTCGGCACCCACCAGCGGCAGGCGCTCGAGCGCGAGTTCGCCGCCGGCGGCCCGGCCTCTTGATCTGCGGCACGTCTTGAGCTCTCCCACCCGGCTGACCGTTCTCTCTGGTCCGGCAGGTGTCGGCAAGAGCTCGGTCGTCGCCTACCTGCGCGACAAGCACCCGGAGGTCTGGCACTCCGTCAGCGCCACCACGCGACCGGCGCGCGCAGGCGAGGTCGACGGCCTCGACCGCTTCTTCGTCGACGGCGAGGAGTTCGGGCGGATGCTCCGCGACGGCGAGCTGCTCGAACACGCGCAGTACGCCGGCAACTGGTACGGCACCCCTCGCCGACCGGTCGAGGACAGGCTCGCCGCGGGCGACCTGGTGCTGCTGGAGATCGAGGTGCAAGGCGCACGGCAGGTCCGCCAGCTCTTGCCCGACGCATTGCTGGTGTTCCTGGCCCCGCCCAGCTGGGAGGAGCTCGAGCGGCGGCTCCGGGGACGAGGCACGGAGGCGCCGGAGGTCATCCAGGCGCGCCTCGACACGGCTCGCATCGAGCTCGCGGCGGAGGACGAGTTCGACGCGACCATCGTCAACACATCCGTCGAGGAGGCGGCCGAACAGCTGGTGCGGCTCATGACGACCGGCTGACTGGTAGCCTGGATCACGATCACGAACGCACGAGAAAGAGGTACGGCGTGGCCGGCACCGCCGCCAATCCCGAGGGCATCACCAACCCGCCCATCGACGAGCTGCTCGACAAGGTCGAGAGCAAGTACGCGCTCGTCATCTACGCGGCGAAGCGTGCGCGGCAGATCAACGCCTACTACTCCCAGCTCGGGGAGGGCCTGCTCGAGTACGTCGGCCCGCTCGTCCCGACCCACGTGCAGGAGAAGCCGCTGTCGGTGGCGCTGCG
>DASSEX010000037.1:0-33644 GCA_035695045.1 Mycobacteriales bacterium | reverse complement strand
TCGGCCGGAGCGCGCGTTCGCGCTGACCGGCAAGCAGACGAAGCAGATCTGGCTGGCCATCACCGGAGCGTCCGCGTTGTTCGCGTTGCTGGGTTTCTTCGCGCTGATCGCGCTGGTCGCGGCGATCGTCTACCTCATCGATGTCCGGCCGCGCGTCCGCGAGGTGCGCGGTGACGGCCCCACGCAGCACTCCGGGCCCTACGGCCCCTGGTAGGTCGCTCGGTCGGTTCCTCGTCGCTGGCCGCGAGAGCCGCTTCGCGGCTTCGCGACACGCTCCTCCGGAATCCGACCTGGCTGTGCTGACGCCGTCGTCGCGTCAGCCGGTGGAGGCGCCGGAGCTACGCGCCGTGGCCGTGACCGGGGGTGTGCGGCATGTGCAGATGCGTCGCGGGGGTGTCGCTGATCGGCTCCTGGCCGACGAACGTGTAGACGATGGCCGGGTCGTCGTTGCCGCGGATGTGCTCGGTCTCGTCGGTCGCTTCGTAGATGTCGATCATCCCCGGCGCATCGCTGGCAGCGAGCAGGCGCTCGACATGCTCGTCGACGTCGGTGCTTTCCCCGTCGCGCGAGCCGCCGCGCAGCACGATCATTGGCATGTGGCCCAACCTATCCGGCGACATAGCCTTGCCCGGTGGGAACCCTACGGCTCGAGCTGACCGACCCGACGCTGCGTGAGTGGGACGCGACCGTCCTCGCATCGGGTGAGGACGGCATCGTGCTGGACCGGTCCGCGTTCTACCCCGGCGGTGGAGGGCAGCCGCCGGACGAAGGCGTGCTGCTGTGGGGTGGCGTCGAGACGCGCATCGTCGGCGCTCGCAAGAGCGGAGACGACGTCTCGCTCATCCCGGCCGAGGGCGACCCGCTGCCACCGCCGGCCACCGCGGTCCGCGGCGCGATCGCCGATGCGCGGCGGTCCGCTCTCATGCGCACGCACTCGGCGCTGCATCTGCTCAACGGCGTGGTCTATCGCGACTTCGACCTCATGGTGACGAGCGCCGGCATGGAGCCGCTCGAGGGACGCATGGACTTCGACCTGCCGGATGTGCCGGACGGGTTTCGGGACAAGGTGCAGGAAGCCTGCAACGCCGAGATCGCTGCGGATCGAGCCGTCGTCGTGCGTGCGATGCCGCGCGAGGACGCCTTCGCGATCGAGCAGGTAGCTCGGGCGGCCCGCGACCTCATCCCGCCGACGCTGACGGAGGTCCGCATCGTCGAGATCGTCGGGCTCGACGTCGAAGCCGACGGGGGCACGCACGTCGCGTCGACGAAGCAGATCGGCCGGATCGACATCGTCAAGGTGGAGAACAAAGGCAAGGGCTTCCGCCGCCTGCGCATCCGGCTGCCCGAATGACGACGCTGACGATTCCGCGGTACGGCGCCGCGTCGCTCGCCGATGTCGGGCCGTCACTTCTCGCCGCGCTCGGTGTCGAGGGTGAGCCGGACGTGCTCGGCCTCGGCGAGCTGCAGCGCGCCGTGCTGTTCCTCGTCGACGGCCTGGGGTGGAACCAGCTGCAGGCAAATCGCGAGGTGGCGCCGTACCTCGCGTCGATGGACGGCCGGCCACTCACGGCCGGCTTCCCGGCGACGACGGTTTCGAGCCTGGCGTCCGTCGGTACCGGGCTGCCCAGCGGGCAGCACGCGATGACCGGCTACTCGTCGTACGTCGAGGAGGTCGGATCCGTCGTCAACTGGCTTGCGTGGCGTCCGGTCGGTGAGGGTGGCGACATCCGCGACCGCCTGGTGCCGGAGGTCGTGCAGCCACAGCCGACGGTGTGGGAGCGGGCCGAGCGCGCCGGCATCGCCACGACGATCTGCACCTACGACAACTTCGCGGAGACCGGGCTCACCCGGGCAGTGTTGCGGGGTGGCAGGTGGGGCGGAACCTACGCCGAGGGCGACGCGATCGCCCGGGCGGCGGAGGCGAGCGAGCGCGGTCACCGGTCGCTCGTCTACGTCTACGTCAGCGCGCTCGACCTCGTCGGTCACATGCGTGGGCCGGACACCGACGCCTGGCGCGGGCAGCTCGCGATCGTCGACCGCATCACTGCCGAGCTCGCGCGTCGCCTGCCCCCCGAGGCGGCGTTGTTCGTCACGGCTGACCACGGCATGGTCAATGTGCCGGATGAGGTGAAGGTGGACGCGGACGCGACTCCGTCGCTGCTCGACGGTGTCATCGCTCTCGCCGGTGAGCCTCGCGCCCGCTACGTCCACGTCGCACCGGGTGCGACCGACGATGTCTTCGCGACGTGGCGCGACGTGCTCGGAGAGACGTGGCACGTGCTGCGGCGCGACGACGCGATCGCCGCAGGACTGTTCGGGCCGACCGTGACGACCGCGGCGCGCGAACGGATCGGTGACATCGTCGCCCTGTCACTCGGCCAGGGTGGCGTCGTCGAGCGCCGCAGGCTGCCGAGACTGTCGGCGATGCCCGGTCAGCACGGTTCCGTCACCGACGACGAACTGCTCGTGCCGCTGCTCCGATCAATCGCCACATAGCCGCCATAGAAGGCCGCTATGTGGCGATTGATGGTCGCAGCCGGTAGAGCTCGAACTCGATCCCGTCGTAGTACTTCGTCGTGCGGCCGACGTGCTCCATTCCGAGCTTGCGGGCGACAGCGATCGACGGCGCGTTCGGCGGCATGATCGTGGCCAGCACCTCGTCGAGACCGAGCACGTCGAACCCGTACGCCGCCGCGGCGCGGCCGCTCTCCGTCGCGTAACCGTTGCGCTGGTGCAGCGGGAAGACGTGCCAGCCGATCTCGTGCTCACCGTCGCCGCCGGGCAGCGGCGAGCAGATGGTCCCGCCAACGACCTCTCCGGTGTCCCGTCGTTCCAGCGCCCAGAAACCACGGTCGGCACCGTGGGCGTCGTACCTCTGTCGGATGCGCCCGATCCACGCGCGCGTGTGGTCGAGATCCGGATGCGTCGCGCCGTTGCCGAGGTACCGGACCATCTCCGGCTGTGAGTACGCCGCAAACGCCGGCTCCGCGTGGTCGTCGCGCCACGGGACAGCGCGGAGACGTTCGGTCTCGAAGATGACCCCGTCGCTTGCCGCCGCTGTCATATGGAAAGACTGACACCATGAGTGACGTTCCGACATTGCGATTGAACAACGGCGTCGAGATGCCGCAGCTGGGCTTCGGCGTCTTTCTCGTGCCGGCCGACGAGGTCGTGGAACCGGTGCGGACCGCGCTCGACGCCGGTTACCGCTTGATCGACACCGCGAAGCTCTACGGCAACGAGGAAGGCGTCGGTCGTGCCGTCCGGGAGAGCGGGCTGGCACGCGACGACATCTTCATCACGACCAAGGTGTGGAACTCCGACCACGGCTACGACAACACCCTGCGCGCCTTCGACGAGAGCCAGAAGCTGCTGGGGCTCGACGTCGTCGACCTCTACCTCATCCACTGGCCGACGCCGCAACGCGACCTGTACGTCGACACCTGGAAGGCACTGGAGTCGCTGTACGCCGACGGACGCGTCCGCGCGATCGGCGTGTCCAACTTCAACGTCCCGCACCTGCGGCGGCTGCTCGACGAGGCAACCGTCGTGCCGGCGGTCAACCAGATCGAGCTGCATCCGGGGTTCCCGCAGGACGAGCTGCGTGCGTTCCATGAGCAGCACGGAATCGTGACCGAGTCGTGGAGCCCCCTCGGACGCGGGCACGGCTTGCTCGACAACCCGGCGGTGACCTCGATCGCGGACGCGCACGGCAAGACTCCTGCGCAGGTCGTGTTGCGGTGGCATCTGCAGCTCGGCTGTGCCGTGATCCCGAAGTCGACGCACGCCGAACGCATCCGCGAGAACTTCGACCTGTTCGACGTCGAGCTCAGTGATGCGGACATGGCGTCCCTGTCCGCGATCAGCGAGCCCGCTCGCATCGGCCCGGATCCGGACGAGTTCAACCGCGGCTGAGCCCGATGGAGATCGTGCTGGTCGTCGGCGACATCACCGCGCAGGAGGTCGACGTCGTCGTCAACGCCGCGAACAGCGGGCTCATGGGCGGCGGCGGCGTCGACGGCGCGATCCTGACGGCAGGTGGCCAACGCCAGCTCGACGCGCGACGGGAGCTGCGCGACCGGATCGGCTCGCTTCCGACCGGCCAGGCGGCGGCGACCGATGCCGGCGACCTGCCGGCGCGCTGGGTGGTGCACGTCGTCGGGCCGGTCTGGCGCGCGAACGAGGACCGCTCCCATCTGCTGGAGTCCTGCTACCGCGAGGCGTTGCGGATCGCCGACGAGCTCGGCGCCCGCACGATCGCCTTTCCCGCCGTCTCCGCCGGCGTCTACGGCTGGCCGATGGCATCCGCTGCGACGATCGCGATCAACACGGTGCGCAACACCGAAACCCAGGTCACGGAAGCGAGATTCGTCCTCTTCAGCGAGGAGGCCCACCGCGAGTTCCACCGCGCCTTGAACAGCTGATCGGAGCCGGATGCGCGAAGGAGCGTGTCGCGAAGGCGCAAAGCGCCTCTCGCGGCCAGCGACGAAGCGCGCCGGCTCCGATCAGAACCGAAACGCGTTGGACCAAGCAGCGAGCAGCTTCTCGTCGCCAGAGACGTCGAGCGACGCCCACTTCACCCGCCCGTACGCCGCCAGCAGGACGGCGCTGGCCGGACCGGTGATGGTCACGTCGACGTTCCTCGGCGCGGGGAGCCGCTCGATCCCGTCTTCGCCGGACTTCACCACCCAGTCCGAGCCGTCGGTCGAGACGAAGTGGTAGGTGCCGGTCGGCAGCTCCGGCTTGTCGCGCGCGACGATGCGTGGCAGAACCAGGTCGACCAGCTCGTCCATACCGTCACACGCGAGGTCGGTGTCGATCGGCTGCGCGAGTCCCTGCGCGCGCTGGGCGTCGTAGCGGTGCACCGCGGACTCGTGCGCCATCCGCCGGGCCCAGAACTGCGCGGTCTGGTCCTGGCCGGACCAGTTCCACACCGGCGTCTCGGCGTCGCTGTCGGACAACGCATGCACGAGCTCGTCGAGTGCCTCCGCGAGGTAGGCGGAGACGTCAGGAAGGTCGTCGGGCGGCGGCACCCACGCAACCTCGGCCGTCGCGCGCTCGGCGACGGCGGTCGTCGCGCGGCGATAGACGCTGCCGACGTGTGCGAGCAGGTCGCGCATCGTCCAGTCGCCGCACGTCGGCACCTTCATGTCGAGGTCCATGGCGCCCGCGGAGACGATGCCCTCACCCTCGCGGCGGATCGTCGCGACGAGCTCGCTGAAGGACGGCGTGGTCATGCGTCCTCCACTCCTGCAGTGAAGTCGAACTCCTCCGGGGCCGACGCCGGAGTGACCCAGCGGATCCAGCCCTTGCCGAACACCCCGTGCAGCTCGTTGGCCCGGTCGATCAGCTGCGAATACGCCGTGTCGAACGCCGAGAGGTCACTGGCCTTGATCGCGTTGAGCACCGGGATGCAGTCCTTCTCGAGGTAGACCGCCATCTCCTCGGCGTACTTCGGCCGGCTCGTCGAACACAGCCGCAGCTGTTTCACGAGACCGCGGTAGAAGTACTCCGCCAGTCGCCAGTTGCGCGCCTGCGCGGCGTAGTAGAGGCGGTGCGTCCGCGCGCCGACCTCGGCCATCAGGCGATCCATGCCCGGCTGCATCTGTGCCAGCTCGTCGATCGACAGGTCACGTTTGCCGTTGTGCACGACATGCGTGTGGTCGTGGGCGGGAGGCAGCGTCATGACACCGGCTCCCGATGCAGCTTGTGGTTGGCGGCCTGCGCGCGGGGACGGACGACGAGGGTGTCGATGTTGACGTTCCACGGACGGGTGACGACCCATGCGATGCAGTCGGCGACATCGTCGGCCGACAGCGGCCCGGGCACGCCCGCATACACCGCGTCGGCGCGGGCCTGGTCGCCGCCGAACCGCACGAGCGAGAACTCCTCTGTCTTCACCATCCCGGGCGCGACCTGCGTCACGCGCACCGGTTCGCCGCAGAGCTCCAGGCGCAGGGTCTCGGTCAACGCGCGTTGCGCGTGCTTCGCCGCGACATAGCCGCCGCCACCCTCGTACGCCGCCAGCGCGGCCGTCGACGTCAGGTTGACCACGACCCCGTCGCTGCTCGCCACGAGCTTCGGCAACAACGCGCGGGTCATCCGCAACGTGCCGAGCACGTTGACGTCGTACATGCGTTGCCAGTCCGCCTCGACGGCCGACGCGATCGGCTCGACACCCAGCGCTCCGCCCGCGTTGTTCACGAGCACCCGGCAGCTGTCGAGGTCTGCGGCGAAGGCGTCAACGGCCGCGGGATCGGTCACGTCGAGGGGTGCCGCGCGGCACCCGGTCTCGGCGGCCAGGTCGGCGAGCCGATCGGCGCGCCGGGCCGCTGCGACCACCTCGAAGCCCTCGGCGACCAGCCGGCGCACGGTGGCGGCACCGATGCCGCTGCTGGCACCGGTCACGACGGCGACCCCGGAACTCACGGCGGCGAGCCTAGCCAGCCCGGCGTGCCGACCGGATCGTTGCGGGACCTGACGGGATCCGCTCGGGTACCGGAAGAGGGAATCGGGCAGGATGGTCGGCGGTTTGCCTCTTGGGTACTGCCGCTGGATCCGCTGGCGGCCACGCTCCGGGGCGAGGAGGTGGCGGCGCGTTGGCCCTGCCCGTCGCACGACGGACACGTGTGCGCCCGCCGCGCCGTGTCGCGACTCTGTCCGTCCACACCTCACCGCTGGACCAGCCCGGCGGGGGCGACGCCGGCGGCATGAACGTCTGGGTCTGCGAGGTCGCCAAGCGGCTCGCGGATCTCGGCGTCGAGGTCGAAATCTTCACCCGGGCGACCTCGAGCGACCTTCCCCCGATCGTGGAGCTGTCGCCCGGCGTGCTCGTCCGGCACGTCACCGCCGGCCCCTACGAGGGCCTGGACAAGAACGACCTGCCCGGTCAGCTGTGCGCCTTCGCCAACGGCGTGCTCCGCGTCGAGGCGCTGCACGAGCCGGGGTACTTCGACCTCGTCCACTCCCACTACTGGCTCTCCGGCCAGGTCGGCTGGCTGGCCAAGGAGCGCTGGGGCGTCCCGCTCGTGCACTCGATGCACACGATGGCGAAGGTCAAGAACGCCAACCTCGCCGAGGGCGACGTCGCCGAGCCGACCGCCCGGGCGATCGGTGAGGCGCAGGTCGTCGACGCCGCCGACCGCTTGCTCGCGTCCACGTCGGAGGAGGCGGAGCAGCTGATCAACCTGTACGACGCCGAGCCGCAGCGCGTCGTCACCGTGCCGCCCGGCGTCGACCTCGACGTCTTCCGTCCCGGCGACGTCGCCGCGGCACGCGCCCGCCTCGCCCTGCCTGCTGACGCCGTCGTCCTGCTGTTCGCCGGCCGCATCCAGGCGTTGAAGGCGCCGGACATCGTGCTGCGCGCGGCCGCCCGCCTCGTGGAGACCGACCCGGCACTGCGCGACCGCCTCGTCGTCGTCGTCGTCGGCGCGCCGAGCGGCACCGGCACCGCCGAGCCGGAGCACCTGCAGAAGCTGGCCGGTGCGCTCGGGATCGCCGATCTGGTCCGGTTCGAGCGGCCGGTGCCGCAGCCGGTGCTGGCCGACTACTACCGCGCCGCCGATCTCACGATGGTGCCGTCACACACCGAGTCCTTCGGTCTCGTCGCGGTCGAGTCGCAGGCCTGCGGGACGCCGGTCGTGGCCGCAGGCGTGGGCGGACTCCGCACAGCCGTCGCCGACGGCGCCTCCGGCGTGCTGGTGGACGGCCACGACCCGAGCGACTACGCCGTCGCCGTACGGCGCCTGCTCGCGGACGACGCCGCGCGGGCGCGCTTGTCGAGGGGTGCCGTCGTGCAGGCGAGTCGTTTCGGGTGGGCGGTGACCGCTGCCCAGGTCCTCGACGTCTACCAGGAGGCCGCGACCGGATACGGCGAGCTGCGGCCGGTCGCCGTCGCCCAGTGACCGACGTCGCCGTGCTCGCCGACGTCATCCGGTCGACGCTCGTCGACCGCGAGATCGAGTTCGAGGAGGCGCAGCCCGGCGCCTTCCTGTGCAAGCTGCCCGGCTCGCACAAGCTCTCGACGATGACGTGGCTCGTCGTCGGGCAGCACTCGTTGCACGTCGAGGCGTTCTTCGTCCGGCAGCCGGACGAGAACCATGCGGCGTTCTACCGCTGGCTGCTCGAACGCAACGCGCGGATGTTCGCCGTGTCCTTCGCGGTCGACAACGTCGGCGACGTCTACCTCACCGGACGGCTGCCGCTCGTCGCGGTGACGGCCGAGGAGATCGACCGCATCCTCGGCAGCGTCCTCACCTACAGCGACGAGTGGTTCGACAAGGCGCTCGAGCTGGGGTTCCGCTCCTCGATCGAGCGGGAGTGGGACTGGCGGGTCAAGCGCGGCGAGTCGCTGCGCAACCTCGAGGCGTTTGCCAAGTTCGCCGACCCGGCGAACCGGGAGCACAGCGCGGACCCGGCGGACCGGGAGACGTAACTCTCACCCTGACATCCGCTTGCGCCACAACGATTCTCGGGTGACGATGCGGCCACCGGCCCGGCAACGATGCCGTGGCCGACGCACAACGGAGGTCGGATGCTCAGGCGAAGTGCTTCATTGGCATTGGTCGCGACGGCCGCGACGGTTGGCGCAGTGACGGCGGCACTCCCCGCCGCCGGTGCGACGACCACACGAACGCCGATTCCCAACACGGCGCCCCGGTGGCTGGCGCACGCGCACCGCATCGGTGCCGCATCGCTGTCGGCGCCCGTGAGCGCACGCGTCTACCTGGCGCCCAACGGTGGTCTCGGGGCGGTGCGGAGCTACGCGCTCGCCGTCTCGACGCCCGGCAGCGCCGGCTACCACCACTTCCTCACGCCTGCGGCGTACTACGCCAGGTTCGGGACCCGCTCTGCCGCGGTCAGCCGAGTCAAGAGCTGGCTGACCGGCGCGGGCCTTCGGGTGACCGGCGTCGCTGCCCACAACCGGTACGTCGTCGTCAGCGGCACCGTGGCCGCTGCGCAGAAGGCCTTCGGTGTGCGGATCAACCGCTACTCCCACAACGGCCTGACCGTCCAAGCGCCGGCCTCCCGGCTGACCGCCCCGTCGGGTGTCGCCTCGTCCGTCCTGACGGTGTCCGGCATCGACACGACGCCGCACGTGACGCGTCCGGCCAGCTCCACGCAGATCACCCAGCCGTCCGGGTTCCGCAACGCGCACCCGTGCTCGGCGTACTACGGCGAGATCCCGGCGTCGACGAAGGCGGACGGGACCACCCCGCTGCCCACCTTCGACGGGCAGACGCTTCCGTACGCGCCGTGTGGCTACACCGGCACGCAGTTCCGCTCTGCGTACGAGAACAACTCGACCCTCGATGGCACAGGCATCACCGTGGCGATCACCGACGCGTACGCGTCACCGTCGATCGCGTCCGATGCAGCCACCTACGCCGCCCGCCACGGTGACCGCGCCTACGGCGAGGGGCAGCTGACCCAGACCCTGCCGACCGACATCTCGCACGCCGGTAACGGTCAGTGCGGTGCGAGCGGCTGGTACGGCGAGGAAACGCTCGACGTCGAGGCCGTGCACGCGATGGCGCAGGGCGCGAACATCCACTACTACGGTGCGAACAGCTGCTACGACACCGACCTGCTCGACACACTGGCGCAGGTCGTCACCGACGGCACAGCTCAGCTCGTCACCAACTCGTGGAGTGACGTCGAGTCCAACGAGACCGCCGACAACGTCGCGGCGTACGAAGCCGTCTTCCTGCAGGGCGCGACCGAGGGCATGAGCTTCATGTTCTCGTCGGGTGACGACGGCGACGAGCTCGCCGCGACGGGCACGAAGCAGGTCGACTACCCGTCGTCGGACCCCTACGTGACCAGCGTCGGCGGTACGACGACCGCGATCGGCCAGACGGGCAACCTCGAGTGGTCGACGGGTTGGGGCACGGACAAGTACAAGCTGTCCTCGGACGGCACGAGCTGGAGCTCCATCGGCTTCATCTACGGCTCCGGTGGCGGGACGTCGATGCTGTTCGACCGCCCGGCCTACCAGGACGGTGTCGTGACCGACAGCCACCGCCAGGAGCCGGACGTCGCGATGGACGCCGACCCCACGACGGGCATGCTCGTCGGTGAGACGCAGAAGTTCCCGAAGGGCGTCGTCGCCTACGACGAGTACCGCATCGGTGGCACGAGCCTCGCGTCGCCGCTGTTCGCAGGAATGACGGCTCTCGCGGTGCAGAACGCCGGCAGCGGCGCGGGTCTGCTCAACCCGGTCATCTACAGCCACACGAGTGCGTTCACCGACGTCGCCGGCTCGCCGCCGGACGCCGGCAACGTGCGGGCCGACTACGCCAATGGCGTCGACGCGTCGGCCGGTATCGTCTACTCGGTGCGGACGTTCGACCAGGACAGCAGCCTCAGCGTGACTCCCGGCTACGACCTGGTGACCGGCCTCGGCGTGCCCAACACCGGGTGGCTGACCGCGATCGGCTGACCCAGCGCAGGACGAAGGCGCCGCGCGCACTGTGCTTCGGCACGGTGCGCGCGGCGTCGCATTTCCGGCGCCCGCGATAATCGCCGCATGGGTGTCGGGACGTTGGTGCTGCTGCGCCATGGTGAGAGCGACTGGAACGAGAAGAACCTGTTCACCGGCTGGGTCGACGTCGGCCTGACGCCGAAGGGGTTCGACGAGGCGGTGCGCGCCGGCGAGTTGTTCCGGGAGCACGACCTGCTGCCTGACGTCGTACACACGTCAGTGCTCAAGCGCGCCATCGCGACCGCCGGCAACGCGCTCGGCACCTGCGACCGGCAGTGGATCCCGGTCCGGCGCTCCTGGCGGCTCAACGAGCGCCACTACGGCGATCTCCAGGGCAAGAACAAGGCACAGGTCCGCGAGCAGTACGGCGACGAGCAGTTCATGATCTGGCGGCGCAGCTACGACACTCCGCCACCGCCGATCGCCGACGACAGCGAGTGGTCACAGGCGAGCGACCCGCGGTACGCCGCCCTTCCGCCGGAGCTCGTGCCGCGGACGGAGTGCCTCAAGGACGTTGTCGAGCGTTTGCTGCCCTACTGGTACGACGCCATCGTGCCGGATCTGCGCGCGGGCAAGACCGTGCTCGTCGCGGCCCACGGCAACTCGTTGCGCGCGATGGTGAAGCACCTCGACGACGTCAGCGACGAGGAGATCACCGGCCTGAACATCCCGACCGGCATCCCGCTGCGCTACGAGCTCGACGAGACGACGCTGAAGCCGCGCAAGAGCGGCGGCGACTACCTCGACCCGGCAGCCGCAGAAGCGGCGATCGAGGCGGTCAAGAACCAGGGCCGCTGACGACGGTCAGCCGCCGCTCGGCAGGCCTTCGGGCGTCTCCGACGCCGCCGGGTAGCTCCCGGTCAGCGGCAGCGGCGTCGACGTCGCGGTGGTGCCGGAGGTCTCCTGGACCGGCACCTGGATCGTCACCGAGCCGGCGTTCTGGAACTGGAACGTCACCGGCATCGAGGTCCCGGGCGTGAGCGGCTGCGTCAGCCCACTGACCTGAAGGGCGTTACCGCTGCTGCTGCCGCTGTCGGGGTCACCGAACGCCACTGCCTGGGACGGCGGCAGCGACAGTGCCTTCTGCGAAGTGTCCGTCGGGGTCACCGAGGCGCCCTGCACCTGCACGCCGGTGAGCTGGTCCGGCGACGTGCCGTGGTTGACGATCGTCACGATCAGGTAGCCGTCGGCGGGTGCCCCGCTGCCGCTGCTCGACGTACTGCCGGCAGACGGCGTGGCGGTCGGCGTGGCGCTGGTGCTCGCCCCGCCGGACGAACCGGCCTGCGCCGGCACGAGCGAAGCGGCGGTCACCAGCAGCGAGCCGACGGAAGCGCCTGCGACGTACGGCGTCTGTCGCTCCTGGTCGGTCGTCGTGTTGCGCCCGGCGCCGCATGCGGCCACGAGCGGGAGGACAGCGATGACGGCGGCGCCCAGCGTGCGGCGTGGAATCATCTGCGGTCGGTCACCCCTTGACGAGCACCGGAAGGTCGGCGGCGATCTCGGCCGGCGTGATGCCCGACGGATAGAGCGTCGCGACCCGGCCGTCGCGTCCGTAGGCGATCACGGCCGCGAAGTGAGTGACAGCGTACTTACCCGACCCGTAGCTCTTGGGAGCGGCTTCCCGCTTCGCGATCGGCATGCCCAGCGCGACCTCGGCGGCGGCGACCTGGGTCGGGGTTCCGGTGAGCCCGATGAACGAGGAGTTGAACCGGTCGAGCCACTTGCGCAGCACCGCGCGGGTGTCGCGCCAGGGGTCTGAGGTGACAAAGACGACGTCCACCTGTCGAGCGATCGACGGGTCGGTGCGCCGCAGCGCCGCCGCCACGTCGGCCATGGCCGTGGGGCACTCGTCCGGGCAGTGCGTGTAGCCGACGTAGAGCAACGTCGCCTTGCCGTTGGTGTCGCCGGCGAAGTCGAAGGGCTTGCCCTCCGTGGTCACGAGCCGGAACGACGGCTTCGGCGCGTGCTCGCTCGGGACGGCGCCGTGGAGCGCGGTGGACGTCGGCTGGTCGATCGACTGGGTCCCCGCGCTCGAACCGGCGCCGCAGCCGCTGACGACCAGGATCAGTACGGCGAGAACGGCGGCTCTCACGGCCGAGGCCGTCGGATGGGACACGTTCACGGCCTCAATCCTCGCAACCGGCTGCCGGTCGGTTCACTTCGCCACCAAGCGGTCACCACCGCTGACGACGAAGGCGACGACCATCACGGCCACGGCGGCGATGACCACACGGAACGCGACGTGCCGTCCGGCTGTCCGGCGCAGGAGCAACGGCGTGGCGAACACCCCCGCCACACTCACGACCGCCGCGACCACGGCGGGCGCGGCGGCATCGGTCGCGACGACGAGCAGCAGCGATGCGACCGCGACGAACCCCGCGGCGACGATCGTCGATGCGGCAGGGCCTATTCGCTGGGGAAGTCCTCGCACGCCGGTCAGCGCGTCGTCGGCGGCATCGCCGACGGTGTTGGCGAAGTGGGCGGCGATGCCGCAGCAGGAACCGGCGGCGACCAGCGTCGCCTGCGGAAGAGGTGCACCCGGCAACGCCGTCGCGACGATGACCGGCACCAGCCCGAAGGACAGGACGTACGGCGCCCAGCTCGCCCACGTGTATTTGAGCTGCAGGTTGTACATCCATGCCGAGCCGACGGCGACGAGATGCGCCGCTCCCGCGCGCCAGCCGACTGCGAGTGACAACGGAACGTCCGCCGCCAGGGCCAGCGCTGCGCAGATGCCGACCACGCCGTCGTCGACGTCCCCGGTGGCGATCGGCTTGTCGCTGCGTGTCGCGGCGCGGTCACGCCCCGCGTCGAGGTAGTCGTTGGCCCATCCGATCGACGACTGCCCGACGACGACAGCGAGTGCGAGCAGCGCGCTCCGCGCGCCGAGCCCCGCGGAGAGCGCGACGGCCGTGAAGAACGCCGTGACCGCCAGCGTCGGCAGGGCATGCGTGGCGCGGACGATTGCACCGAGAGTGTGCAGCGAGCGCAGCGAGGGGCGCCCGGCGCGTGCAGTGGTGGTCAGCGGGTGCCTGCGTCGCGAGCCACGCTCGGCGCGCCGATGCCGTCGTACAGCAGTGCCTCGACGTGCGCCCCGGGCTGCACGTCGTGCAGCACGTGCCGGACGGTCGCGTCCGGGGCGACGACCAGAAGTGTCACGCCGGCGGCCTGGTAGACGTCGGCGAGCGCGTGCGCCGGGTCGAAGTAGGCGGCCACCTGACCACTGTGCGTCCGGCCGGAAAGCGCCGCGACCTCGGCGTCCTGCGCGGCAGGAGCGATGGCGACGAGCGACGCACCGACCGTCTCGGCCTGCCCCGCGAGCGAGCTCATGAGCGCGGCGCAGTTGCAGTGGATCGGCAGCAGTGCCACGAGCGCCGGGCGGAGGTCACGGACGGAGCGCGCCTCGCCACTGATGGTGCGCACGGTGACGTCCGGCAGGAGGCCGTCGACCGCACCGACTGCTGCGGCCGGTGCACTGGCGATGGGCGACGGCAAGGCGCGGCGGCCCACACCGGGATCACCGAGCGTCAGAACCGCGAACACCACCGCCGCCAGAGCGAAGGCGGTCGCGACGATCGCAGCCGGTGTCGCGCCACGGCGCCACAGCCTGGAGGCGGACAGCCGTCGTACGAGCGGATGGCGGCGGGCGTCGCGAAGCTCGCGGTGATAGGCGTCGATATCTGCCTGCAGTGCCCGGATGTCATCGGGCACGACGACGGGGTCGATCCACGGCGCGTCGTCGGCCATCGCACCAGTATGCGCGGCTTCCGCGCCGGACAACAGCCCGGTCCGACCGGGCGTGAAGGCGCGCGCGAGGCATGCGCAAGGGGGAGTTGTCAAGAGCCCATGTGACCCGTCTTGCGCCGCGACAAAGGCTCTGACCTGCGGTTTTATCTTGGAAGGACCTCTCCTTGCGGGCGTCTGCGTGGTACCCTGGACGAGGCGGAAGGGAATTGCGCGCATGACGTTCGAGGTCGGCGAGACTGTCGTCTACCCCCATCACGGGGCTGCACTGATCGAGGCTATCGAGACTCGCACCATCAAGGGCGAGGAGCGGATGTACCTCGTCCTGAAGGTCGCCCAGGGCGACCTGACGGTGCGCGTGCCTGCGGACAACGCCGAGTACGTCGGCGTTCGCGACGTGGTCGGGCAGGACGGTCTCGAGCGCGTCTTCGAGATCCTCAAGGCCCCGCACACCGAGGAGCCGACCAACTGGTCGCGCCGCTACAAGGCCAACGTCGAGAAGATCGCCTCCGGCGACGTCAACAAGGTCGCCGAGGTCGTCCGCGACCTGTGGCGCCGCGACCGTGAGCGCGGTCTGTCCGCCGGCGAGAAGCGCATGCTCGCGAAGGCGCGCCAGATCCTGGTCAGCGAGCTCGCGCTCGCCGAAGGCACCAACGAGGACAAGGCCGAAGCTCTCCTCGACGAAGTTCTCGCCGGCTGATCCCGGGGCTCACGCCCACGGCGGCTGCGTTGTCGGTCGCTTGCGACCCGAGGTCGCGGCGCTCCCTGCCGCCTTGCCGGCGCGGCCGTGAGCTCTCGCGCGCCTTTCGCAGCGCCTTTCGCGGCCGAATTACCTACAAACGCGGGTCGTTCGGCGGCGGTTGGCCGCCTGTCGAGCGTGGAACTCTTGCCTACGGGCGGAGTTCGGGCACGTTTGTAGGTAGAAGCGCTGCAGTCAGGCCGCGACTGCGGACTCGGCGCGCGCGGACTCGGCGCGGGCAGACTCGGCCCGTGCAGACTCGGCGCGCGCGGTGAAGAGGTCACGCACTGCCTGGACGACATAGTCGGGATCGTGGACGACGTCCTCCCACGTGACGACCGCCAGCAGCCATCCCGCGCGGTTGATCGCGGTCCAGCGGCGACGGTCCTTGCGGTAGCGATCCCGGTGCGTCGCGTAGCCGTCGGCCTCGACGGCGATGCGCAGCGACGGCCAGGCGAAGTCGAGTCGGCCGACCCACCCTGTCCGCGGGTGCTGGAGGTTGTACTGGGTCCGCTCCGGAAGCAGGCCGTGCTGCCAGAGCAGGACCCGGCAGTACGACTCGAGCACGGACTCGGCCTTTGGGTCGACAAGCCGTGCAACCAGTCGGACCTGCTTGCTGCCTGGGCCGTGTGCAGCAGCCGCTGCGGCGCGGAACTCATGCAGTCCGATGAGTCCGGCCCGCATCATCGCGTCAACGACGGCGACGGCGTATGCGAGAGCACGGTTGCGTGCAATGTCGACGGCGACACGAGTCGGCGGCAGCATGCGCACGCCGCGCGACTCGCACACCTGGCTGATGGGTGCGCGGTAACACTGAACGCCGGGCTCTGCAGCCTTGGTCCGCTTGCGATCGCGCGGAACCGTGACATGCACCGCGGACGGCGGCACCGGCAGGTCGACGTTCATCCACGCGAGCATGGACTCGTAGGAGAGAACGCCGTCGAACACAGCGGCAACGCGAGCAGGATCGGGGAGAACCTCGTCCCCGATCACGTAGACACCACGGGCCAGGCGAGCGAGCGTTCCCCGGCGGATGAGGCTGCGGATGCGATGACGGTTGATCCCAGCCACGGCGAGCTGTCGGGTGGTGAGGACGCCGCCGGTGGAGCGTGCGGCGGCGCGTGCGACGTCCAGGCTCATGCCCGCGCACTCTCGATCCGCGAGGGTGTCCGCGCGGTGCCTTGCGGGCCGCTTGTGGACAGTGCGCGGCGACAGTGCCTCTGGGGATGAAGCGAAAGCGGCGCTTCTACCTACAAACGGGGGCGATTCAGTGGTGGTTCCTGCCGGCTCGAGCGTGGGCAGGACTGCTCGCGGCGTTGCACGCGACTGTTTGTAGGTAGAACGGCGGTGGTTAAGTGCCCTCGGAGGCTGGAGAGCGGCCCCTCATGCCTGGAGGACAACCGCGGCGCGGCGGGGCTCAACTAGGCTCCGGCACGTGAGCCGACGACCCGGCCGCACGGGTACGCCGAGCGGTCTCATCGAGGTCCTCCGGCTGTTCACGATCCTGTTCTTCGCAGGTCTCGGCTACGAGACCGCCCGCTTCCTCGGCGACCGAGGGCACAGCAACGTGCTGGGTCCCTTCAACGGGCTCGCGGTCTCGATCATCGTGGGCTCCGGCCTCGGCTACGTCGTCGGCGGAATCCTCGGCCGCACCGTCGCGGCGACGGCCGACCGCACCGAGGCTGCCTTGCGAGAGGTGTCCGCCGACACGCTGGTCGCCGGCGCCATCGGTCTGGTCAGTGGTGTCCTCACCGGGGCCGGCATCGCCTGGCCGCTGTTCTTCGTCCCGGATCCGCTGATCGCGATCCCGTTGTTCGGTGTCGTCGTCGCGGTTCTCGGCTACCTCGGCTTCCGCGTCGGCGCCGCGAAGCGCGACGGAGTGCTGGCGATGTTCGGTGGTCGCACCGGCGTGGCCCCGCGCAATGCCGCGCCGTCGGCGCTGCCGCAGGTCATCGACAGCTCGGTGGCCATCGACGGCCGCATCCTCGACGTCGTACGCGCCGGGTTCCTGCACGGGCGGGTCATCGTCACGCAGCCGGTGCTCGACGAGCTGCAGGGCCTTGCCGACGCGGGCGACACGTTGCGGCGCGCGCGTGGCCGTCGTGGGTTGGAGACGTTGCAGGCGCTCAAGCGAGAGCCTGCGCTGGACATCGAGGTGGTCGGCGACGAACACCCGGAGCTGCCGGAGGTCGACGGCAAGCTGATGCGGATGTGTCTGGACCACGACTACGCGCTGCTGACTCTCGACACCAACCTCGCGAAGGCTGCCGGTGTCGCGGGCGCACGCATCCTCAACCTGCACGCGCTATCGCTCGCCCTGCGTCCGCCCGTGGTCGCCGGCGAGGACGTCGCCGTGCAGCTCATCAAACCGGGACGCGAAGCCGGTCAGGCGGTTGGCTATCTCGACGACGGCACGATGGTTGTCGTCGAGAACGCGCGGCGGCTCGTCGGTCGCGAGGCGAACGTCCGCGTCACGAGTGTCGTCACGACCGCCAACGGACGGCTGGTTTTCGCGCATCTCGTCGGCGAGGACGGCGCGCAGGAGCCGCCGCCGGTCGCACGCGCGCAGCGCTCGTGACCGTCGGCGCGATCGTGGCGGCCGGGGGCCGAGGTGAGCGGCTCGGCGCCGACCTGCCGAAGGCCCTCGTCGAGGTCGGCGGTGAGGCTTTGGTCGTGCACGCCTGCCGCGCGCTGAGCGAAGCGGGCGTGGCCGAGATCGTCGTGGCTGCACCGGACCGCAGCGTTGCACTCGTGCAGTCACTCGTGCCGGACGCGCGCGTGGTCGCGGGCGGGGCGACGCGAACGGCATCCGTACGACGTGCTCTCGACGTGCTCTCCTCGGACGTCGACATCGTGCTGGTGCACGATGCAGCACGTGGGCTCGCACCGTCGTCGCTGGTCGAGCGTGTGGTTGCCGCAGTGAGGGCGGGGGCCGATGCGGTGGTCCCCGCTGTTGCCGTCGCCGACACGATCAAGCAGGTCGACGCGGCCGGTGCCGTGGTCGCAACCGTCGACCGCGAGATGCTGCGTGCCGTGCAGACGCCGCAAGGGTTCCGCCGGTCCCTACTCGTCGCGGCGCACGACGCTGCCGGCGCCGACCCGGACGCGTCCGACGACGCGGGTCTGGTCGAACGACTCGGCGAGCGGGTCGTGACCGTCCCGGGTTCGGCGGAGGCCGCGAAGGTCACGACCCGCTCGGATCTGCTCGTCGCGGAAGCGCTGCTCCGACACCGTTCGCAGCCGTCGGGTGGGATGACGACGTGAGCGAGGTGGACGTCGTACCACTGTCCGAAGGGCTTCCCGACCTGCCCAGGGTCGGCGTCGGCGTCGACGTCCATCCGTTCGCGACCGACGGACGGGCGCTGGCACTCGCGGGTCTCCGGTGGGACGGCGAGACCGGGCACGCCGGCCACTCCGACGGAGATGTCGCGGCGCACGCGATCTGCGATGCCCTGCTGTCGGCGGCGGGTCTCGGTGATCTCGGAAGCGCGTTCGGCACGGACGACCCGCAGTGGGCGAACGCCGCGGGTGCGGATCTCGTGACGGCCACGGTGCGACTGCTCGGTGCCGACGGCTGGGCCGTTGGCAACGTCGCGGTGCAGGTGATCGGTGAGCGGCCGAAGATCGGCCCCCGACGCGCCGAGGCGCAGTCGGCGCTGACGGCTGCCGTCGGTGCGCCGGTGTCGCTGGCGGCGACGACGACCGACGGACTCGGTCTGACCGGTCGTGGCGAAGGTCTCGCCGCGATCGCGACCGCTCTCATCGTCCGTCGGTAGCCGGGGCACAATCGGGACGTGAATGCGTATCTCGTAGGCGGCGTACGGACGCCGATGGGCAAGTACGGCGGAGCGCTCGCGAGCGTGCGCCCCGACGATCTCGCGGCGCTCGTCGTCGCAGAGGCCGTCCGCCGGGCGGGCATCGCGGACGACGCCATCGACGAGGTGATCCTCGGTGCGGCCAACCAGGCCGGTGAGGACAACCGCAACGTTGCGCGGATGGCGACGCTGCTCGCCGGTCTTCCGGACACGACGCCGGGGTTCACGGTCAACCGGCTGTGCGCGTCCGGTCTGCAAGCGATCGTCTCTGCCGCGCAGCAGGTGACGGCGGGCGGCGCCGACGTCGTCGTCGCCGGTGGCGTCGAGTCGATGACGCGCTCGCCCTGGGTGATGCAGAAGCCCGGCACCCCGTGGGCGCGACCGGGGGAGGTCGCGGACACCAGTCTCGGCTGGCGGCTGGTCAACCCGAGGATGAAGGAGGCCGACGGCGGCAAGGCCACGATCGCGATGGGCGAGACGGCCGAGGAAGTCGCCGCTCTCGACGGCATCACCCGCGAGCAGTCGGACGCCTTCGCGCTGCGGTCGCACGAGCGCGCCACCGCGGCCACGAAAGACGGCCGCTTCGACGCCGAGATCCTGGCCGTCGAGACGAAGGACGGCACCGTCAGCACCGATGAGGGACCGCGCGCGGACACGACCCTGGATCGGCTGGGCAAGCTGCGCACCGTGTTCCGTGAGGGCGGCATCGTCACGGCCGGTTCGTCGTCGCCGCTGTCGGACGGCGCGGCCGCGATCGTCGTTGCGAGTGAGGACGCGGTACGTCGCCACAACCTCACACCGCGCGCGCGGATCGTCGCCGGCGCGAGCGCCGGCGTTCCGCCGCACATCATGGGTCTCGGCCCGGTGCCGTCGACGGAGAAGGCGCTGGCGCGTGCCGGTTGGGCCGCGGGCGACCTGGACGCCGTGGAGATCAACGAGGCGTTCGCACCGCAGGTGCTCGCCTGCGTCAGCCGCCTCGGGCTCGACATGGAGAAGGTCAACGCCGATGGCGGGGCCATCGCGCTCGGTCACCCACTCGGCTGCAGCGGTGCCCGTCTCGCCGTGACGCTGCTGGGCCGGATGGAGCGCGAGAACGCGCGCCGTGGGCTGGCGACGCTCTGCGTCGGCGTCGGGCAGGGCCTTGCGATGCTCGTCGAAAGGGTGTGACGGTGGCCGAACCGCTGCCCGCGCATCTCAAGCAGTGGCTCGACGGGACGTCGTTCCCCGTCGTCGCGACCGTCGACCCGGACGGCCGCCCGCAGCTCTCGGTGGTCTGGGCGAAGCGCGACGGCGACACCGTGCTGTTCTCGACGCTGCGCGACCGGCGCAAGGGCCGCAACCTCGCCCGCGACCCCTCGATCACGTTGCTCGTCACCAATCCCGAGACGCCGTACGAGTACGTCGAGATTCGCGGCAGGGCCGAGATGCTCGACGACGGCGGTGGTTCGCTGATCCAGGAGCTCGGCCTCCGCTACAACGGCGAGGAGTTCACCGAGCCACCCGAGAAGTCGGCTCGTCGCGTGATCGTGCGGGTCACCGCCGACCACGTCGTCGACTACAACGACTGACGGCGGCCCGTAGGCTGGCGCGCGTGACCGTCCGCCTGCACGACACGCTGTCGCGCTCCACGAAGGAGCTCGAGCCGGTCACGCCGGGAGCCGTGACGATCTATGTCTGCGGTCCGACTGTGCAGTCTCCGCCGCACGTCGGGCACATGCGGAGCGCCATCGCGTTCGACATCCTTCGCCGCTGGCTCGAAGCCAGCGGCTACGACGTCACGTTCCTGCGCAACGTCACCGACATCGACGACAAGATCCTGCACAACGCCGGCCACGAGGACATCCCGTGGTGGGCGCTCGCCACTCGCAACACCCGCGCCTTCACCGAGGCGTACAACGCCCTCAACGTGCTGCCCCCGACCGGCGAGCCGCGCGCGACCGGACACGTGCCCGAGATGGTCGCGCTCATGCAGCGGCTCATCGACCGCGGCCATGCCTACGCCGCGGGTGGTGACGTCTACTTCGACGTGCGTTCGCTGTCGTCGTACGGCGCTCTGTCCGGGCAGAAGCCGGAGGCGATGCTGTCGACGGAAGACATCGGCGCGAAGCGCGATCCGCTCGACTTCGCGTTGTGGAAGGGTGCGAAGCCGGGTGAGCCGGCATGGGACACACCGTGGGGTCCCGGCCGACCGGGCTGGCATCTCGAGTGCTCCGCGATGGCGACGCGCTACCTCGGCGCAGAGTTCGACATCCACGGCGGTGGCCTCGACCTCGTCTTCCCCCACCATGAGAACGAGATCGCGCAGAGCAACGCGGCGGGCGATCCGTTCGCCCGCATCTGGCTGCACAACGGGATGGTCAACACCGGGGGCGAGAAGATGAGCAAGTCACTCGGCAACTCGCTCGTCGTCGCCGACGTCCTGCAGCGTGCACGTCCGCAAGCGGTCCGTTACTTCCTCGGATCGGCGCACTACCGCTCCGACCTCGACTGGTCGGAGGAGGCACTGGTCGAGGCCGACGCGGCCTATTCGCGCATCACCGGCTTCCTGGACAGGGCGCGCGAGGTGATCGGCGACGTCGATGGTGCGACGGTGCCGGCCTCGTTCGCGGAGGCGATGGACGACGACCTGTCGGTGCCACGCGCCCTCGGCGTCGTGCACGAGACCGTCCGCGCCGGCAACACCGCGCTCGCCGAGGGCGACAACGAGGGTCTTCGCGTCGCCTACCTCGCCGTGACCGCGATGCTCGATGTGCTCGGGCTCGCGCCAAAGGACTTCGCCGTGAGCAGCGGCGAGGACGAGAAGCTTCGCGGAGCGGTGGACGCGCTGGTCCCTGCAATGCTGGACGCACGGCAGGCGGCGCGCGAGCGCAAGGACTTCGCCGAGGCCGACCGCGTCCGCGACGCCCTCGCCGCGGCCGGTGTCGTCGTCGAGGACACTCCGACCGGCCCGCGCTGGCGCATCGGCTAACGGCGCGAGGGACGACGATGGCGACGAAGAAGGGCCCGTCCAAGGGCACCGGCGGACACGGCCGCCGCCAGCTCGAAGGCAAGGGTCCGACACCCAAGGCGGAAGACCGTCCCGGGCATCCTGCCTACCGTCGCAAGCGGGCGGCGGCGAAACGGGCCACGGGCAAGCCGTCACCGGCAGCACGCGGCGGCCGGCCACCGCGAGCCACCTCCGTTGCGTCGGACGAGGTCGTCGCCGGGCGGAACGCCGTCGTCGAGGCGCTGCGAGCCGGCGTACCTGCCCTCGCCCTGTACGTCGCCACCGGCGTGACGCGCGATGAACGGATCGACGAGATCCGCAAGCGGGCCGGCGATCAGGGCCTGTCGATGCTGGAGGCAGGTCGCACGCAGCTCGACCGGCTCGCCGGCGGTGCGCCACATCAGGGTGTCGCCCTGCAGGTGCGCCCGTTCGACTACGAACACGTTGACACGGTGCTCCGCCGGGCGCTGGAGCAGCCGGTGCCCCCGCTGCTCGTCGCGCTGGACGGTGTCACCGACCCCCACAACCTGGGTGCGATCGCACGCTCTGCGGCCGCCTTCGGCGCACACGGCCTGCTCTTGCCCGAACGCCGGGCCGTCGGCGTGACGGCATCGGCATGGAAGGCGAGCGCCGGCACGCTCGCGCGGCTGCCGGTCGCCCGCGCGACCAACCTCGTCCGGGCGCTCAAGGCCTGCGCCGAGGAGGGGCTGATGATCGTCGGTCTCGACGGTCGCGGCGAGCTCGACCTCGACGCGCTCGAGCTCGCGAGCGGCCCGCTCGTCCTGGTCGTGGGGGCCGAGGGAAAGGGCCTTTCCCGCCTCGTCGGCGAGACCTGCGACGTGCAGGTGCGCATCCCGCTCGCCGGGGCCGTGGAGTCGCTCAACGCCTCCGTCGCGGCCGGTGTCGCCCTGGCCGAGATCGCCCGCCGCCGTCGGCCCGCTTCGTGACGCGGCACAACGTGACGTCCTCGCACCATCCGTTCGGGGGATAGTGACGCATGGGACAGAAGTCCCATTTCGTGTGCGAAAAGTAACCGGCGCGAAAGTTCCCCGCACGCGTAACCCCAAGGCTCGTCACTCGTTGTTGTGACGAAGCCCGATGTTCACGAGTCGGGGCATCCGTTACATTTCGGAGCAGGTCGTGCGCCGTGATGAAATCCCAGCTCCCGACGGAGGGCCGGTCCCAGTGCGTTCTGCCCGGATGAGGGCCGCTGCTCGCGCAGCTGCACAGCCTCGTGTCCCCGTCGAGGGCGGCGACGAGGAGTTCGTTCGCGCCGCCCGTGACGGCGACGACCGAGCTCTCGCTGCGCTGCTCGACAAGTACCGCGGCTTCGCCCGATCGAAGGCCCGCTCCTACTTCCTGGTCGGCGCAGACCGGGAGGACATCGTCCAAGAGGGCATGATCGGCCTCTACAAGGCGATCCGCGACTACAACCCGGACATGCAGACGACGTTCCGCGCGTTCGCGGAGCTCTGCATCACGCGTCAGATCATCACCGCGATCAAGACAGCGACCCGCCAGAAGCACGGCCCGCTCAACAACTACGTGTCGTTCTCGCGGCCGGTCCTCACCGACGACGACGGTGAGCGCTGCCTCGGCGACATGCTTCCGGTCGTCCAGGTCTCCGACCCCGCCGACCTGGTGATCTCCGCCGAGCGCATCCGCGCGTTGCAGGAGCACTTCGACACGGTGCTCTCCGACCTCGAGGCCGAGGTGCTGCGCCTCTACGTCGACGGCAAGAGCTACCAGGAGATCGCCGAGGTGCTGAAGCGGCACGTCAAGTCGATCGACAACGCGCTGCAGCGCATCAAGCGCAAGCTCGACAGCCACCTGCGCGCACGCGATCTCGCCGACGCCGGCTGAGGTCGGCCGCCAGATCCCGGCGACACCGGCGCCGCGGCGTCGCGGTCGCTGACGTCCAGCTTGTGCTGCCGGGCGGCCGTACGATCAGAAGCCGTCGTGCCCCGTTAGCTCAGTGGTAGAGCACTCGCCTTGTAAGCGAGCGGTCGTCCGTTCAATCCGGACACGGGGCTCTCAGCGAAAACCCTTCCTGAACCGCGGCTGCGCGGGATACGTTGTTGCAAACGACTTGCAACAACACCCCAGTTGCAGGGATCGGGAGGAATGTCGCTATGGCGGTGATGACCCAGGCGCGGGCGCTTCCGGCCCCGCTCGCCCGGGTCCGCGACGCCCTCAGCCGGGAAGAGCGACGTCGCCTCGGTGGCATGTTCGGGTTCATCGCGCTGCTGCACGTCGTCGGCTTCACGCTGCTGGTCCTGGCGACCCAGGGACATCACCACCTGAGCGGCCGCACGACCTTCGGCATCGGCACCGGCATCCTCGCCTACACGCTGGGCATGCGGCACGCCTTCGACGCCGATCACATCGCTGCGATCGACAACACCACTCGCAAGCTCATGGGCGAAGGCCGGCGGCCGATGGGCGTCGGGTTCTTCTTCTCCCTCGGCCACTCGTCGGTCGTCTTCCTGCTGACGATGCTTCTCGGTCTCGGCATGAAGTCGATCGGCACCGGCTTGTCGAACGAGCACTCCGGGTTGCACAGGTACGGCGGCCTGATCGGCACGTCGGTCTCGGGCGCGTTCCTTTACCTGATCGCCTTGCTCAACGTCATCGTGCTGTTCGGCATCGTGCGCGTCTTCCTCGAGATGCGGCGCGGGGAGTACGACGACGAAGAGCTCGAACGTCAGCTGCAGCAGCGCGGCATGATGATGCGCTTCTTCGGTCCGCTCGCGCGAAGCATCGACGAGAGCTGGAAGATGTACCCGCTCGGCTTCCTGTTCGGGCTCGGCTTCGACACCGTCACCGAGATCGCGTTCCTCGTGCTCGCCGGCACGTCGCTCGCCGCGGGGCTGCCGTTCTGGGCCCTGTTGTCGCTGCCGATCCTCTTCGCGGCCGGCATGTGCCTGCTCGACACCATCGACGGCTCGTTCATGAACTTCGCCTATGGCTGGGCATTCTCCAAGCCGGTCCGCAAGGTCTACTACAACATCGCGATCACCGGTCTCTCGGTCGGCGTCGCGTTCTTCATCGGCACTCTCGAGCTCTGCCAGGTGCTGGCCGGGCAGCTTCATCTGCACGGTGCCTTCTGGGACTTCGCGAGCTCCTTCGACATCAACACCGCCGGCTTCTGGATCGTCGGCACCTTCGTCGTGGTGTGGCTCGCTGCCGTCGGCATCTGGCGTTACGGCGCCGTCGAAGCACGCTGGGAGCGCGCGGCCGCCCGGCACCGCGCGGCGCGCGGACAGGCGCCGGATCTCAGCGCCGCCGGCATGGAGTGAGCTGCCTGCCACGATGAGTGGCATGCGCGCGTGGTCACGGTTCGCGAGTGGCCGGATCCCGATCGTCACCGCCGCCTATGCAGTTGCCCTGTTCGTCAGCAACATCTGGCTGGAGCTGTCCGCACCTCACACCGAGGCGCACGTCCTGTACGACGCCAGCACGAACCTTCATCACCTGACCCGGGATCCGTGGTTCGTGCTTCCGGCGTCGGCCTTCTTCACGCACGCCTGGGTGATGTTCGCTGTCGCCGGAGTGATCCTCGGCGTCGGGGCTCTCGAGCGGATCGCCGGCTGGCGCGCGGTGCTCGTCGTAGGCATCACGGCGCACGTCCTGGGCACCGTCCTGTCAGAAGGGATCGTCGCGATCCGCATCGCGATCCACGACGTGTCACCGTCGGCGCGACATCTGCTCGACGTCGGGCCGTCGTACGTCATCGTCGGGTGCGCGGCGGCCGCCATCGCCTGGCCTCGAGCTTCGCGCAACGTTCAACTCGCGGCGATGGTCGCGCTCACCCCGTTGCTGATGCTGACGGCAGTGCGCTTGCCGCTGCTGAAGGTGGACGCGATCGGACACGCGACGGCTGCATTGACGGGGGTGGCGTCGGCGATGGTGAAGCGGCGGCGTGGGTGCGCCACGGCAGCGCTGCCGGCCGAGTCGCGCCCATCGTGAGCAGCAGCTGCTCGAACTTCGCATCCGCCAGCGTCGATCCGCCCGCCGGCAGGTGCCCGAACTGCTGTGAGGCGAACACCAGGGCGTAGGGCAGCTCGAGGCGAGCGGTCAGCCACGTATGGCCGCCGTGCGGCACCTGGCGGATGACGACATCCTGGCCGTCGTTGGCGAGCTCATGAGCGAGCTGCATCATGTTCGTCGAGGTGGTGCGGTCGCGACTTCCGGAGTCGAGGAAGAACGCTTGCGGCAACGGTGGCCGCACCGCGAGAAGATAGCGGCCCGGTGTGTTCGCCCAGATGAGTGCGTGGTTCGACCTCAGCATCGAGTGATCGGCGATGAGGCCGGGGTCGGCGTACGGCTCGGAGGCCGCGATGATCGAGAAGACATGCGGGTGCCGCAGGGCCAGGTTGAGGGCGCAGAAGGCACCCGACGACATGCCGCCGATACCGGTGTAGGCACGGCCGGACAGCGTGCGGAAGTCGCGGTTGATGACGGTCGGCACCGTCCGCGTCAGGTAGGTCTCCATCTGGGGGCCTCGGACCGCATTGAGGCACTCCGTGTCCTGGAACCAGCTCGGCGAGGCGGACGGAGCCACGACGATCATCGGCTTGATGAGGTGGTCGCGCAGCAAGATGTTCAGCGTCCGCTCGACCCGACCCGCGCGGAACCAGTCGACGGCGCTTCCGGGATGGCCATGGATGAGATACAGAGTCGGGTACTTGCGATGCGCGTTCGACGGTGAGGAGTAGCCCGGCGGCAGATAGACGTACGCCGGCAGCGGGCGGACACCCAACGACGGCGCAGCGATCGACAGCTCGACCACGTGCGAACCTCGTGCGCTCGACGACAACCGCAGTGTCTTGCCGCCGGCGAGCACCGACGGCAGCCGCTGGGGCGAGAGCACGCTGCTCAGGGTCGGCACGTAGCCCACGTAGCTGTTGATGGCGATGGCGCCGCCGGCCAGGCCGACAGCGCTGGTGACCACCCCGGCCGTCGCGTTCAGAGTCCAGCGCCACAGGCGGCTGCGCCGCGGTGAGCCGGACCGGCGGCGATACCAAGCGCCGACTGCCAGAAGAGCGGCGATGATCACGGCCGCCGCGATCAGGGCGACGCCGAGCGCCATGTTCTCGAGCCAGCCGCGCCGGCCGATGTCATGAATGACGGATGGAGCAATGGTCGGCGCGACATGGATGTGGCCATGGCGCATGGCGGAATCGTCGGCTTGCAGCCTGAACGCAGGCTTAACCACTTGCGCGAATTGCCGGGTTACCGTCAGCGCGATGCCTGGAGCCTCTCGCGGACTGCTCCGTTCGCTCGTCGCCGCCGTGACGGCGATCGGCGCATGGGCCGGTTCCGTCGTCTTTCACCGAGCATTGAGCGACGAGCATGCGCGCAGCGCGGTCGGACCCACTCCGCAGATCGTGGCGTCGCATCCCGCGCCACCGACGACGGGACCGGGGCTTCAGACCCTGTCCGTTGCCGATCCACGCGCGCCCGGAGGCACCCGCACCGTCTTGGTCTGGCGGCCGGATGTGCCCGAGAGCAGAGACCTCCCTGTCGTCTACTTCCTTCACGGTCTTCCCGGGACAGCGTCCGACTGGACCCGAAACGGCGCGATCCCGGCTCTGGATTCAGCCATGGCCGCCGGCGCGCATCCGTTCGTCGCTGTCTTCCCGGACGGTGCGACCGGCAACAACCTCGACACCGAGTGGGGTGACGACGCACACGGCCGGGTCGACCTGGAGACCTTCCTCACCGGTCCACTCATCCGCGCCGTCGAAGGCGGCAACCCGCGCGACCGTGCCCATCGTGCGATCGCCGGCTTCTCGATGGGCGGTTTCGCTGCAGCCTCGATCGCCTTGCGTCATCCGAACCTCTACGGGCAGGCTGCAGCGCTCGCCGGCTACTTCCACATCGACGACCCTGCTCACATCTTCGCCGATCCGGACCGGCACGATCCCTCGCTGCTGCTGTCCCAGGCTCGTCGAGTGCGACTGCTGCTCGTGGACGGGAACGACGACCATTTGCCCGTCGTCAAAGGCGAGACGCAACGTTTCTCCGCTCTGTTGCGTCGGCATCACATAGCCGTCGAGGAGAGGCTGACGCCCGGCGGGCACACTGTCCCATGGGCAGTGGCCCAGCTGCCGATGGTCGCGCAGTTCTTCGGCGACGGCTGGGGTGAGGCGGTGACGGCATGACGGCGGACACCACCGTGCAGACCGAGCGCAAGCGCAGAGCGCAACGCAAGCCCGACAAGCCGCAGAGCAGGTTGGCCGCTGCGGTCCCGTCGATACTCGCGTTCGCCACCGTCGTGCTCGGCATCGTCGACATCATCAGCGCCGTCACGCCCGAGCAAACGGCGCGGCTGCATGCGCTGACCCAGGTCGTGCCACTTCCGGTTGCGCACGCCGCGAGTGCGGTCACCGTCGGTGTCGGACTGCTGCTCACGATGCTCGGGCATGGGTTGCGGCGCCGGAAGCGACGGGCGTTTCGCGCGGCTGTCGCCCTGTTGCTGCTGAGCACCGTTCTGCACGTCGTGAAGGGCCTCGACGTCGAGGAGGCCGTGACGACTGCGGTGCTCGCCGCCCTGCTGCTCGCGTCGTCGGCGCAGTTCTACGCGCTCGGCGACCCGCGCACCAGGAAACGCGCCCCGCTCGCCTTCATCGCGCTGTTCGCGGCATCCGTCGCCATCGGGCTCGGCCTTCTCTATGCGCGCGACGAGTCTGTCGTGGGGCAAGCGCCGTTCGGCGCCCGCCTGCGAGAGGTCCTCTGGGGACTGATCGGCGTCGGCGGACCATTGCACTTCCGTACCGAGCACGACGGCGATCTCGTCTTCGCGGTGTTGCTGACGCTGGGTGTGCTGACGGTCGTGGTCACGGCCTACCTCGCACTGCGACCGGCGGAGCCGGTGGCGAGGCTCACACCCGACGACGAAAGCCGGCTACGGACCCTGTTGGGTCGTCACGGCCACCGTGACTCCCTCGGGTACTTCGCGCTACGCCGCGACAAGTCCGTCGTCTTCTCGCCCTCCGGAAAGGCCGCCATCTCCTACCGCGTCGTGTCGGGCGTCATGCTCGCCTCCGGCGATCCGATCGGCGACCCCGAGGCGTGGCCGGGCGCCATCGAGGAGTTCATGGAGGTCGCCCGGCTGCACGCCTGGACTCCCGCCGTCATGGGGTGCAGCGAGCTCGGCGGAGAGGTATGGGTGCGCGAGGCGGACCTTCGCGCGCTCGAGCTGGGTGACGAGGCCATCGTCGAGGTCGCGGACTTCAGCCTGGAAGGACGCGCCATGCGCAACGTCCGGCAGATGGTCGCGCGGGTGGAGCGCGCCGGCTACACGACCGACGTCCGGCGGGTCCGCGACATCTCACCCGAGGACGTCGCCGAGATCCAGCGGCAGGCGGCGGCGTGGCGGGACACCGAGGTCGAACGCGGGTTCTCCATGGCGCTCGGGCGGTTCGGCGGGCCGGAGGACGCCGACTGCGTCGCCATCACGGCGTGCATCGAGGGTCGGGTGGCCGCCGTACTCCACTTCGTGCCGTGGGGTGACGACGGGTTGTCGCTGGAGCTGATGCGCCGCGACCGCTCCGCCGACCCAGGTCTGAACGAGCTGATGATCGTCGCGGCGCTGCGCGCCGCTCCGTCGCTGGGCGTGAAGAAGGTCTCGTTGAACTTCGCAGTCTTCCGCTCGGCGCTGGAGCGCGGCGGCCGGCTCGGCGCGGGGCCGATCATCCGAGCCTGGCGAGAGCTGCTGCTCGTCGCGTCGCGGTGGTTCCAGATCGAATCGCTGTACCGCTTCAACGCGAAGTTCCGGCCGCTCTGGGAGCCGCGGTTCGTCTGTTACCCGGGTCCCGCCGACCTTCCCCGGGTCGCGCTGGCCGCCCTCGAGGCGGAGGCGTTCATCGTCTGGCCGCGATGGCCGTCCCGGCGAGGATGATCGGACGGGTTTCACAAGTGCTCCGCCGTGGCATCGACCTGATCACGATGGTTGCCCTGCTGATGTTGCGCAGGTGGCCGCGGGTCGCCAGCGCCTACGTCCTGACACTGTTGGGCGCCTACGTCTGGTGGATCCTGCAGTCACCGCACACACGGCTGTCGGTGCTTGCAGCATCCAGCACCGACCTGGCGCACCTCGAGCGGGTGCCCTGGCTCGTCATCCCCGCGTCGTCGATCTGGCCGGGCGACATGTTCGGCTACTGGGCCGTCGTCGTGCTGCTCTGCGTCGGGGCTCTGGAGCGGCTGCGCGGCGGACTCGTGGCGCTCGCCACCGGGGCCGTCGCGCACGTCGTCGGGACCGGCGTCTCCGAGGGCGTCACTGCCGCGCGCATCGCGGCCGGCAACCTCTCCGCGTCGGCGAAGCATCTCCTCGACGTCGGTCCGTCGTACGCCGTCGCGGCGTGCGCGGCAGCGGTGGTGTTCTCCCCGAACGCCAACCGATGGCTGAGGGGAGCGTGTGCACTGACGCTGCTCCCGCTGGTGATCACGGCGTTCGACTCCAGCGACGAGAGCCAGGTCGCGGCGATTGGCCATGCCGTCGCGATGCTGACCGGCATCGTCGTGGCCCGGTGGCAGCGCCGGCGTACGACTCTTGCATTGACACCCGCTGTCGCCTGACGCAGCGTGGAGGCATGCCTTTCTACCGGGCGGTCGGTCACATCCCCCGCAAGCGGCACACGCAGTTCCGCAAACCGGACGGAAGCCTCTATGCCGAGGAGCTGATGGGCGTCGAGGGCTTCTCCTCCGACTCCGCCCTGCTCTACCACGAGCATGCGCCGACGGCGATCCTCGATGCGGTCGCCGTCGACGAGACGGCACAGCCGCTTACGGCGAACCATCCGCTGAAGCCCCGGCACTTCAAGACGCACAAGCTCGACGCCCCCTCCGCCGACCTGGTCACCGGCCGACGGCTGCTGCTCGGCAACGACGACCTGCGTATCTCCTACGTCATCGCCGACCAGCCGTCGCCCCTCTATCGAAACGGGGCAGGCGACGAGCTGGTCTATGTCGAGGCCGGATCTGCGGTGCTCGAGTCGGTGTTCGGCACGCTACGCGTCGGTTCGGGCGACTACGTCGTGCTGCCGACGTCGACGACCCATCGCTGGGTCCCGGACGGCGGCGAGCCGGTGCGGGCACTGGTCACCGAGGCCCGCGGGCACGTCACCCCGCCGAAGCGCTACCTCTCCGCGAAAGGCCAGTTCCTCGAGTCGGCGCCGTACTGCGAACGGGACCTGCGCGGGCCGGAGGGCCCGCTCACCCAGGACGGCAGTGACGTCGACGTGCTGGTCCGGCACCGGACCGGCATGACGAGGTTCACCTATGCGCATCACCCGTTCGACGTCGTCGGCTGGGACGGCTGCCTCTACCCGTATGCGTTCTCCATCCACGACTTCGAACCGATGACCGGACGCGTGCACCAGCCGCCGCCGGTGCACCAGACCTTCGAGGGGCCGGGCTTCGTCGTCTGCTCGTTCGTGCCGAGGCTGTTCGACTATCACCCGCAGGCGATCCCGGCGCCGTACAACCATTCGAACGTCGACAGCGACGAGGTCCTCTTCTACACGCAGGGCGAGTTCATGTCGCGCAAGGGCGCGGGCATCGAGGTCGGCTCTATCTCGCTGCACCCTTCCGGTCACATCCACGGGCCGCAGCCGGGAAGTGTCGAGGCGTCGATCGGCAAGGAGCGCACCGACGAGTACGCCGTCATGATCGACACGTTCCGGCCGCTCGGGCTCGGCCCCGCGGCGCTGGAGTGCGAGGACACGAGCTACGCGTGGTCGTGGGTGGGCGGACGCTGAGCGCAACGTCTGGCAGACTGCCGAGGCGGGACCGGTCAACGTCGTCCGGGTGAAGGAGTGGACCGCGCGTGGCAGCTCGTCAGTCGGCGTGGGAGTCCGCACAGATCCAGCTCGCCGAGGCAGCGGAACATCTCGGCCTCGACGACGGCACACACGCGCTGCTCGCCACCCCGCGGCGGGAGATGACCGTGTCGATCCCGCTGCGGCGCGACGACGGCAACGTCGAGGTCCTGCGGGGTTACCGCGTTCAGCACAACCTGTCGCGGGGCCCGGCCAAGGGTGGCATCCGCTACCACCCGTCGACCGACATCGACGAGGTCCGGGCGCTAGCCATGTGGATGACATGGAAGTGCGCGCTGATCGGCATCCCTTACGGCGGCGCCAAGGGTGGCGTGACCATCGACCCCCGGCTCTACTCCACCGCCGAGCTCGAGCGCGTGACACGCCGCTATGCCAGCGAGATCCTTCCGATCGTCGGGCCCGAACGCGACATCCCCGCGCCTGACGTCGGCACGGACGAGCAGACCATGGCGTGGTTCATGGACACGTACTCCGTCAACAAGGGCTACACGGTCACGGGTGTCGTGACCGGCAAGCCGATCAGTGTCGGTGGCTCGCAGGGTCGTGGCGGGGCGACCAGCCGCGGCGTCATGTACTCCGCGTTCGCGGCGCTGCAGGAGGCGGGCGTCGACCCGCGCGACGTGTCGGTCGCCGTCCAGGGTTTCGGCAAGGTCGGCGGGCTGGCCGCGCAGTACCTCCACGACGCGGGGTGCAAGGTCGTCGCCGTCTCCGATGTGAAGGGCGGCGCCTACAACTCGATGGGTCTCAACCCGGCCGCGATGATGCGCGCGATGCGGCAGGGCCTCGACTCCGTCGCCGGCTATCCCGGGACCGACGCCATCTCCAACGAGGAGCTGCTCGAGCTCGATGTCGACGTACTCGTCCCGGCTGCGCTCGAGGGCGTGATCCACGACGGCAACGCCGCGCAGGTGAAGGCGCGGTTCATCGTCGAAGGCGCCAACGGGCCGACGACGCCGGACGCGGACAAGATCCTCGGCGACAAGGGCGTCGTCGTCGTTCCCGACGTGCTCGCCAACTCCGGCGGTGTCGCGGTGTCCTACTTCGAGTGGGTCCAGGACCTGCAGGCCTACTGGTGGAGCGAGGACGAGGTCAACGACCGGCTGAAGGCGATCATGGAAGCCTCCTACGGCGAGGTGTCCTCGCTGGCCGCGGAGGAGGGGGTCTCCCTCCGCACGGCGGCCCAGATGATCGGCGTGGGCCGGGTCGCCGAAGCCCACCGCACCCGAGGTCTCTACCCCTGATCTTCGCGCCGATCCCGGGTTCTGTCGGTCGGGCGTGCCAGAATGACAGCGCTGTAAGTCGAGCCATGCGGGAGAGGTCGATGAGCGCTGCGGGAGCCCTGTCCGGTGAGCCGGTTGTCGGGACCGAGCTGTCCGAGCGCGACCGTGCCGTGTTGGCCTTCGAGCGCCAGTGGTGGAAGTACGCCGGGGCCAAGGAGCAGGCGATCCGCGAGCTGTTCGACATGTCCGCGACCCGCTACTACCAGGTTCTCAACGCACTCCTCGACCGGCCAGAGGCCCTCGCCGCCGACCCGATGCTGGTGAAGCGGCTCCGCCGGCTGCGCAGCGCGCGGCAGCGGGCACGCTCCGCTCGGCGACTCGGGATCGAGGTCTGAGCACACACCGCGCGCCGCTCGATCGGCGCGAGGCTGTCTGGCGGCTGGTCCCGCCCATCGGCGCTGTTGCCGCCGTCGTCGTCGTCATCGCCCTTCTGCTCGCTCTCAACAGCAACCCGCATCGCGACAACGCGGGCCCCGCGCTGACCTCGCCGGCGCCACACCCGGTCGCGTCGACGTCGACGGCTGCCCCGGCCCCGTCCCCGACGCCCACCACGACGAAGCCGTCGACGGTCGTGGAGGGCAACCGCACCAGCCGGCCGACGGCTGCGATCCTGCCGGTGTCCGTGCTGAACAACTCGATGCGCAGCGGCCTCGCCCACGAGGCGGCGGCCCAGGTTGCCGCGCACGGGTGGCCGATCGCGAAGATCGGCAACTTCACCGGCCGGGTGCCGATCTCGACGCTCTACTACGCGC
>DASSEX010000036.1:0-24410 GCA_035695045.1 Mycobacteriales bacterium | reverse complement strand
CAGCTGGCCGGCGCCGAATGACGTCGTACGGCGTGGGTCGCGCTCCGCCTCGGAAAGGAGGTGCAGGCCGATCGCCTGTGCGGTCTCGACGTACGCGGTCCGTTCGCGCAGCAGCACCGTCGCCACCACGTCACGTCCGTGCGGCCCCCGGACGGTCCGGCTGAGAAGACCACCGCCCGCAGCGGGCCGCAACTGCGTCTCCGGCCCGCTGCGGGCGGAGGACGAGAGGACGTCGACGAAACCGGGGCCTCCGTCGGACACCGGCGCGAGGTCGAGCTCGTCACGCGGCGCGACCGAGTGCCAGCCGTCGGCCACGGCGCGAGCCGCCTCCGGCGCGGTCATGGTGTCGCCGAAGGAGTCGACGGCCACGACAACTCGCATGACGTCATCCTGTCGTGCCGGTAGAACGACGACGTGAGCGTGACGATCCGACCCATGACCACGGACGACATCGAGGATGCCCGGGTGGTGCAGGCAGCCGCGTTCGCCGGTCCCGACGATCCGACCGACCCGACGACCTTCCCGCCGGAGGTCACCGCGCGGCAGCACCGCCGCTACCGGCAGCTGCTCGCCGAGGATCCCGCCGGGTGCTGGGTCGCGGACGACGGCGACCGTGCCGTCGGCGTCGCACTGGCCTTGCTCCGCGACGACCTGTGGGGACTCTCGCTGCTCGCGGTCCGGCCGGATCTCCAGGCGAAGGGCATCGGCCGGCGGCTGCTGGAGGCGAGCCTGACCTATGCCGCGGGCGCCGACCGCTCGGTGATCCTGTCGACGAGCGATCCGAAGGCGATTGCCTGCTACGCCGGCGCGGGGTTCGACCTGCACCCGCAGGTGGCGGCGCGGGGCAAGGTGCGTCGCACTCCCCCGGCGGATCCGCGGGTGCGCGCCGGCGGTCAGGACGACCTGGCGCTGGCCGACGAGGTGGACCGCGCCGTCCGCCGAGCGGCGAGGTACGGCGACCAGCTGGTGCTCGCGGAGATGTGGTCGATGTACGTCGTCGACGACAGCACCGGTCGCGGCTACGCCTACGTCCGCGAGAACGGCGAGGTCGAGGCGGTCGCGGCGACCAGTGACGAGATCGCCACAGCGCTGCTGTGGCGCTGCCTCGAGCACGCCGTTGCGAAGGACGTCGAGGCGTCGGTCGAGCACATGACCCGCGAGCAGCAGTGGGCAGTACGCGTGGCCATCGAGGCCGGCCTCTCGCTCCGGCCGAGCGGACCGGTCTTCTGGCGCGGCGACGTGCCGCCGGCGTCGTACCTGCCGTCGGGGCCCTGGCTCTAGCCGGCGGTCACGCCGTGCGGTTCACCCGCCTCCGGCGCCAGACGTGCCAGCCGATCCACCCGAAGAAGACCAGGGCGACGGCGATGGCGGCGTACTTCGCGTAGTGCGAGATCGCCTCGACGTGGTCGCCGGCGAAGTAGCCCAGCCCGCTCCAGAAGGCCGTCCACAAGGCGGCGCCGATCGTCGTGAAGACCAGGAAACGCTTGAAGGTCATCTCGGACACTCCGGCGACGATGCCCATGAGCTGCCGCGCGCCTTCGATGAAACGACCGACGAGGACGATCAGAGCACCGCGACGCTCGAAGAAGCGCTCGAGTCGGTCGAGCCGTTCGTGGGTGACGAAGATGAACTTGCCGTAGCGCTCGAGGAGGGTCCGGCCGCCCTTGTCGCCGATGACGTAGCCGACGCAGGCGCCGGCGACCGACGTGACGAACGCGACGAGTCCGACCAGCCAGATGCTCAGCCGTCCAGTGCCGGCGTAGAGCGCAGCGGCGACGAGGACCGTCTCGCCGGGAAGCGGAAGGCCGATGTTCTCGCCGAACAGCACTCCCCCGACTGCCGCGTAGCCCCAGTGCTCGAGAAGCCCCTGGAAATGATGGAAGACACCCGGCAGCGGCTTCGTCCCCGCTGCCGACAGCCATTCGGGCAGCATCATGCGGCTGCGCGTGCGCGACGGCGGATCACAGGCCGGGTGCGCCCCACACGGGGAACCACCGGGACAGGTCGGGCTCGATCTTCAGGTCGCTGCCGATCGTCGCCTTCAGCTGGAGCTCGCGGGAGTTGTCGCGTTGCTCCTTGCCGGTCGGCACGAAGGGATACCAGGTGCCACGCTTGTAAAGGTAGACGAGACCGACCGGCGGGCCACCGTCGCTGAACGTGATGAGCGTGCAGAGCAACGCGGGTCCGAAGCCGGCGTCCTCCAGTGAGGCGTTGACGGTGTGCAGGTCACCGACGAGGTCCTGGATGTCACCCGGATCCCCGTGCCGGGTGATCCAGGAGAAACCGAACGCGTCCTTGGTCTCGGTGTACTTGTCGTTGTCGGCCGCGAGCAGCTGGTCGATCTGGTCGCGTAAGCCGGCGAAACCCTGCCCCTCGGCCGGTTTCACGCACACCGAACCGACGCCGGTCGGCTTCAGCGACAGGCCGGCCTCGAGCGTGACCGCCGCGCCAGGCAGCGCGAACAGGTCGTCGAGGTCGGCCTTCGCCGGCTTGGTGCGGCCGAGGATCGTGTCGAGCAGTCCCATGCGTGTCGAGATCAGGCGACCGGCTGGCCGAGCTGGTTGGACAGCTTGGCCAGCTGCTCCAGCCGCTTCTCCAGCGAGGGGTGCGTGGAGAACAGCGAGGAGATGCTGAAGCCGTTGGCCAGAGCCGGCGTGAAGAAGAACGCGTTGAACGGCTCGGCGGCGCGCAGGTCGCGCGTCGGGATCCGGGCCATGTCGCCGGTCACCTTCTGCAGCGCGGAAGCCAGCGCCGACGGCCGTCCGGTCAGCAAGGCGCCGGATCGGTCCGCCGACAGCTCGCGGTAGCGAGACAGCGCGCGCGTCAGCAGGAACGAGATGACGTAGACGAGCACGGACACCAGCATGATGACCGCGACCATCGCCGCACCGTTGTTGTCACGGTCATCCCGCCGGCCGTAGCCGCCACCGAACATCCCGCTGTAGAACGCGAACCGGGTGATCAGACCTGCGACCATGCCGAGGAACGACGCGAACGTCATCACCGCGACGTCGCGATGGGCGACGTGTGACAGCTCGTGCGAGAGGACGCCCTCCAGCTCCTCGGCGTTGAGCCGGCGCATGATGCCGGTCGTCGCGCAGACGACGGCGTTGTTGGGGTTGCGCCCGGTCGCGAACGCGTTGGGGATGTCGGTGTCGGCGATCGCCACCTTGGGCTTCGGCATGTCGGCGAGCGCGCAGAGACGGTCGACGATGCCGTGCAGCTCGGGCGCCTCCTCCGGCGTGACGATGCGCCCGCCCATGCCGTAGAGCGCCATCTTGTCGGAGAAGTAGTACTGCACGAACAGCATCACGGCGGCGATGACGAGGACCGCGCCGATCGACACGTGGTACGCGATGAGTGCCGCGACCACGGCGACGTACAGCAGGCCGATCAGGAACATCGTGAACGTCATCCGCGCGACGAGCCCGCGGTCACTGGCGAAACGAGATCTGGGAGCCATCGTCGTCAGCCCGGGATCAGACCGTCGTCGCTGAGGAGCTCGCGCACCTCGGCGAGTGAGGCGTCGCCTGCCGGCAGCACCAGGTCGGACGGGACGATCTCTTCGGCAGGCAGCGGCCGGCCGACCTCGCGCACCCGGCTGAGCAGTGCCGAGAGAGACGACGTGAACTTGGCCTCGTCGGAGGACTCGACGGCCGTCTGGAGCTCGTCATCGAGTGCGTTGAGCGACGCGAGCTCGCCCTCGGGAACGTCGAGCTGCCCCTCGCCGAGGATCCGGACGATCATTTCTGCTCCTCGGCCTGGGCCTGCGGCTGCCCGGCGCCCAGCGCCTGCTGCTGCTGGCCCGCGGGCAGCTCGCCCTTGAGCTTGGCGAGCTCGAGCTCGACGTCGGACGACGCGCCCGCGCGGTCGAGCTCGGCCTGGATGTCGTCGCGACCGCCCAGCGGCTGGCTCGCGTCGTCGAGCGCGCCACTGGCGATCAGCTCGTCGATGGCGCCGGCGCGGGCCTGCATCTGCTGCGTCTTGTCCTCGGCGCGCTGCATCGCCATGCCGACGTCGCCCATCTCCTCGGAGATGCCGGACATCGCCTCGCCGATCTTGGTCTGCGCCTCGGCGGCCGTGTAGGTGGCCTTGATCGTCTCCTTGCGCGTACGGAAGGCGTCGACCTTGGCCTGTAGGCGCTGCGAGGCGTTGGTGAGCTTCTCCTCCTCGGCCTGCAGCTGGGCGTGCTGCGTCTGCAGGTCGGCGAGCTGCTGGTTGATGCCGGCCCGGCGGGTCAGCGCCTCCCGGGCGAGATCGTCACGGTTTGCGGTGACAGCCTGCTGGGCCTGGGACTGCAGCTTGTCGGCGGATGCCTGCAGCTGCTGCATCTGGATCTCGAGCCGCTTGCGGCTCGTGGCGACGTCCGCGACACCGCGCCGAACCTTGGTCAGCAGCTCGAGCTGCTTCTGGTAGCTGTAGTCGAGTGTCTCGCGCGGGTCCTCCGCGCGGTCGAGCACCTTGTTGGCCTTGGACTTGAAGATCAAGGCCAGCCGTTGGCCCATGCCCATCCGGTGCGGACCTCCTCCGGCGAGCGCAGGGTGCGCTGCCGAGACCCAGCGTAGTCAGCGCTCTGAACATCTGCTGAGCCTTGCGTTCGTATGCTGGCCGGCGTGAGCGAGGCACCGGCTGACGAGGGCAAGGCTGCCGGCAAGGGACGTCCCACACCGAAACGGTCAGAGGCCCGCAAGAGGCGCCGCGCCGCGACGCCCACCAACCGCAAGGAAGCCGCGGCGCTGCGACGCCAGCGGCTCCGCGAGGAGCGGACGGCGCAGCGGCAGGCACTGATCACGGGTGACGAACGTCACCTGCCACCGCGCGACGCCGGCCCCGCGAAGCGGATGGCGCGGGACATCGTCGACGGTCGCTTCACGATCGGCCAGGTCTTCTTCGGCCTCGTGCTCGCGGTCCTCTTCCTCTCGTTCATCCAGAACCGCGTCGTCCAGTTCGTCACCAACATCGTGATGCTGGTCCTGCTGGTCGGGGTCGTCCTGGACGCCGTACGGGTCGGACGGCTTGCCCGCAGGCGGGTCGAGGAGAAGTACGGCGCCAAGGACGCGACCGGCATCACGGGTTACGCGGCCATCCGGGCGCTCCAGCCACGACGGTTGCGCCGTCCACCCGCACGAGTGAGCCGTTCGTCGTCCACGTAGCGTCGAGGGCATGAAGCATCGACATCTTGGTCGCAGTGGTCTGCTCGTCAGCGAGATCTCGTACGGCAACTGGCTGACGCACGGAAGCCAGGTCGAGGAGGAGCAGGCACTCGCATGCGTGCGCGCCGCGCTCGACAACGGCATCACGACGTTCGACACCGCCGACGTCTATGCCGGCACCAAGGCGGAGTCGGTGCTGGGACGCGCGCTGAAGGGTGAGCGACGTCAGGGGCTCGAGATCTTCACCAAGGTCTTCTGGCCGACCGGACCCGGCCCCAACGACCGCGGGCTGTCGCGCAAGCACATTCTCGAGTCGATCGACGGCTCGCTCCAGCGGCTGCAGACCGAGTACGTCGACCTCTACCAGGCCCATCGCTTCGACCACACCACGCCGCTCGAGGAGACGATGCAGGCGTTCGCCGACGTCGTACGAGCGGGCAAGGCGCTCTACATCGGTGTCTCGGAGTGGCGAGCCGAGGAGATCCGCGCGGCGAAGCAGCTGGCGGACGAGCTGCACGTTCCGCTCGTCTCGAACCAGCCGCAGTACAACATGCTCTGGCGCGTGATCGAGGCCGAGGTGGTGCCGACGTGCGAGGAGCTCGGGCTCAGCCAGATCGTCTGGTCGCCGATCGCTCAGGGCGCGCTCACCGGCAAGTACAAGCCCGGCGAGCAGCCGCCGCAGGGCAGCCGCGCGACCGACGAGCGCGGCAAGGACATGATCAGCCACTTCCTCGACGACCAGATCCTCACGCGAGTGCAACAGCTCCTGCCGATCGCGGACGGGCTCGGCCTGTCGATGGCTCAGCTCGCCGTGGCCTGGGTTCTCCAGAACGACAACGTCGCCAGCGCGATCGTCGGCGCATCTCGGCCGGAGCAGGTCGAGGACAACGTGAAGGCAGCAGGTGTCGTGCTCGAGCCCGACGTGCTCAAGCAGATCGACGAAGCGCTCGGTGACACCGTCGAGCGCGACCCCGCCAAGACCCAAAGCCCCAAGTCCCCGCGGTAACCCGAGCAATTGCCGGATGTCCGCCATAGAAGGCCGACATCCGGCAATTGAGGGGGCTAGTCGGCGCGCAGGCTCATCGGGCCGTAGACCTCACGACCGCCGTCGAGCAGCGTCACCTGCTCGACGCCGGCGGACAGCAGCTCGCGCCAGTTCTCGCCGAGCCACGTCTCAGCGTCGCTCTGTGTCGGGAAGGCCTCGGCGCGCGGCGCCTCCGCGACGACCTCATCACCGCCGGCACCTTCGTACCGCCATGTCCACGCCATGTGAGAAACGTATCCGGCGATCCGTTTGACGCCGCATGTGCGCCCGTGGTGCTATCGCTGCGCAATCGCTTCGCCCGGGGGAAGCCGGTCCAAGTCCGGCGCTGACCCGCAACCGTAGGCCCCGACCCGTCGGGGTGAGCCGGAACGCCTGGGCGGGGCGAGGGCTCCACGACAACCGTCGAGGTATGCGGGGCGGAGCCCGGGCACATGCCCGTGACCGCCCCTGCAGCGCACCACGCGCTGCGGGGGCGTCGGCGTTCTCGGACATGTCTCCGGACCGGTCGGCACGCTCGCCACACCGGAAGGAACCACTTCATGGCAGTACGACGTCCACGCGCGAGCTTGCGCACCGGCAGCCGTGCGGTCGTCACGGCCGTCGCGGTGCTCGGCTCTGCGGCAGCGCTCGCCGTCACCACCCCCGGCGTCGCCGGCGCGGGCACCACAGCAACCACCAAGAACTCGGCCAGGGCGGCTGCCGGCTGGCTCGCCCGGCAGCTCACCGGCGCCAACCGGGACCACATCGTCACGTCCTTCACTCCGCAGCCCGACCCGGGTCTGGCTGCCGACGTGGTCCTGAGCTTCGACGCCGCGGGTGTCGCCCAGAACTCCGCGCAGCGAGTGACGAAGTGGCTGCGTTCACAGGCGAAGAGCTTCACCGCACAACCTGGCGCAGGCCGTGATCCGGGTCGCCTCGCGAAGCTGTTGCTCGTGGCCGAGGCGCAGCACGCCGATGTCCATGACTTCGGCGGCCTCAACCTCGTCCGGCTGCTCAAACAGGCCGAGCGGCCCAGTGGCGCGTTCACCGACACCGGCGACCCGACGAAGGGCGACAGCCCCGTCTCGCAGGCGCTCGCGCTGATCGCCCTCTCGCACACCGGATCACTGTCGGACTGGCCGAATGCGGCAGCGATCGGCTGGCTCGTCTCGCAGCAATGCGGCGACGGTGGCTTCTACTACGCCTCGCAGGCGAGCCCACCGCAGAACTGCAACGACGTGGACTCGACAGCGTTCGCTGCGCAGGCGCTGCTGACCGTGCACTCGTCGGTGGCGGCATCGGCTGTGCACTGGCTGCAGACCCACCGCAACCCTGACGGCGGCTACGGCCTTGCGTTCGGCAGCAGCACGCCGAGCAGCAACGCGAACTCGACCGCAGTGACGGTGCAGGCACTTCGCCAGGCCGGATACTCAGCCGGTTACGGCCTCAGCTGGTTGCACAAGCACCAGATCGGTTGCTCGGGGTTGGCATCGCGCCGCGGTGCGGTGAAGTACGACAACAGCGGCTACGACAGGAGCAGTGCCGTCTACGCAACGGCGCAAGCCGGCCAGGCGCTCGCCAAGAAGTGGCTCGGCGACATCTCGCGCGACGGCGCGTCCACGGTCGAGCCGCGGCTCGCCTGCTGACGACGTCATGACGGCCACGACGCAGCTCAGCCGGCTCGGTGTCATACACCGAGCCGGCTGGCTGCTCGTGCTGTTCATCGTCGCGGCGGCCGGACTTCCGACACCACGGGCGACTGCGGCCGACACCATCTGTGTCGCACTGGTGGTCGACTTCTCGCCGCTCGGTGGCAACGTCGACAGCGGGTGCACGAAGGTGCCCTCCGGTTCGACCGGCGAGGACGTCCTCCGGGCCGGCGGCCACAGCTACGGCGTCTGCGACAACGGGATCATCGGCACCATTGACGGCCAGCCTGCAAATGGCTGCCAGGTCAAGGACAACACCCACTTCTGGGGCTACTGGCACCGCAAGCCGGGCTCGAGCACCTGGACCTTCAGCAACTACGGCGCCGCCACCTACCGTCCTGTCGAGGGATCGACCGAGGGCTGGGTGTGGGAGAACGGCTCGACCACTCCCCCGGCGAACGTCCCGTATCCCGCCAACTGCCACAGCCCGTCCCCCTCGCCGACGCCGACGCCGCGCACCAGCTCGCGAGCCACAACCAGTACGACGTCGCCGGCCACATCCAGCACCGGCTCGTCCGCATCGAGTCGATCGGGTGGCCCGACCACCCGCACCGCCGCGCGATCACGTGCGTCGCTGTCGCCGAGACCACGGGCGCCGGCCACACCCACCAGCCGCTCCACGCCGAGCGAGAAGTCGCCGACCGCCGTCACGACCGCCTCGACGCCGGCACCCACCGGCCTTCCACGCCGGACGTCGTCGAAGCCCGCGGACGACGGCAGCCAGAAGGCGCCGCTGCTCGCCGGCGTGGGCGTTGCGGCGGTTCTGGGCGGCGGCGCGTGGTGGCGGTTCCGCCGGCCGGGTCCGGGATGACCACGGTGCCCCGGCAGCCACGACTGCTGCATCCGGCTGCCTGGTGGGGCTGGGCGACGGCAGTCGCGGTCGCCGCCAGCCGCACGACCAACCCGCTCGTCCTCCTGCTGCTCGTCACGGCGACGGCATTCGTCGTGGCGTCGCGACGGCCACCCTCACCGTGGAGCCGCGCCTACGTCGTCTTCCTGCGCGTCGGCCTGGTGGCGATCGCGATCCGCGTCGTGCTCTTCGCGCTCCTCGGCACCGGCGGGGGCACGCATGTGCTCGTGACGTTGCCCAGCATCGCCCTGCCGGGATGGATGGCCGGCGTCCGGCTCGGCGGTCCCGTGTCGTTAGACGGCGTACTCGCTGCCGGATACGACGGCATGCGGCTGGCCGTCATCCTGCTGTGCGTGGGCGCAGCCAACACGTTGACGAGCCCGCGACGGTTGCTGAAGTCGTTGCCCAGCGCTGTGCAGGAAGCCGGCGTCGCCGTCACCGTCGCACTGTCGTTCGCGCCGCAAGCCGTGGCATCGGTCGCGCGACTTCGCGGCGCGCGACGGCTGCGTGGGCGCCGCGATCGAGGGTTGCGGAGCCTGCGCGGCCTCGCGGTGCCCGTCCTCGAAGGCGCCCTCGAACGCTCGGTCGACCTGGCTGCCGCCATGGATGCCCGCGGCTTCGGCCGCCGAGCAGCGACCTCTCGCCACACTCGAGTCGTCGTCGCGCTCTGCGTCATCGGTGGTGCGACGGCCGTTGCCGCAAGCAGCTACGCGCTCGTCGACACCTCCGCCCCGGCGGTCCTCGGTGTGCCGCTGCTGGGTGTCGGCGCGATGCTCGTCGCGGTCGGACTCGTCGCAGGTGCGCGGCGCGGCGGCCGGACGCGCTACCGCCCCGACCCCTGGCGATGGCCGGAATGGCTCGTCGTGATGTCCGGGCTCGCGTCGGTCGTCGTGCTCGCGTTCGGCACGCCGACGCAGTTGTTCCCGTCGACGAGTCCACCGCGGCTGCCGGCGATGCCGCTTCCCGCGCTGCTGGCCGTCGCCCTTGCAGTCCTGCCGGCATTTGTCGCGCCGCCCCTCCCGGCGGCGACAGGACGTCGTACGTCGACAGCGTCGCTGCGGCCGGACCCGGCGATGGCGACCCGATGATCCGCTTCGACCGGGTGACCCTCACCTATCCGGACGCGCCCGGACCCGTGCTGCGCGAGGTCGACCTGACGATCGCGGAAGGCGAGCTGTGTCTCGTCGTCGGGCGCACCGGGTCGGGCAAGTCGACACTGTTGCGCTGCATCAACGGTCTGGTCCCGCACTTCACCGGCGGCACGTTGAGCGGCCGCGTCATCGTCGACGGTCGCGACACACGTGAGCACCGGCCCCGCGACCTTGCCGACGTCGTCGGTTTCGTCGGGCAGGAACCGCTCGCCGGGTTCGTCACCGACACGGTCGAGGACGAGCTCGCCTACGGCATGGAGTCGCTCGGTGTCGCACCGCCGACGATGCGCCGCCGGGTGGAGGAGGCACTCGACCTCCTCGGCCTGTCGGACGTGCGAGACCGCCCGCTGCTCTCCCTGTCTGCCGGCCAGCAGCAGCGCGTCGCGATCGGGTCCGTGCTGACGTCGTCGCCGAGGGTGCTCGTGCTCGACGAGCCGACGTCAGCCCTCGACCCCGGCGCCGCCGAGGACGTGCTCGCCGCCCTCACGCGACTCGTGCACGACCTCGGGGTCACCGTCGTGCTCGCCGAGCACCGGCTCGAGCGCGTGGTGCAGTACGCCGACCGAGTCGTGCACGTGCCCGCCCCCGGCGCCGAGGTCGTGAGCGGCGCGCCGGCAGACGTCCTGCAGACCACGCCCGTCGCGCCGCCCGTCGTCGAGCTCGGCCGGCTCGCCGGCTGGTCGCCGCTGCCTCTGTCCGTGCGCGATGCGCGCCGTGCCGCGTCGCCGCTCCGCGAGCGCCTCGCGCCGCTACGGCCGGCCGCCACCCGAGCGTCAGGCGGCTCCGAAGTCGTGCGCCTGCGCAACGTCAGCGCGTCGTACGACGGCGTGCCGGCGCTTCGCCGCATCGACCTGTCGATCGCCCGCGGCGAAGTCGTCGCGGTGATGGGCCGCAACGGAGCCGGGAAGTCGACGTTGCTCGGGGTGCTGTCGGGTCTGCGTCCGACGGAGTCGGGAACGGTCGACGTGGCCGGCGACGTCACGCACGGCCGGCCGCCGCGGGACGTCGTACGGCGGGTGGGACTGGTGCCGAGCGAGCCGGTGGACGTTCTCTGGGCCCAGCGCGTCGACGCCGAGTGCCGCGACGCCGACCGCGATGCGTCCGCAGAGCCGGGGACGACCCGGCGGCTGCTCGACCGGCTCGCACCGGGCGTCGACGACGCGACCCACCCGCGCGACCTCTCCGAGGGACAGCGACTGGCACTGGCCCTCTCGGTGATCCTCGCGTCCTCACCTGCGGTCGTCGCCCTCGACGAGCCGACACGTGGTCTCGACTATCCGGCAAAGCGCGAGCTGGTCGACGTCCTCCGTGAGCTGGCGCTGAAGCAGCATGCGGTCGTGCTTGCCACGCATGACGTCGAGCTCGCCGCCGAGCTCGCCGACCGCATCGTCGTCCTGGCCGACGGTGAGGTCGTCGCGGACGGCCCTGCGCGCGACATCGCAGTCTCGTCGCCTCTCTTCGCACCACAGGTCGCGAAGATCCTCGCTCCGCAGCCGTGGCTCACGGTCCGCGACGTCGCAGCGGCGCTCGCCGGATGACCGCGGAGACGCTGGGGGCACGGGTGCCGGGGGCAGTGCGGCTGCACCTGCGTTCGTCCGCTGCGCTCGCCGCAGTGACCGTGCTCGGGCTGGCCGCGTTCTTCTGGCCGATTCTCGACCCGTCGCTTCTCGCGACGCACAGCAGCGACGCACCCTGGCTGTTCGCGGGCCTGCTGCCGCTCGCACTCGCCGTGCTCTACGCCGAGCTCTCCGACGGCGTGCTGGACGCGAAGGCGGTGGCCGTCCTCGGCATCCTCGCCGGTGTCGACGCGGCACTGCGGCCGCTGTCCGGCGGCGGCACCGGCTTCACCTTCGTCTACCTGCTGATCGTCTGCGGCGGACGCGTGTTCGGCCGTGGGTTCGGCTTCTGTCTCGGGTCACTCGCTCTGTTCGCGTCGGCTCTGCTGACGGCGGGCGTGGGTCCTTGGCTGCCGTTCCAGATGATCGGCGCCGGCTGGGTGGGTCTCGGCGCAGGTTCTCTCCCCCGCCTGCGTGGTCGCCGCGAAGTGTTCATGGTGGCGTGCTACGCCGGTGTCGCCGCGCTGCTCTACGGCGCGTTGCTCAACCTGTCGTTCTGGCCGTTCGCGCGCTACTACCCGCATCAGATCGCGTTCCTTCCGCACGCGTCGGTCGCAACCAACCTGCAGCACTGGTGGCGCTTCGACATCACGACATCGCTCGGCTTCGACGTCCCGGCAGCCGTGGGCAACGTCGTGCTCGTGCTGCTGTTCGCGGCGCCGGTGATGACCGCACTACGACGGGTCGCTCGCCGGGTCGCGTTCGACGCGCCGGTGCGGTTCGACTAGCCCGCGAGTGCCACCTGTCGCGCCATGCTGACGCCATGACACACGCGCTGACGCACCTCGACCTGTCGTTCCTGGAGAAGACGATCCGCACGGTCGCGGTGTACGCCGCGATCGCCGTGCTCCTCCGTGTCGCCGGCAAGCGCGACCTCGCGCAGCTCAACACCTTCGACCTCGTCGTCATGCTGCTGCTCAGCAACGTGGTCCAGAACGCCGTCATCGGCAACGACAACTCGCTCATCGGCGGGATCTACGCCGCCACCGTCCTCGTCGCCGTGAACGCGATCGTCGTCCGCGTCACCGCCGCCAACCCGACGGTCGAGCGAATCTTCGAGGGAACGCCGACAGTCCTCATCGACGACGGCAAGTACGTCGACAAGGCGCTGAGGCGAGAGGGACTACGTCGATCGGACGTCGACGCAGCCATCCGCCGCCAGGGCGCCAGCGACGAGACGACGCTGGAGAAGGCGACTCTCGACATCGGCGGCACAGTCGTCGTCGACCTCAAAGCCGAAGCCCGGCCCGCGACCAAGGCGGACATCGCGGCACTGGCTGTCGCGATCACCAGGATCGAGAAGCAGCTCAGCACCGGCTGACGTGGGAGGAGATGAGGTCCGCGAGACGTTCGGCGGGCAACTCGTCGACGTCGACGATCAGCGACGCCACAGATTCGTAGAGGTGGGCCCGGCCGGCGTACAGCTCGGTGAGCACCCGGTCCGGATCCTCGCCGACCCAGGGCCGGTCGGTGCCTTCGACGCGCTCCGCCAGCGTGCGGATCGAGCCGCGTAGCCACACGACGTAGCCGCCACTGCGTAACCGGTCGCAGTCGAGCGGCTTGGTGACGACACCACCGGCGACCGACGCAACCAACGGTCCCGCGGCCGTCAGTGCCATCGTCAGTGCGACCGACTCTGCGCGGCGCAGCGCGGCCTCGCCATCCTCCTCCTGCACACGACGGGTCTCCTTGCCGACCGCTCGTTCGAGCAGCTCGTCGTTGTCGAGATAGGGCCAGCCGAGACGGATGCCCAGCTCCCGGCCGACCGTCGTCTTGCCCGCGCCCATCATCCCGACGAGCAGCACGCGATCGACCGTGCTCAACGGACGTGTGACTCCACGAAGGGCGGCTTCACGACCTCCATGGCGGCGGAACGTCCACGGATGTCGACGTTGACGGTGTCGCCTTCAGCGATCGCCCGGTCGAGCAGCGCCAGACCGATGCCGACCTTCAGCGACGGCGAGAAGGTCCCGCTCGTGACCTCGCCGACGACGTCGTCACCCGCGCGCACCTCCATGTGCGGGCGCGGGATCGCCCGGTCCGCGGCGCGCAGACCCCACAGCAGACGTCGCGCACCGGCCTCACGCTCCGCGAGCAGCACGTCGCGACCCCAGAACACGTCCTTCTTCCAGCCGACCGCCCAGCCGCACCGCGCCTGCACCGGCGTGATGTCGAGCGAGAGGTCCTGGCCGTGCAGGGGGTAGCCCATCTCGGTCCGCAACGTGTCGCGTGCACCCAGCCCGCACGGCCGACCGCCGTACGACGGCAGGACCGCGACGATCCGGTCCCAGAGAGCAGCCGCCTCGGCAGCCGGGACGACGAGCTCGTAGCCGTGCTCGCCGGTGTAGCCGGTGCGGCACACGATCACGCTGCCGTCGCGGGTGAACGACATGTAGTCGAGATCGCTCCTCACACCGATGTCCGACAGCACATCGGCCGACCGCGGCCCCTGCACGGCGATGATCGCGAAGTCGGTGTGCTGGTTGACGATCTCGATGTCCGCCGGAGCCGCTGCCTGCAGTCGCCGCAGCACCTCCGACGTGTTCGCCGCGTTCGGCACCAGATGCAGGTCGTCGGCGACGCCGCGATAGACGATGAGGTCGTCGACGACACCGCCGGTCGCGTCGTCGCAGCACAACGTGTACTGCGCCTGCCACTCGCCGATCCGGTCGAGGTCGTTGGTCAGACAGCTGTTGAGAAAGGCAACCGCTCCGGGCCCGCTCACCTTGGCATTGCCGAGATGGCTGACGTCGAAGACACCAACTGCTTGCCGGACCGCAAGGTGTTCCTCGACCACGCCGGAGTACTGGATCGGCATCTCCCAGCCGCCGAACTCCGCCATCCGCGCGCCCAGCGCGAGATGGCGATCATGCATGGGCGAGCGAAGCAGCGCAGCAGCCATGACCGGCGACGCTACCGAATAGCATCGCGGGTCATGACCACCCTCTCCTTGACCAAGACACCGCTGTCCGAAGTGAAGGCGGACGCGATCGTCATCGGCGTCGTGAAGGGTGCCACGGGGGTCGAGCTGGCGCCTGGCGCCGGCGACGTCGACAAGGCCTTCAAGCGTCGACTCCTCCCGGCACTCACCGCGCTCGGCGCCAAGGGTTCGGCCGGCGAGGTGACCAAGCTCGCGTCGCTCGGCGCGGTCACTGCGCCCGCCGTCGTCGCCGTGGGCCTCGGCCCGGCGCCGGCGAAGGGACAGCGCTTCGACCCCGAGACGTTGCGGCGCGGCCTCGGCGCGGCTATCCGCTCACTCGCGGGCACCGCGCGGGTCGCGACGGCGCTCGCAGGCGTCAACGGTGAGCCGGGTGAGCCGGAGCTGCGTGCTGTCGCGGAGGGTGCGCATCTCGGCGCCTACTCCTTCACCCGATACCGGACCGCGGCGAGCGCCGAGTCCGCTCGGCCCCCGGTCCAGAGCACGGTTCTCGTCGTACCGAACCCGCGCGACAAGGTCGCGAAGGCCGCGGTGGACCGCGCCGCCGTCATCGCCGAGTCCGTCCAGCTCTGCCGCGACCTCGTCAACACCGCACCCGGCGATCTCCGGCCGTCCGACTTCGCCCAGGCAGCCGTCGACGCGTGCCGCCCGCTCGGTCTCGACGTCGAGGTCCTGGACGAGAAGGCCCTCAAGAAGGGCGGCTACGGCGGCATCCTCGGCGTCGGTGCGGGTTCGTCCCGACCACCACAGCTCGTGCGGATCGCGTACTCCGCCGGCAAGAAGGCGCCGAAGGTGCACCTGGTCGGCAAGGGCATCACGTTCGACTCCGGCGGCCTGTCGCTGAAGCCGGCCGCCGGCATGGAGTGGATGAAGTCCGACATGGGCGGAGCTGCCTCGGTCATCGCCACGATGTGCGCCGTCGCGCGGCTGAAGCCTGACGTCAACGTCGTCGGCTGGACGCCGATGGCCGAGAACATGCCGAGCGGCCAGGCGATCCGGCCGTCGGACGTCCTGACGATGCGCGGCGGCAAGACGGTCGAGGTGCTCAACACCGACGCCGAGGGCCGGCTGATCCTCGCCGACGCGATGGTCCGCGCGAGCGAGGAAGGACCGGACTACATCATCGACGTCGCGACCCTGACCGGCGCGCAGCTCGTCGCGCTGGGCGCGCACGTGTACGCCGTGATGGGCAACGACGACGACCTGCGCTCGCAGATCGTCGCCGCCGCGTCGACGGCCGGTGAGCAGGCCTGGCCGATGCCGCTTCCCAAGGAGCTCCGCAAGTCGTTGGACTCCGAGGTCGCGGACATCGCCAACATCGGCGAGCGCAACGGCGGCATGCTCACGGCCGGGCTGTTCCTCCAGGACTTCGTGCCCGAGGGCGTGAAGTGGGCGCATCTGGACATCGCCGGCCCGAGCTTCAACCAGGGCGAGCCGCACGGTTACACGCCGAAGGGCGGCACAGGAGTGCCCGTCCGGACGCTGGTCCAGCTCCTCGAAGAGCTCGGGACGTAGCGGGCGGCAGTTCGCGAACCACCCGAAGGGAGCATCGAGAAGTCACTCCGGGCAGGCCGAAGAGTGATAAGACGGGGTGGCCCCGTCGCCAGGAGGTCTCCATGCTCCCCGAGTGGATCAGCCCGCTCGTGGCCAAGGCGAAGGTCGCCGGGCTGCTCGGTGCTGCGCTTGCGGCGGGCGGCCTCGGCGGAACCGTCGCTCTCACCCACGTGGCGCCCGCGTCGCACCAGACCGTCCAGCAGACGGCCACGGACGCCAGCGCCGCCCCGGAGACCCCGGACGCCAGCACCCCGGACACCACCGACCCGGAGAGTGCGGCCGCGCAGACTCCGACCGTCACGCCTCCCAGCTGCCCGGCCGGCGTGAAGAACCACGGCGCCTACGTCTCCTCGGTCGCTCGCTCCGCTGCCCACGGCAAGGGCGCCGATCACGGCGCGACCGTGTCCGCCGCCGCCCAGAGCGACTGCGGCAAGCCGGCGGGTGGCTCGGGCGACTCCACCAGCGGCTCCTCGGACTCGCAGAGCGGCAATGACTCCACCGACCCGGAGTCCGGCGACGCGAGTGGTGGCAGCAGTCAGGGCTCGGCGCACAGCTCTGCCGGCACGTCGCACGCACCCGCAGCGGCAAAGCACAGCCAGGGCCACGGCGCGCACTGATCGGCGCATAGCCGAGACGGCCTCGCGGCACCGGCACAGCGCAGTGTGAGAATGGCGGCGACAACGCCGTCACTTCCTGCGAGGTGCTCCTCCGTGGCCGATTCGTCCGGGTCCCGTACCGCCGATCTCGTCATCCTCGGCGCCGGCAGCGGCGGATACGCGTGCGCGCTGCGCGCCGCCGAGCTCGGCCTGTCGGTGATCCTCGTCGAGCGCGACAAGGTCGGCGGCACCTGCCTGCACCGCGGGTGCATCCCGACGAAGGCGCTGCTCCACGCGGCGGAGGTCGCCGACGCCGCCCGCGAGGGCGAGAAGGTCGGGGTGCGCTCGTCTCTCGACGGCATCGACATGGACACCGTCAACTCCTACAAGGACGGCGTCGTCAGCCGGCTGCACAAGGGTCTGTCCGGCCTGATCAAGCAGCGCAAGATCGAGGTCGTCGAGGGCACCGGAAAGCTCGTCGCCCCCAATGCCGTCGAGGTCGACGGTGCGCGCTACGAGGCGTCGAAGGCCGTCGTGCTCGCCACCGGCTCCTACTCGCGGTCACTGCCCGGGCTCGACGTCGACGGCGAGCGGATCATCACCAGCGAGCACGCGCTGCGGCTCGACCGGGTGCCGTCCTCTGTGGTCGTACTCGGCGGTGGCGTGATCGGCGTCGAGTTCGCCAGCGTGTGGAAGTCGTTCGGCGCCGAGGTCACGATCGTCGAGGCGCTCCCCCACCTGCTGCCGCTCGAGGAGGAGTCGAGCTCCAAGCTGCTGGAGCGCGCGTTCCGCAAGCGCGGCATCGCGTTCTCGCTCGGCAAGAAGTTCGCCGAGGCGAAGACGACCGACTCGGGCGTGACGGTGACCCTCGAGGACGGGACGACGTACGACGCCGAGCTGCTGCTCGTCGCCGTGGGACGCGGTCCGGTATCGGACGGCCTCGGCTACGACGAGGTCGGCCTCGAGATGGAGCGCGGCTTCGTGAAGGTCGACGCCCACTGCCGGACCAACCTCGACAACGTCTACGCGATCGGCGACCTGCGGCCCGGACTTCAGCTCGCGCACGTGGGGTTCGCCGAGGGGATCATGGTCGCCGAGCACGTCGCCGGCCTGCATCCGCCGACGGTTGACTACGACGGCGTCCCGCGCATCACCTACTCCGAGCCGGAGGTCGCGAGCGTCGGCATCACGTCGGCACAGGCCAAGGAGCGCGGGCACGAGGTCGTGGAGTTCACCTATGACCTCGCCGGCAACGGCCGGGCACAGATTCTGCAGACGAGCGGCGCGTGCAAGGTCGTGGCCGAGAAGGACGGTCGCGTCCTGGGCGTGCACATGGTCGGTTCGCGGGTAGGGGACCTCATCGCGGAGGCGCAGCTCATCACCAACTGGGAGGCGCTGCCGCTCGAGGTCGCGCAGCTCATCCACCCGCACCCGACACTGTCGGAGGCGATCGGCGAGGCGCACCTCGCGCTCGCCGGCAAGCCCCTGCACGTCCACGGCTGACCCGACCGTCCCGCCAGGAAGGACCCCATGGCCATCTCCGTCACGATGCCGCGCCTCGGTGAGAGCGTCTCCGAGGGCACCGTCACCCGGTGGCTGAAGCAGGAGGGCGATCGGGTCGAGGCCGACGAACCCCTGCTCGAGGTCTCGACGGACAAGGTCGACACCGAGATCCCGTCGCCCGCCGCCGGCGTGCTGAAGGCGATCAAGGTCGGCGAGGACGAGACCGTCGAGGTCGGATCCGAGCTCGCGGTCATCGAGGACGGCAGCGGCGGGGGTGGCGACGACGGCGCCGCCCAGGCCGAGCAGGCGGCGGAGAAGGTCGAAGAGGCAGAGGAGGGCGGCGACGAGCAGCCGGCCAAGGCCGAAGAGTCCTCGCCGGCCGAGCCGGAGCCCGAGAAGGAGCAGGAGCCCTCGGAGTCGGCCGCCGCCACCGAGGAGAAGGAAGCGGTCGCCGACGACAGCGCTGACCAGCAGGAGCAGCGCGAGAAGCCGGCGCCACAGGAAGACGAGGCGGCGGCGCAGGCGGACGCCCCGGCGCAGACCGACAGCGAGGACGACGACGCGGACGGTCGCGGGCCGTCGTACGTCACCCCACTGGTCCGACGCCTCGCGGCGGAGCACGGCGTCGACCTCGCGCAGGTCAACGGCACGGGAGTCGGCGGCCGCATTCGCAAGCAGGACGTGCTCGACGCGGCCAAGAGCGGCGGTGCGAAGGCGCCGGCGCAGCGGCAGAGCGGCGGCGAGCGCCCGGCAGCTCCGGCCGCGAAGTCCGCGACCGCTCCCGCCAAGGCATCGGCCGAGCGGGCGCCGCAGCCGGCGCCGGACACCTCGCTGCGCGGCCGGACCGAAAAGCTGTCGCGGCTGCGCCGCGTCATCGCGGAGCGGATGACCGAGTCGCTGCAGATCTCGGCGCAGCTGACGACGGTGCTCGAGGCCGACATCACCCGCATCGCGCGGCTGCGCGACCGGGCGAAGGGCGACTTCGAGGCACGTGAGGGCGTGAAGCTCTCGTACATGCCGTTCTTCGCTCTCGCGGTCTGTGAGGCGCTGCGCGAGCACCCCGCGGTCAACTCCTCCATCGACCTCGAGGGCGGCACCGTCACCTACCACGACGCGGTGCATCTCGGCATCGCCGTGGACACGCCGCGGGGCCTGCTCGTGCCGGTCATCAAGGACGCGAGCGACCTCAACCTCGCGGGTCTCGCCCGCAAGATCGCGGACCTCGCCGACCGCACCCGGAGCAACTCGATCACGCCCGACGAGCTCGGCGGCGGCACGTTCACGCTGACCAACACCGGCTCGCGCGGCGCGCTCTTCGACACGCCGATCATCAACCAGCCGCAGGTCGGCATCCTCGGCACGGGAGCGATCGTCAAGCGCCCCGTCGTCGTCGACGACCCGGACGTGGGCGAGGTCATCGCCGTGCGGCACATGCTCTACCTCGCGCTCACCTATGACCACCGGATGGTCGACGGCGCGGACGCTGCGCGGTTCGTGTCGTCCGTGAAGGAACGGCTCGAAGAGGGCGAGTTCGAGGCGGAGCTAGGGCTCTGATCCGCCTACCGCTCGCTCACGAACGACGACCATGAAGGTCGTCGTCACCGGATCGACCGGTCTCATCGGGTCAGCGCTCGTGCGCAACCTGCGCGCGGACAACCACGACGTACTCCGCCTGGTGCGGCACGCGCCCCGCGCTGCGGACGAAGTGCAGTGGCAGCCGTCGAGCGGGTTCCTGGAACCTGACGTCGTCAACGGTGTGGACGCCGTCGTGCACCTCGCGGGCGCCGGCATCGGCGACCACCGCTGGACCGAGGACTACAAGCGGGTGATCCGCGAGAGCCGGGTGTCCGGCACGACCGCGGTGGCGCAGGCGATCGCATCCGCCGCGCAACCACCCCGCGTCCTCGTGAGCGGATCGGCCGTCGGCTACTACGGCGACACCGGCGAGGAAGCCTGCGACGAGAGCTCGCCGAGCGGCGACGGGTTTCTCGCGTCGGTGGTTCGTGACTGGGAGGCGGCGAGCGCGCCTGCGTCCGAGGCAGGGGTGCGCGTCGTCAACATCCGCACCGGCATCGTGCTGTCCGCAGACGGCGGCCTGCTCAAGCAGATGCTGCCGATCTTCAAGCTCGGTCTCGGCGGGCGGCTCGGCAGTGGCCGGCAATGGTTCTCGTGGATCAGCATCGCCGACCACGTCGCGGCAGTGCGCTATCTGATGGCCGACGACGACCTCTCCGGCCCCGTGAATGTCACTGCTCCGGAGCCGGTGCGCAACAAGGAGTTCACGAAGGCCCTCGCGCGGGCAGTGCATCGCCCGGCTGTCGCTGTCGTGCCGTCCGTGGCGCTGAAAGCGGCGCTCGGTGGGTTCGCCGAGGAGGGCGCGTTGGTCAGCCAGCGAGTGCTGCCCGCCCGGCTGGAGGCGGCCGGGTTCACGTTCACCTTCGCCGACATCGACGCGGCGCTTCGCGCACTCGTCGACTGACTCGCACCTCATGACGGACGAGATCGACGAACGACTCGCCCGGCTCGCGACGCAACCGTTTCGGGCACGGTTCGCCTTGCGCGGTCCTGACCGCGTCACTGCCGAGTCGCGCACGGCGTCCACCTTGCGCCTGCAGGCGCGCGACATCGTCAGGCAGCGGCTGGCACCCGCCTACCCTCGCAAGGACGGGAAGCAGACGCCGTACCGCGGTCATCCCGTCTTCGTCGCGCAGCACGCGACCGCGACCTGCTGCCGGACCTGCCTGTCGAAGTGGCACGGCATTGCAGCCGGCGCCGAGCTGAGCGCTGCCCAGCAGGAGTACGTCGTCGACGTCATCACGCGCTGGATCGAGCGCCAGCTGGCGGAGACCTGAGATCTGCGGTCTTCGTGAAATTGCCCGCTTTGGGGACCAATGGCCCTGCCGGAGGGTGGCCCGGGCGGCCGAGGATGTCGGCATGGGCCGGCGAACGAAACCAGACGCGCGGTGTCCTGTCCGCCCGGGTGACCCGTGCACGTTGTGCCAGCTCGACGTATCCGGGCCGGCCGACTGTCCACTGGTCTATCTCGTGATGACGGACGACGAGCTGCGCGACGGCCTGCGGGAGAGTTCCCAGGCGGCTGCGAGCCGCGTAGGTTCGCGATCATGCATGCCGTCGTCAATCGCCTCCGCCTGAGCGAGCCGATCCCGCCGGACGTCTGGTCTCGCGCGCAGGCAGAGGTGCCGCCGCTGGCGCGCGAGGTGCCGGGGTTCAAGGCGCTGCACGTGATCGAGATCAGCGACGACGAGGTCGTCCTCGTCGTGCTCGCCGACTCGGCCGAGACCTTGGACAGAGTTGCGACGGAAGTCGGGAACTCGTGGATGCGCGAGAACGTGATCCCGTATCTCGCGGGACCGCCGGACCGCCAGATCGGGAAGGTCGTCGCGTCCAGCGACGACTGACTCGTCAGTAGAGCCGGTAGGCGGCGCGGGTGTAGACGAAGCCGTGTCCTGTCGACGTGTCCTCACAACGAACGCCGTCGCGGCGAACGCTGCACCGCATCGGTCCATCGACGACGACGCGGCCGGTCTTCACCTCCGGTATTGACGGCACGCCCAGTCCTGGCGCGCCCGACCAGCACCCGAATCGCGCGGGCCGTGGATGCGTCAGCTCCACCCCACCCAGCCAGTCGTCGTGACAACCGCTCGGCTTCGGCGGCACCTTCCACAGGGTCGGCCGATGCATCTCGCAGCCGGCACTCCCGGCGTCGATGTCGCACACAACGCGACCATCGGTGAGCTGGAACGACCCGTTGAGATGCACCGGCTCTTCCGACGGGTGCGGGCCTGCGCACGCCGCCGCGGACGACCCGGCCACCACGGCGACCAGCAATACGGCCGCTGCACGTGGAACCCCCATGAGTCCGTGATCTTCGACGCGGGCGGCAGCATCCCCTGCCAGGCCATATTCGCCGTTTGCGGGGCACGGTCATCGCCGTTGCGCCATCCTCGCCGTAGTTCGCTGACCGTCTCGGCGTGATGCAACACGGGGGGCTAGTGATGGTGCGATGAGCAGGGACGCCAACGCCTTCGATGTCGTGGTGGTCGGGTCGGGTAGTGCGGGCAGCATCGTCGCCGCTCGGCTCGCCGAGAAGACCTCGGCGTCGGTCCTGCTGCTCGAGGCGGGACCTGACCTGAGGACGAACCCACCGACGGAGATGCACGACGGTTGGGTGACCTACCGCGAGTTCGGCTGGGGCTACGAGTCCGAGCCGAACGACCAGGGTGACACCGAGCCACTGGCCCGAGGGCGACTCGTCGGCGGCACGTCGTGGCGGACGCGGTTCATGATGCGCGGCTCGCCGGCAGACTTCGACGCCTGGGCCCGGCAGGGCAACGAGGGCTGGGCGTTCGAGTCGCTCCTGCCCTACTTCCAGCGCCTCGAGCACGACCTCGACTTCGGTGACCGGCCGTGGCACGGCAACAGCGGGCGGATACCGGTGACCCGGTATCCGGCAGAACTACCCTCCGAGTACGAGGCGGCCGCGCTTGCCGCGCTCGCCGCGGCCGGCTTGGGCACGATCGAGGATCACAACGAGCCGGGCGCCGTCGGCGCGGCACGGATGCCGATGAATGCGCGCGCCGGCAGGCGCGTGACGGGCGCAGATGGCTATCTGCCGGCCGGTGCAACGCCGGCCAACCTCCACGTCCAGGCAGAGGCGCCCGTGGCCTCACTCGTCGTCGAGGGCAGTCGGGTGACCGGCGTTCGCCTTTTCGACGGCCGAGTCGTCAACGCCGGCTGGGTGGTGCTGTCGGCAGGCGTCTACGGCACGCCCGTCATCCTCATGCACTCCGGGATCGGTCCCGCGGACCACCTTCAGGCAGTCGGAGTTTCCGTCGTGCACGACCTGCCAGGCGTCGGCGCGAACCTCGCCGACCATCCGGGCGTCGATCTCGACCCTGGCTATCGTGCGGACGGTCCGATCACCCCTCGGTTTCACCTGCTGGCGACGTGGCGCAGCAGCCAGGCAACGTCAGCGGATGCTCCCGATCTCGCGATCTGGGCCTTCCCGCCGATGGGAGACCCGGCCGAGGCGCCGGTCGCGGCCCTTCTGCTGCGCCCCGAATCCCGCGGGTCGGTGCGACTGCGTTCGTCGGACCCGTCGCAGCTGCCGTCCATCCGGCTTCCGGGCGTGTGCGACCAGGTTGACGTGGAGCGACTTGCCGAGGCCATCGAGCGCGCGCATGAGGTTGTCCGCAGCCCACATCTGCGTGCCGTGTGCTCGGCTGAACCGACGACAGCTCCGGCCGCCCCGGACGAGTTGCGCACTCTCGCCCGGCGGGCGGACTCCTATCCCCACACCGTCGGCACCTGCGCCATGGGGCCGACAAGTGACGATGGCGCTGTCGTCGACCCCGAATGCCACGTGCACGGCATCGAGCGGCTCAGCATCGTCGACGCCTCCATCCTCCCCACGGCACCGTCCGGGTTCCCGCACCTGATCACGATGATGGCCGCCGAACGCTTCGCCGAGCGGTTCAGCGCACAGCTGTGATCGGTGACTGACGGCTCGCGGGACGGACGGACCAGACGCGCCACCCTGTCGTGCCGCGGACGAGGGTCACAGTCCACATGCGCGAAGGTCGACCGGACCCACGGCGCATCACCTGACCTCCTGCACCGACAACGTCGTACGCCGTCAACGCGTCGGTGACCGTCAGCGTCGTGCGCACGTTGCCGACCGAGACGGCTCGCACTGCTTCGACGAACGCCCGCAGCCCCGCTGCGCGCCGACCTTCGCGCGCGAGCCGGCGCAGCTGCGTGCGGTCTGCATCGCCTTGCGGCGAACCCGGCGCGTAGACCTCATCGAGCATTGCGGGGTCTCCTGTCGCGTAGGCACGCGCCCTGGCTCGTTCGAGATCTGCCATCACGGACAGCCAGGAGGTCGGAGAAGCAGATGGGCTGCCCACGATGGACGCGTCGGGTGCGGCGAGCACAGTGCCGCTCCCGTCACGGCGGCTCGAGGCAGCACCGATGCCGATCGCCACAGCGACCGCGAGAGCAATCGCGATGACCCCACGACCGTGGCTTCGCCATGGGCGGCGCTGAGCCTCAGCGGCGCCCGCGGCCTTGCGAATGGGCACCGCCGACGTCGCCCGGAGAAGAACAGCCGCGAGCCCACCGGCGTCCAGCCGACCGTCGGCCGCCGCGTCCAGCGCGGCCGCCAACCGGGACGCAACGCGTGACGAACGATCGAGCGCGGACCTGCCCAGATCGACGAGCGCGAGGAGACCGGCGTCGGCGTCGGGATGCTCGAGGAATCCGACCGGCACCAACAGCGGCCTCCCGTCGTCCGCCA
>DASSEX010000035.1:0-2699 GCA_035695045.1 Mycobacteriales bacterium | reverse complement strand
GCGCCGAGGCCGCGCTCCCGCAAGGCCTTCTTCCGTTGTTCGAGCACGATGAGCTCCCCGAACAACCGGTTGTAGTCGGCGGCCGCCTCGACCGGGTTGAGCCGCTGCAGGCGCGACTTGAGCTGCTGGATCTCGCGGGTGAGGGCCATCTCTTCCAGGCGCGCCACCAGCGACGCCGCATAACGCGGGTCGCTCTCGTCCTTCACCTGCAGCGCCTCGACCGCCAATTCGGTGACGAGCTCGCGCACCGAGTCGATCTCCGCCGCTTCCTGCAGCTTGGCCACCCAGTCCGGACCTGCGGTCGCCGTGGCCGCTCCGCCCACCTTGGCAACGGCGGTCTTGATCGCGGCGTACGCCGGCGCGGTGAACACCACCGCGTCCAGCGCGTCGAACTCCGGGCCGAGCAGCACCGGCCGCTGGACGGCGATCTTGGCCACCTCCCGCTCGACCACGAGGCCGGGATCGCGCGGATCGGGACGCACCGCCGGCTGCGCTGCCTGGCGACGGGGAGCGCGCGACTGCTCCGGAGCTGCTTCACCGCCGCGCACTCGGGCGAGCACGGACTGCTCATCCATGCCGAGCCACCCGGCCAGCCGGCGCGCGTACTCGTCGCGCAGCGACCAGTCCTTCAGCGTTGCGACCACAGGCGCAGCCGCCGCAAGCGCCTGCACTCGACCCTCCGGGATTTCCAGGTCGAACCGCTCCAGCGTCGAGCGGATCGCGAACTCGGCCAGCGGCAGGTGCGAGGCGATCAGGTCGCGGACGGCGACATCGCCGTGCCGTTGCCGGAGCTCGCACGGGTCGAGCCCGTCCGGTTGCACGGCGACGAAGGTCTGCGTCACGAACCGTTGATCATCGGAGAACGCCTTCAGCGCCGCCTTGCGGCCGGCCTCGTCGCCGTCGAAAGTGAAGATCACCCGGCCGCGGAACTCGTCCTGGTCCATCAGCAGCCGGCGGAGCACCTGGATGTGCTCGACGCCGAAAGCGGTGCCGCAGGTGGCGACCGCGGTCGTCTCACCGGCGAGGTGGCACGCCATCACGTCGGTGTAGCCCTCGACGACGACGGCCTTGTAGCGACCGGCGATGTCGTTCTTCGCGAGGTCGACGCCGTAGAGCACCTGACTCTTCTTATATAGAGAGGTCTCCGGCGTGTTCAGGTACTTCGGACCCTGATCGTCGTCGTGCAGCCGACGCGCACCAAAGCCGATCACGTCGCCTTTCATGTCGCGGATCGGCCAGGTCAGCCGGCCGCGAAACCGGTCGTACGGCGTGCCGCGCTGACCTTGCGTCGCAAGACCGCCGGCGAGGAGCTCTTCGTTGGTGTAGCCCTTCGCGCGCAAGTGCCGGGTCAGCGTCTCCCAGTCGTTGGGGGCATAGCCGACGCCGAAATGCCGCCAGGCCGCTTCGTCGAAGCCGCGCTCGCGCAGGAAGGCTCGTCCGATCTCGGCCTCGGGTGATGACAGCTGCTCGACAAAGTAGGCGGCGGCTGCGGCGTGCGCGTCGAGCAAGCGTTGCCGCTGCGACGACTGCTGGCGTGGCGCTGCGCCTCCTTGCTCGTAGACGACCTCGACCCCGGACTTGCGGGCCAGCACCTCGACCGCGTCGGTGAAGGACAAGTGGTCGATCTCGCGCACGAACGTGATGGCGTCACCACTGGCGCCGCAACCGAAGCACTTGAAGAAGCCGAGCGAGACGTTGACGTTGAACGACGGCGTCTTCTCGTCGTGGAAGGGGCAGAGCCCCTTCATCCGGCCGGCGCCGGCAGGCTTCAGCGCTACATAGTCGCCGATCACCTGGTCGAGCGGCAGTCGCTCGCGGATGGCCGCGATCACCTCGTCGCGGATCCGTCCGGACACGTCCACCTCCTCGGGCCGTGCGAGAAAGACGCCGGGGAAGTGGCTGCGCCGAGTCTAGGCGGTCGTGCTTCGGGCCGACCCTCTGATCTGCAAGTTGTGCAAGAGCTTGCTGGTCGCGGCAGCGACCTCGTCGACGGCGGCATCGAACGCCTCTTTGTTGTGGCCGGCCGGCGCCCGCATCCCCGCGATCTTGCGCACGTATTGCAGCGCGGCGGCGTCGACGTCGGCGTCGGTCACGGCTTCGGTGAACGGTGGTCGCAGCGTCTTGATGGACCGGCACATGAGCCGAGATTAGGTCAGGCCACCCCGGCCGCGAAGAGCTCACACCAGACGACCTTGCCCCCGCCGCGAAGCGGGCGGGCGCCCCACCGGTCGGCGACCGCGTCGACGAGGTGCAAGCCTCGGCCGCCTTCGTCGTCGAGGGCGGCGCGGCCTCGTCGCGGCGGGGAGGCGTCCGGGTCCACGACCGCGATCACCAGGCGGTCCGCATGGCGCTCCAGCCGCACGCCGGCCGCATGCCCGGAGGCATGGCGGATGACGTTGGTGACGAGCTCACTGACGATCAGCTGCACCGGCTCGGTGAGGTGCGCCGGCTCGCCCCACTCGCGCAAGGTCTCGGCGGCGAACTGACGCACATCGCGGACCCGCGCGGCGTGCGGCACGACGTCGAGTCGTGCGATCCGCGGCCGCTGTGCCGCATTAGGCCGCACCAGCATGACCGCCACGTCGTCGACGTCCGGGGTGTCTCGGCTCATCGCGGCGGCGTCGGCGCAGAGCCGGTCGAGCGGTTCGTCGCGCCCGACCAACATCGTCGCGAGCGCGTCGATCCGCGAGTCGATGTCC
>DASSEX010000034.1:0-24681 GCA_035695045.1 Mycobacteriales bacterium | reverse complement strand
TCCTGCTCGCACCCGGCGGCCGCAGCGGCGGAGGGCTCGGCGACGTCACCGACTTCTCCCAGATGAAGCGCGGCCGGGTCGGCAAGAAGCTGTCGAAGGTCACCTTCGAGGACGCCGGCGGCGTCGACGAGGCGATCACCGAGCTGCGCGAGGTGGTCGACTACCTCAAAAAACCGGCCAAGTACGAAGCACTCGGCGCCGCGCCCCCGAAGGGCCTGTTGCTGTTCGGCCCGCCCGGGTGTGGCAAGACGCTCCTCGCCAAGGCCGTCGCCGGCGAGGCCGAGGTGCCGTTCTTCTCCGTCGCTGGTGCGGAGTTCGTCGAGGCGCTGGTCGGTGTCGGCGCGGCCCGGGTGCGTGACCTGTTCGCACGGGTCCGTGCCGCCGCTCCCGCGATCATCTTCATCGACGAGCTCGACGACGCCGGCCGCAAGCGCGGTGGTGGCGGCTCGTCCGGCGGCTCGGACGAGCGCGAGCAGACCCTCAACCAGCTGCTCGTCGAGATGGACGGTTTCGACGTCTCGAAGGGCATCGTGGTGATCGGTGCGACCAACCGTCCGGACATCCTCGACCCGGCGCTTCGCCGCCCCGGCCGCTTCGACCGCCACATCACCATCGAGCGTCCCGACGGCGAGGGCCGCGAGCGCATCCTGCGCATCCACGCGCGCAACAAGCCGTTCGCTCCGGACGTCGACTGGAACGAGATCGCCAACCGCACTCCCGGCTTCACCGGTGCGGACCTGGCCAACGTCGTCAACGAGGCGGCGCTCCTCACCATCCGCGGCATGCGCGACCAGGTCACCCGTGGCGACGTCCTGGAGGCGATCCGTCGCGTGCTCGAAGGCCCCAAGCGCCGTGGCCACCTGATGAGCGAGGAAGAGCGCAACCGGGCGGCGTACCACGAAGCGGGTCACGTCATCGTCGCGCTCTGCCAGGACGAGCAGCAGTCCGTCCAGCGCGTCTCGATCCTCACCCGCGGCCGGGCGATCGCCACGACCGAGCTGCGCGAGGAAGAGGAAGAAGTTCTGCTGACCGAGTCGCAGCTGCGCGGCCGGCTCGCGGTGAAGCTCGCCGGCGCCGCTGCCGAGCGGCTGGTGACCGGTGAGATCTCCACGGGCGTCGAGGCCGACCTCGAGGAAGCGACCGCGCTGGCCCGCGACATGGTCGCGCGGTTCGGCATGGCCGAAGAGGTCGCGCCGCTGCGGCTGCTCGGCCCGGACGCCGCGGCGTTCCTGGGCGACGAGACGCCGCTCGCCGACATCGCACCGGAGACCAAGGCCGCGCTCGACCAGGCCATCCGGCGCTTGATGAGTGAGGCGCAGACGAGCGCCGCGGTGCTGCTCGAGCACCACCGCACGGTGCTCGACGACTTCGCCGCGACGCTGACCGAGCACGAGACGCTGGAAGGCGCGGTCCTGCAGGCGCACCTCGACGCGTTGCAGAAGAAGATGAAGCCGGTCGGCAAGGGCGGGATCCGCGCGAAGGGCGTCTCCACGCGTTCTCGTCGTCAGTCGAGCTCCGCGCAGACCACCTCCACCAGCTGACCGGAGCTTCATCTCGTGCGCAGGCTTCGTCTGCTCCTCGCGGTCGCCGTGACCGGTTCCATCGTCGCGGGCGGCGCGGGGTCTGCTGTGCAGGCGGCGAAGGCCGGCGGGACCTGCGCGCGCAAGAGCATCGGCGGTGGCTGGGCAGCGTCTCTCCCGCACTTTCCGGCCGGTGAGCCGCAGAAGGTCGTACAAGCGGTTGCCGTGCCCTACGTCCCCGGCCGCGCGTTCGCGACCAACGGCACCGCCGTCATGCGCACCGACGACCTCGGCTGCACCTGGCGCGCGATCGCCCTCCCCGCGTCACCCGGCCAGTCGATCCTGCCGATCGACGTTCCGCAGCCGCTCGACGGCCTGCTGCGCATCCCGTCGAACCTGACGATCACCGACATCGCGGCACCGAGCTCCGCGACGCAGTCGGCGAACGTCTACATCGGCGGCACGTTGGTCTCCCCGCTCAAGCACCAGCCGGTGGTCTACGCCGTCAGCCAGGACGGCAGCGTTCTCGAACGGTCGAGCGGCCTGCCGTCCAGCGGCGACCTGCAGGACGTCTCGGCCGTCGACTTCGCCCCCAACGACGTCTACGCGATCGTGACGGGCGGTCAGCCCGTCAGCGGCGGCCCGGGCATCTACACGAGCGGCAACTTCGGCGGCACGTGGCAGCAGGGCACCGCGCCGATCGACGGACTCACGCACCTTCGCGCCGACCCGGGCGTTCCGACGACGGCGTACGCGCTCGGCCCGCACGGCCTGGAGGTCACCTACAAGGGTGGGCAGTCGGAGTTCATCCAGCACGGTCCGGTCGCCGGCGACGTGGCGTCGTACGACGTCGTGTCCGGCGGCGGCGGCGCGCGGATCGTTCTGGGTCACACCCGGTCGGCGCACATCGACCGTAGCGACGACGCCGGGTCGTCCTGGGTGAGCGAGCCCACTCCGGTGGACGCTGCAGAGGTTGCACTCACTCCGCTGCTCGACACCGTTGCGGTCGCCGACTCGCACCGGCTGTTCGTCGAGAAGGACGGCGACAAGGCTTCGGCCGAGGACGTGACGCCGCCGAACGGCGTGCCGACGGACCTCGAGTTCACTGCGCCGAGCCCTGCCGGCTACGTCCTGCAGGGCGCCATCGGCAACGCCGTCGTCTTTCGTGGCTTCACCGTCGACGGTGCGGTGCTCGACGTGCAGCACCTGCAGCAGGTGGTGCTCAACCAGCAGGGCCCGCCGAAGCAGTTCCCGGCGACGTTGACCCCGCACACAGCGAACATCACGTTGCGTCCCGGCGCGCATCGCGATGTTCCGTATCGGCTGTTGTTGCCTCGCACGCCGTCTCCCGTCGACGTGATGTTCCTCGTCGACACGACCGACAGCATGCAGGCGACGATCGACGGGCTGCGGCAGGACCTCGCGATCATCGTCAACGACGTTGCGGACACGGGGCTCGACGCCCGCTTCGGTGTCGCGGAGTTCCGTGACTACGCGCCGAACGTGGAGGACATGGGCGCTGGCGAGATCGGCGACAAGCCGTATACGTTGCGGCGCAAGATCGGCTTGGACGACGCGACACTGCAGGCGGCGCTCAACAAGCTCAAGGCGGGCGGAGGCGGCGACCCGCCGGAGGCGGACCTCACGGCGCTGCTGCAGTCGACAACCGGTCAGGGTCAGATCGCGGGCAAGAAGGTCGTCGTACCGGTCGGTCAGGACGCGGGCTACCGCACCGGCTCGCTGCGCCTCGCGGTGCTCGCCACCGACGCGCCGTTCCACCGCGAGCGCCACTACCTGACGCCGCAGTGGGACACCGTCGTGTCCACGCTGCGTTCGCACCGCGTCTATCCGATCGGCCTCGCCGTTCAGCAGAGCGGCGGGGACGCCTCGCAGCGTCCTCAGTTCGAGTCGATGCACGACGAGCAGGACATGGCGACGGCGACCGGTTCGCTGGCCCCGCGGGGCGGCGTCGACTGCAACGGCGACCTCGTCCCGGACGTACCGGCAGGTCAGCCGTTCGTCTGCAAGGTGCCCATCGTCAAGACGACGACCAGCATCGGTGGGGTCACGCTCCACGAGCAGACGCAGCCGGTGAAGCTGGCGCCGGCGATCGTGAATGCGGCGGAGAACCTTCCCGACCTGCGAACGATCGGGCTGGTGTTCAACGGCGACGCGCGGGTTGCATCGCTGGTCACCCGCGCTCCGGTGCTCAACCTTCGCAACGACAACACGACCGGCTACACGGTGCGGTTCACGTGCCCGCGCGCGAAGCAGCGCCACGTCTACCACCTGGGCATCAACGCCACCGACGGGACGCGTTCTCTCGTCGGTTCGACGGCGACCGTCACCTGCGACGCACTTGCACCGCTCCCGCACACCAAGCCGTTGCCGCCCGTGGCCGCGGTCGTGCCGCCCGCCGCCGTCGCGGCCGCTCCGCCCGCGCCGGGCAACCCGCTGCCGAACGCCAACCCCAACCCCAACCCGGTGCCGAACGCCAACGCCGGTTTCGCGAGCCAGGAGGAGGAGCAGCGCCAGCTCGCCTTCGCCGACGCCGACGCCGGTGTCAGCCTCGAGGAGTCCGGCGAGATGCAGATGAGCCGGCTCGGCGGGGACGGCAGCGATCCGGCGCCCTGGCTGTTCGGCGGGGCGGCCGTGCTGCTGACCGCCGCGACGGCCTACGCCGCGCGGACGCGGCTGTCCGCCGCATGGCACCAGAACTACCGCTAGCGGCAGGTGTCCCTGCTGCGACGTCGAATTCGTAGGCAGAGTCCCAAAGCGGGGGAGGCCCAGATGTTCAGCACCGACCGCGTCTCGACGCGACTCATCGGCGGCGTGGCGATCGCGACCATGCTCGTCGGCAGCGCCGCGGGCGCCGAGGCGGCGACCAAGAAGAAGAAGCCGAAGCCGATCATCCGGGTCGAGAAGATCGCGTACCAGGGTGGCTGTGGCATCGACCTCGCCGTCGCGCAGGCCACCCCCGGCAGCTGCGTGGTCGGGTCGAGCTACAACCTGTCGCTGAAGCCCGGCGAGAAGTACATCAGCATCTCCGTCGCCGACCAGGTCTCGCCGGACGTGCCGGCCATCCTGTGGCTCGGCACCGGTCTCAATGCTCCGAACCAGGCGTTCTGCACGACGATCAAGAACTTCCCGGCCGCCGGCACCGCCCCGTCGCTCGACCTCTTCGACGGCCCGGACGCGTCCTGCGCGGGCTCCGCCTTCCAAGGCACCGTCACGGTGACCTTCAGCAGCAACCCGCTGAAGTAACCCTCGTCGTGTTGAGTGCGACGTAATCCCCCTGGCAGGGGCCCCAGTTCGGGGGATTACGTCACACTCAACGTCCGCGTCGCCCGGCTGGCGCCGTTCGCGCCGGGGCTTGTGGACAGCGAGATGCGGCTCGCTCGGCCGTGCGCCAATCTCGCCCCATGCCACTTCCGGTCATCCCCGAGTCGCTGCGCGGCCGGCCCTTCACCCGCGCCGAGGCGCGCGCTGCCGGACTCACCGACAAGGCGCTCGAGTCGAGCCCCTGGCGACAGGTCTTCCGGACCGTCTGGGTCCACGACGACGTACCTGACTCCCGGGAGTTACGCCTCGCGGCCGCTCGTCTTGTCATCCCTGAGTACGGCGTCTTGTGCGGAGTGACCGCGGCCTGGGTGCTCGGCGTCGATGTGCGCCGCGAAGACGATCTCGACGTTCATGTCAGCTTCCCGAAAGGGCGCCGGATCCGCAAGCGTCCGGGTCTCGAGGTGTGCCAGGAGACTCTGGACGACGAGGACTGGCAGCTGATCGACGGCGTACGGGTGACGACCCCGCTGCGAACGACGTTCGACTGCCTGCGGTGGTTGTGGGGCGCCGAACGCCTCGTCGTCGCCGATGCGTTGACGCACGCCGAGCTGTTGTCGCTCGAGGAGTTGCGCTCCTACTTCGCGTCGAAGCGGAGATTGCGCAACCTGCGTATCGCTGAAGCACTCGTGGACTGGATTGAGCCGAAGTCAGAGTCCCCGATGGAGACGCGCACGCGTGTCGTCCTTGTCGACGGCGGCCTTCCGCGGCCCGAGGCGCAGTGGAACATCTACACCGCCGACGGGACGTTCGTCGCTCGCGCCGACCTCGCGTATCCGGAGCACCAGATCGCGGTGGAGTACGACGGTGCGTGGCACTGGAAGCAGCGCCGAGCCGACGAACGTCGCCGTACCGCGATGCGGGCGCTGGGCTGGCACGTGATCGTCGTCGACGCAGACGACATCTACGGAGACCCCGACCGTGTCATTCGCGAGGTCGCCGCAGCCTTGCGCAGTCGCCGCCTCGCCGGTTGAGTGCGACGTAATCCCCCTAACACGAGCCTTCCAAGGGGGGATTACGTCGCACTCAACATGGGCTCAACGCTGGTCGGGGATCACCACCGGCGCGGGCGGGATGTTCTGGTTGTGGTGGAAGACGTTCTCCGGGTCCCAGGTGCCCTTGATCTGGCGGAGCCGCGCGTACTTCTCCGGTCCGAAGCTCGCCTCGATGCGCGCCTGTCCCTCGTCGCCGAGGAAGTTCAGGTACGACGCCCCGGTAGACCACGGCTTCAACGCGCCGGCCAGCCCGCGGGTGTAGGTGATGTTGCGCTCCGTCTCCGCTGCGTCCTCCCACGCGGACAGGAAGTGGATGTTGAACGCGGCCTGCCGCGACCCGAACGCCATCGCCTCGTCGCTGACGCGCGCGATGGCTCCGCCACCGGGCACGACGATGATCTGCGTGAACGGGGACACCGGTTGCGTCGCGAGACCGACGAGGGTCTCGACGGCCTCGTCCGGGAACTCGTCGTAGAAGTCACCGGTCCAGTAGTTGATCCGGCCCTTCGTGTTGCCAGCGTCGATCATCTGCTGCACGGCGACGTACGGCATCGGCTGAACCATCGCGAGCGCCGGCTCGAGCGCGAGCAGAGGCGCGTACGCCGCGGGCCCGTCCTCGGGTGCCCCGGCGTAGCAGCAGATGATGCCGATCGCCGGGTGGCCGCGCGCCGGCTCCGGCACGAACTCCTCGTGCGGTGCGGTGATGAACGCCAGGCCGCTACCGACCTCGTCCGGCGCGGTCGCGACGAAGTCGCGGTAGGCACGCATGACCTCGACGCCGCGCTGTGCCGGGAAGACGAGCATCCCGCCATAGACGATCGGACCGAGGTCGTGCAGCTGGAACGTGAACGTGGTGACGATGCCGAAGTTGCCGCCGCCGCCACGCACCGCCCAGAACAAGTCGGAGTTCTCGGACTCCGAGGCCGTGACGATGCGGCCGTCGGCCGTCACCATCTCGACCGACAGCAGGTTGTCGCAAACGAAGCCGAACTTGCGCTCGAGCCATCCGCTGCCGCTGCCGAGCGACAGGCCGCCGACACCCGTGGTGGACACGCGTCCGCCTGTCATCGCAAGGCCGTGCTCCTGCGTTGCGGCATCGAGCTCACCCCACGTGAGGCCGCCACCGGCCCGCACCGTCTTGGCGACTGGGTCGACGTCGACCGTCTTGATCCCGCGCAGGTCGATGCACATGGCGCCGTCGACGACGGCAGAGCCGGTGACGCCGTGCCCGCCGCCGTAGACCGAGATCTCCAGGTGCTCGGCCCGCGCGTACTTCACCGCGGCCGCGACGTCCGCCGCAGACGTGCAGCGGGCGATCATCGCCGGACGCCGGTCGATCATCGCGTTGAAGACCGTCCGCGCGGTGTCGTACGAGGGATCGTCGGGAGTCATCAAGGTGCCGGTGAACCCCGGTACGACGACAGGTGCAGCTTGCGTCATTTCGCCCCCCACAGGCGTCAGCACGGCGCTGTCGGCCGCGACACTGCGGACGTTAACCGCTGCTACGGATGGTGCGCCATCCCAACAAAAGACCAAATCCTCCGATCCCGCAGCCGGACAGGACATCCGCGACGGTCAGGGCACGGGTGGTGATGCGCCGCCGAATCAGGCGGCCGGTGACGGTCGACAACACCGCAAACCAGGCGAAACTGCCGACGCCGATGCCGAGGAGCAGCAGCGCTGCGCGTGGCGTCGTGTCGGCGACGTGGCCCACCGACGCGGCGCTGAAGATCGCCGCCCACGACGCGATGGTCATCGGGTTCGACGCCGTCGCCACCAGGGAGGTGCGGAACGCGGCGCTCGGTGCGAGCACCTCGCCGTCCGACTCCGCGCCGGCGCGGATGCGCGTCGCCTGCCACAGCGTGCGCGCGCCGAGCCAGCAGAGGAAGGCGGCGCCGAGGAGACCCAGCGTGAGCCGGACGGGAGTGATCCGCACGAGCTGTGCGGCCCCGAGAACGCCGAGCACCGCGTAGCCGAAGTCGACGAGAGCCGCGCCGGCGCCGATGCCGAGTCCGCTACGGGCGCCGTACCGGAGTGAGCTGCGCGCGCACAGCAACCAGATCGGCCCGACCTGTGCGGCCACGAAGACGCCGAGGCCGAGACCGGTCAAGAACGCGATGCCCACGACGTCGATGATCCGAGGTTCGGTCCGGTGCCGCTACGGATTTGTCTGCGACGACACGGCGCCGGACAGGTGAGAAGGTGACTCCGCATCCCGTCACGAGGGGGGACCGTGACCGACTACTCGCTTGCGATCAGCGAGGCGGAGATCCGTCGCTACCAGCTCATGGCGGAACGGGCACAGGTCGTGGAGGCCGACCTGTGGCGGCAAGCGGGCATCCAACCGGGTGCCAGGGTCGCGGATGTCGGATGCGGTCCTGCGGCCATCTCCGTGGTGCTGGGTCGCGCGGTCGAACCGGCGGGCGAGGTGATCGGTGTCGAGCGCGACGAGGCGTCGCTGGCTGCCGCAAGGCAGCTGGTCGGCGAAAGCGGTCTGGGCAACGTCCAGCTTCGTGCAGGTACGGCGACCGACGGCGGCATCGCTGCGGGTTCCGTGGACGTCGCCATGTGTCGGAACGTGTTGGCGCACAACGGACCGGACGAGCAGCGAATCGTCGATCATCTGGCGGACATCTGCCGACCCGGTGGCGTCGTCTACCTGGTCGACGTCGACGGCACGGCGATGCGGCTACTGGACATCGACCCGGAGCTGTCGGACCTCAACGACCGCTACCTCGAGTTCCACCGCCGCCGCGGCAACGATCTGCAGACCGGCCTGCGGCTGGGCAAGCTGCTCGGTGCGGCCGGCTTGGAAGTGCTCGCGCACCGCGGCACGTACAACATCATCCCCGCGCCTCCGGGGCTGCGCCCGCCGCCATGGGCCGCGCGACAGGCCATGCTCGACGACGGCGTCATCTCGCAGGAGGACATCCAGCGTTGGGAACGTGCCTTCGACCGGATGGACACCGCGTCCACACGTCCGACCGTGTTCGCGCCGCAGTTCGTGGCGCTCGGCCGAAAGCCCGGCTGAGAGCCTGCGGGCGTTCGGCGAGCGACTGCGAGCTAGCGGACGATGAACGTGTAGGCGCTCGTCGCTCCGATGAGGTTGGGGATGTTGGCGTCGCCGAGCTCGCCACCCTGGTCGGGGACGGTGAACGTCTGCGGTGACGCCGGTGCGGCCTGCGTCGACGTGAACCCGGTGATGCTGAACAGGCCGTCGCCCTTGTGCGGGTTGCCGATCAACGACAGCGGCACCGTCCACGAGATCGTCGCGCCCTGGATCGTGCCCTTGATCGCAGTCGTCGCGGGGTAGGTGAAGTACTTCGTGTGCGTCGTGGTGATCGCCTGCGTCGTACCCGTGTAGAAGGTCGGCGCGCCCCCGGAGACCGACTGCATGGCGACGTAGAACTGGTTGCCGTCGCCCGGCTTGCCGTAGCTCGGCGCCGCCCAGCGGACCGTCCACGTGTTGACCGGCCCGCCCAGCGGCGGTGCGACCGTCAGGTCGCTCGCGAGCTGCTTGTCCGCCGTCGTGAGCGTGATGCGCAGGTGCTTGGCGTCGACCTGGCGGACGCTCGATGCGATGACGTCGAGCGCCTTCGGTGCCTTGACGTCCTGGCCGGCCACCCCGAGGAATGCGCGACCCGGCTTGTTCTGTACGGCGCCGAAGTGGGTCGGGACATGCGGGACGGTCTTGCCGGCCAGCAGGCTCGGACCGCCGTTCTGCGACACGACCATGACCGGGCCGGCCGCCTCGGCAGGAGTCTCGCCGCAGCCGCCGCAGGTGTCCTGGTTGCGGTCGGCGGAAGTGTCGTCGACGTAGGAGATGACGGCTTCACCGTTGAGGCCCATCTGCACCTGGAAGAAGTCGCCGAGGCTGCGGTCCTGGCTGCCACCGAGACCGCCGGTCGAGATGTCGCCGTACTTCACCGGGTGGTCGCTGACCTTCGTCATGCCGAACGCCGGGCGCTTGGCAAGGGCGTTGGTCGAGACCGTGTAGTAGAGGTTCCACAGTGCGGTGTCGACCGGGTCCGGGCCGTACTCGCCCTTCGAGTCCTTCGCCGTCGTCGAGCCGTACCACGCGATGCCGACGCGACCCTTGCTGCCGGCGACGATCCACGGCATGACGTCGTTGCCGAGCGACTTCGGCGACACCGTGATCGGGGCGCTCCAGTGCTGCGCGCCGTCGGTCGAGACGGCGTACTTGATCGTGCCCGGGCCGGTCGTGCGGCTGCCGGCAGCGGGGTACTCCGACCAGGCGGCGTAGAGGTTGCCGGCCGTGTCGATCGCGATCGACGGGAACAGCTGGCCGGTCTGGTACTGCCCTGGCTTGCGCGCGAAGCTGTCGTGCCAGTAGATGTTCAGCGGGTCGGTGCCGCCCGCCTTGATCGCCGTCGGGTCGGTGCAGTCCTCCGCGACCTGGGCAGCGGTCTTGTCGCCCTTCTTGCCGGAGCAGTAGGAGACGACGACGCTGGCGCCGTTGTCACCGGTGTGGATCGCGTAGACGCGGTGCTGGAAGCGGCTGCCCGGCACGTTGTCGACGACGATGTTGCCCGGGATGACCTCGTTGTGCGTGATCACGGCCGGCGGCAGCAGGCAGGGGACCTCGGCGGCCTCGCACTTGTTGCCGTAGTGGACGCCGTCGACGCTGGTGTTCATGACCAGCTGGTTGCCGCCGGCGCCGCCCTTGCCGTTGCGCTCGATGTTGTCGTAGTCGAAGTAGAGCCGGCCGTCGCCCGCACCCGGACCGACAGCTGACTTGCCGCCGTTGGAGTCGATGCCGATCCACTGGCGGTCGACGCCCGCGCCGTTGACCGACGTGCAGCTGGTGTCCCAGGTGTGACCACCGTCGGTCGAACGCGAGTTCGTGAAGTTGGTCAGGCCCTGCAGGTCGTTGAAGTAGACGTCGCCGTTGACCGGGTCGATCTGCAGCTCGGTGTCGCCGCCGCCGACGCAGGTGGCCTGCTTGCCGAGTGCGTTGCCCTCGGTCATGTGGAAGCTCTGCCGGCCGTCGTCGGACCGCCAGAGGTAGGACATCGTGGTCGAGAACCCGTTCGGCACCGAGGTGAACGTCGAGCCCTTGTAGGGACCGGCCTTCGCGATCGCGAGGTCCGGCTCGTAGCCCGGTCGGAAGAAGTCGACGACCGTCGGGTTGCCGAACGTCGCGCGCGGACCCGACTTGATCGGGGACGTCGAGGCGACGGCCGTGAGGGTGGCGGCGAGCGTGCCTGCCGCGATGCCGCCGACGATCAGGCGGGTTGAGGTCTTCATCGACCGGTCCTCCGTGTGTGGTGACGCTTCCCGTCTTGATTTCGGGGCCGCGTGACGTTCTCCTGCCGGGTCGGCGCCGCGGTGTCACGAGTCACAGGCGTTCGGGGCGGGGCGGGCCTACGCTGGAATGCGTGTCAGACGCCGTCCTGAGCCCGTTGCTCGCCCGCCCGGGCGCGGTTGCCGGGCGTGGGGTCGACGCGGGAGTGGCTGACCACTACGGCGACCCGCTGCGGGAGCAGCGCACCGCGATCGGCGGGTCGGCGGTCGTTGACCGGTCACACCGCGGGGTCGTACGCGTCGACGGTCCCGACCGGTTGTCCTGGCTGCATTCCCTGACGTCCCAGCATCTGTCCGAGCTGCCGGCGGGCGAGTGGACCGAGGCACTCGTGCTCTCGCCGCACGGGCACGTCGAGCACCACCTGACGCTCGTCGACGACGGGTCGGCGACGTGGATGCACGTCGAGCCGGGCACCGCGCCCGCGCTCGTCGGCTATCTCGACTCGATGCGCTTCATGCTGCGCGTCGAGGTCGCCGACGTCTCGACGTCGTACGCCGTCCTGTCGCGGCTCAGCGGTGAGACGTCGGTCGTCGACGAGCTGGTCCCGCGCGAGTCCTTGGGTGACGCCGTCGACGCCGCGGGTGTTCCGTTGGTGGGGCTCGGCGCGTTCGAGGCGCTGCGCGTCGCGGCCGGCCGGCCGAGGCTCGGCTTCGAGACCGACCACCGGACGATCCCGCACGAGGTCGGCTGGATCGGGCCGGCGGTGCATCTCGACAAGGGCTGTTACCGCGGGCAGGAGACCGTGGCGCGCGTGCACAACCTCGGCCGTCCGCCGCGGCGGCTGGTGCTGCTGCATCTCGACGGCACGCAGGAGACGCTGCCCGCGCCGCACACTCCCGTCGAGCTCGACGATCGCTCCGTCGGTTTCCTCGGCACGGCGGTCCATCACGCGGACCTCGGCCCGATCGCGCTCGCGGTGATCAAGCGCCAGACCGCGGACGACGCGCATCTGACCGTCGCCGGCATGGCCGCCAAAGCCGAACGCCTCGTCGACGCCTAACCTCGATCGCCACATGTCGGCCTTCTATGGCCGCTAGCTGGCGATTGGTGCCGGTCAGGTATCGATGATGAGGGTGACCGGGCCGTCGTTGACCAGGTGCACCTGCATGTGCGCACCGAACTGACCGGTCGCGACGTATGCACCCAGCCGGCGCAGCTCACCGACGACCTCGCCCACGAGCGGTTCCGCGACATCGCCGCGCGCCGCAGCAGACCAGGACGGGCGACGACCCCGAGTGGTGTCGGCGTGGAGCGTGAACTGGCTCACGACGAGTAGTGGCGCGTTCACCTCAGCCGCACTGCGCTCGCCGTCGAGGATGCGCAGCCGCCACACCTTCTCCGCGAGCCGCCGTGCCGCCGCCGCGTCGTCATCCGTGCTGACACCGACGAGGACGACGAGTCCCGGACGGTCGATCGCTCCGACGATCTCGCCGTCGACCTCGACCCGCGCATGGGTCACTCGCTGTACGACGGCACGCATCGCTGCATTCTTGCGCCGCCGGTCTGCGTCGCGGAACGCCTACCGTCCGAACAGTCCGCGCTTCTTCTTCGCGGGGCTCGTCGGCGCGGACGCGGGCCGTGACGGAGCGCGCGGAGCTGCCGGGGCGGGAGGCGGAGGCTCGTCGTCACCACCGAGCGAGGACAGCTCGCGCAGCAACGCAGCCGTGTCGGTCATGTTGGTCATCGGAGCGCCGACGCCGACGGCGACGTGCTCCTCCTCGACCTCGGCGATCTCCTCGACGTCCTCGATCGCATCGGGCACGTCGGCTGCACTCGGCTGTGCCGGTACCTCGACGGACTGTGCGGAGAGCTCGACCAGCAGAGCGGTCGCGCTCGCCATCTCGACGCGCGCGGCCTCACGTCGGGCGGCTTCGATCTCGGGGTCCTCGGGTGCAAGCTGCGGCACCTCGAAGTCGAGTGCCACGGGCTCGGGCTCGATGACGTCTTCGTCCGGCGTCGTGTCGTCTTCTGCAGCAGCTTCCGCGAGTGCCGCGGCAGCAGCAGCTGCGGCTTCGGCAGCCTCGGCAGCGATCTCGGCCTCGCGGCGCCAGTACTCCTCCCACGCCTCTGCCTCGGCCGCGTCGCGCTCGGCGGCGATGCGGGCAGCTTCTTCTTCGGCGGCGAGGCGCGCGGCTTCTTCTTCGGCGGCGAGGCGCGCGGCTTCTTCTTCGGCGGCGATCCGCGCGGCTTCTTCTTCCGCGGCGATCCGCGCGGCTTCTTCTTCGGCGGCGATCCGGGCAGCTTCTTCTTCCGCCGCGATGCGGGCAGCTTCTTCCTCGGCCGCGAGGCGGGCAGCTTCTTCTTCGGCGGCGATCCGCGCGGCTTCTTCTTCGGCGGCGATGCGGGCGGCTTCTTCTTCCGCGGCGAGGCGGGCGGCTTCTTCCTCGGCCGCGATCCGCGCAGCTTCTTCTTCCGCGGCGATGCGGGCGGCTTCTTCCTCGGCCGCGATGCGCGCTGCCTCTTCTTCCGCGGCGAGGCGGGCGGCTTCTTCTTCGGCGGCGAGGCGGGCGGCTTCTTCTTCGGCGGCGATGCGGGCGGCTTCTTCTTCCGCCGCGAGGCGCGCAGCTTCTTCCTCCGCAGCGATCCGGGCGGCTTCTTCTTCCGCCGCGATCCGCGCGGCTTCTTCTTCCGCGGCGATGCGGGCAGCTTCTTCTTCCGCGGCGATGCGCGCGGCTTCTTCTTCGGCCGCGATGCGGGCGGCTTCTTCTTCCGCCGCGATCCGCGCTGCCTCTTCCTCGGCGGCCCGGGCGGCCTCCTCCTCGGCGAGACGCTGCGCCTCCTCTGCGGCCTGACGGGCGGCCTCCTCGGCAGCCAGACGCTCCGCTTCCTCGGCGGCGGCCCTCTCGGCCTCCTCCGCGGCGCGGCGAGCTGCTGCTTCCTCGGCCTCGCGGCGGACCGCATCGAGGTCGACGACCTCGGCGACGGCCTTCTCCTCGGCCTGGCCGGCGCGGATCGCCTCGGCCAGCGCGTGCGCGGCGGCGAGCTCGGCGGCGGCGGCGGCCCGCAAGCGTTCGCGGCGCTCCGTCTCCGGGGTGCGCACCGGCTTGTTGTCCCGCTTCGGCTGCTTCTTCGTCCGCAGCTCGGCCGGTACCTCGAACGGGTCGTCGGCGTGCGTCGCCGGGCCCAGTACGTCGGCCAGCGCGGACGACACACGCGCTATCGATGCCGCGAACGTCTCTTCGTCGACGAGCGGGTGCAGCGGCACGCTCGAGGGCGACTCCTCCTCGGCGCGCGCGGCGGACAGCGACGCTATCGCGGCAACAGCAGCGGCAACGTCGTCGTCCTCGGTACGCTCGGCGGGCGCGGGGTCCACGGTCTCGTGTGCGGCTGCCTCGGCGTCTTCGCGCGTTGCGGCGGCGACCTCGGTCACCAGCCGGGCCAGCGCCGCGAACTCGTCGCCCGGCGCCTCGCCGTCGTTCTCTCCCGACGTGTCGATGTCGGCAGTGTCGACGTGGTCGTCGTCCCCTGCGGCGTCCTCTGCGTCGGCGGTCAGCGCGGAGACGACGCTCGTGACGCCGTACAGCTCGTCGTCGATCTCGACAGGCGCGGCTGCGGCCACGACCTCGACGTCTTCCTCGATGTCGACGAGCCCGGCCTTGACGAGCGTGACCAGGATCTGGCCGGCCTCGAACAGCGTGTAGCCGCAGTCGCGCGCGAGCTCAGCCGCGGAGCGCTCGCCGTCGATCTTGCACAGCATCGACCAGGCATCCGCATCGAGCATGGTCTCGGGGGCGCCGCCGCCGCGCGCGGACAGCATCGGGATGGCGGTCGGGCCGTGGACGACGGTTGAGATCGACTCCCACTCCGCCCCACGGTCACGCAGGTTGGCGAGCAGGTCGGCGACCGGCATCGGCGGAGCGACGTCCTCGCGGGTCTTCTCGTTCTTGCGGAACCGCCAGCGACCTTCGTCCCAGCGGATCAGGTCCCACAGCGCGTCGTGCACCTGCTCCTTGACGAACGCCTCGACGACCGGCTGGTCGACGTAGCCGAGGTGCACGAGGAGCTCGCCGAGACGCCAGCCCTGCAGCTCGGTGCGCTGAGCCTCCAGTGCATCCGCGAGCGCCTCGGGGGCGAGCTCACCGGAGGAGACGAGCTTCGCGCCGAGCTGCGGCCGGCGGCCGGGGACGGACACGGCGTAGACGAGGCCGCCCTTGAAGTAGATGAGCGCCTCGTCACCTTCGAGGTCCGAGATGTGCAGGCAGCCCGTGGCGTCCTCGTCGGCAAGCTGAAGCAGCAAGGGGGCGAGCGGCGTCGCGGTGAGGTCGCCCTTGAGCATGCTTCGACCTCCTCCGTGCCGCCCAGCTGCCGCCCGATGTACAGACTCCATCGGCAGGGACACGCCGGACGTTAAGCCGTCTGGGTCAATCCGGGCGGAATTGGCTTAGCCCAGGTCGCCCCCTCCCGGCGCGCCGTCGTGACACGATGGCGGACATGGCCTCCGGGACGCTCATCAGCGTGGCCCCGACCGGTGCGGAAACGGATAAATCCGACGCGCCCAGCCTGCCCGTGACCGTCGAGGAGCTCGTCGCGACCGCGCGGGCCTGCGAGGCCGCCGGCGCGGCGGTGATCCACGTCCACGTCCGCGACGCCGAGGCCCGCCCGACGCTCGACCTCGGCTACGTCCGCGCGGCCCTCGACGCCGTCCGTGAGGCGACCGATCTGATCGTGCAGGTGTCGACCGGCGGTGCCGTCACCGACAGCGAGGCCGACCGGCTCGCAGTCCTCGAGGCCGGGCCCGACGCGGCCAGCCTGACCTGCGGCACGGTCAACTTCGGCGCCGACGTCTTCATGAACCGCTGGGAGTTCATGGAGCGGCTCTACCTCGAGATGCGCGAGCGCGAGATCGTGCCGGAGTTCGAGCTGTTCGACCTCGGCCACGTCGCCGCAATGACGCGGCTGCTCGACAAGCACGGCGCGCCGTACGGCGGTCATGTGCACTGCGACCTCGTGATGGGCGTTCCGGGCGGCATGCCCGGCACGGCCCAGGCGCTCGTCGCATGCGTCAACGCGCTGCCCGCGGAGGCGACGTTCTCCGCGACCGGTGTCGGCCGGACGACCCTGCCCGTGATGCTCGCGGCACTCTCGGCCGGTGGGCACCTGCGGGTCGGCATGGAGGACACGCTGACGTTCGCGCCGGGACAGCCGGTCCGCGACAACGAAGAGCTCGTCGTGCGCGCGGCCGGGTTCGCACGGCATGCGCAACGCCCGCCGCTGTCGACCGATGAGGCGCGAGCGATGCTAGGAGTGAAGAGGCGGCAGGCGATCCCGGCGCAGGGAAGCTCACCGACACAGACTGGGGCGCAGGCATGACGCAGGGGAAACACCGGCGGATCGACCGGGTGCTGGCCGAGGACTACCTCGACGGGCTCGCGACGCTGCCGTTGGAGCGGGTGCGCGAGATGCGCCGCGACGCCGAGCAGGAAGAGGTCGACCTCTCCTACCTTCGCCGGGTGCTGCAGGGCCGCCTCGACATCCTGCGCGCCGAGCTCACGCGCCGGTCCGGCGACTCCGACGGGTCGATCGTCGACTCGCTCGCGCAGATCCTCACCGATGACGCGCCGTCGCAGTCTGCGCCGCGCGGCCTCGGCCGGCACGCGACTCTCGAGCCTTCGCGCGCCGACTCGCACCGCCGTCACGTCGAGCAGCTGATCGCCGACGTCGACCTGTCCAACCCGGCCGCGCATGACGACGCGTCGCTGCAGCGCGTGCTCGAGACGCTCGAGCGCGAGGAGCACGACGTGTCGACGAAGCGCCGTCAGGTGCAGTCGGTGATGGACGCCTGTACAGCGGAGATCGCGCGTCGCTATCGCGAGGGCGAGGCCGACGTCTCCGATCTGCTGCCGACCGACGCTTCCGGTTGAGCGGTGAGCTGCCGGTCGTCGCGGAGGTCGTGCGCAACGGCGTCGTGGAGAGCGTTCATCGCGGTTCGCTGATCGGACGTGCAGCCGACGGTACGACGCCGCTCGTCGTCGGTGACGTCGATGCGCAGATCTTCGCGCGCAGCTCGCTGAAACCCTTGCAGGCGCTCGCATTGCTGCGGGCCGGCTGGCAGCCTGCCGACACCGAGCAGATCGCCCTCGCCTGTGCCAGCCACTCCGGCGAGCCGGGGCACCTGGACGTCGTACGCCGGATCCTCGCATCGGTCGATCTGGACGAGAAGTCGTTGGACAACACGCCGGATCTGCCGCTCGACGCGTCGGCTGCGCGTGCGTATCTGCGCGCCGGCGGCGAGCCGGACTCGCTGCACCAGAACTGTTCGGGGAAGCACGCGGCGATGCTCGCGACCTGCGTCGTCAACGGCTGGCCGACCGATGGGTATCGCGATCCGTCGCATCCGGTCCAGGTGGCGGTGCGCGATGCCGTTGCTGAGCTCACCGGCGACGACATCGAGCACGTTGCCGTGGACGGCTGCGGCGCTGCGCTGTTCTCGTGCACGTTGCGCGGGCTGGGACGTGCGTTCGCGCGGATCGCGGCGGCAATCGATGCGGCGTCACCCGAGGGCCGGGTCGGCTCGGCGATGCGCGCGCATCCTTGGCATGTCGGCGGCACCGGCCGAGACGTCACGACACTGATGACGTCGGTGGACGGGCTGATGGCGAAGGACGGCGCCGAAGGCGTGTACGCCGCCGCGACCGCGGATGGTCGCGCGGTGGCGTTGAAGGTCGCTGACGGAGCCGCCCGGGCGCGGGCGCCGATGATGGTGGCGGCGCTGCGCCGACTCGGCGTGGACGCCGAAGGGCTGGACGCACTCACGACGATGCCGGTGCTCGGGCACGGGGACCGCGTCGGCGAGGTACGCGCCGTCCTGTGATCGCTCGTCAGCAGCGCGCGGGGCTCACCGGCTGACGTCTCAGCCGTCGCTCCCCGAGGTCCCGCCGTCGGAGCCGGTGGTGCTGCCACCGTCGCTCGTCGAGCCACCGTCGGAGCTCGTCGTGCTGCCACCGTCGGTGCTGGTGGAGCCACCGTCGGAGCTCGTCGTGCTGCCGCCGTCGGTGCTCGTCGAGCCACTGTCGCTCGTGGAGCCGCCGTCCGAGCCGGTGCTGGTGGTGCCGCTGTCCGAGCCGCTGCCGCCGTCACCCGACGAGGTGCCAGTGTCCGTGCCGGAGGTGTCTCCCGACCCGTCGCCGGAACCGGTCGACCCGTCGTGAGAGCTCCCGTCGCTGCCGGAGTGGCTGCCCGACCCGTCGCCGACGCCGGTCTGGCCGGGGCCGGTGACGACGAGGGGTGGCGGGGCCGGGAGGGTGGCCAGCGCGTCGAGGTCGGCCTGCAGCGCTGCCAGCCGCTCCGTCAGCGACGACGGTGCGGCAGGGTCGGCCGCGAGCAACCTTGCGGCGGCGTCCAGCTGACTGCCCAGGTCGGCAAGTCGCGCGGCCGTCGCGCCGCCCCGGGCACGGGCGTCGTCGATGCCTTGTTGGGTCCGGTCGAGCATGGTGCGGACCAGCGCGAGGCGGACGCTGTCGTCGGGTCGCGGAGCGCCGAACAGCACGCGGTTGACCGCGCCGAGCGGGCCGTGCGGCCCGGTCGCGGCGGCCGCGACTCCCGCCGAGCCGGCCAGGACCACGACAGCCGCGGCAGCGGCGCCCGCGGTGTGCCAGTGCAGACGGCGGCGGCGACCGGCGGGTCGCGTCGGTGTCCCGGTCGCGAAGGCGGCGCCGGAACCCAGTGGCACCACGGCCGGAACGACCACCTCGGCAGCCGCGTCGAGCTCCTCGCGCCAGCCCGTCAGAAGGCGCGCGAACTCGTCGTCACTCTCTACGGCACTTCCCCGGCCCAGGGCATCGAGCAGCGCGTCGTCGGCGGCGATCGCCGCGAAGTCGTTGTCGAACTCGCTCATCGTCATGACAGCGCGTCCAGGGCGAGCGAGCTGCGGAGCCGTGCGAGCGCGCGGTGCTGCGCGACCCGAACGGCGCCGGGGCTCATGCCGACGACCTCGGCGGTCTCTTCGGCGCTGAGGCCCGCGGCGATGCGAAGCCGGAGGATCTCGGCCTGCTGGTCGGGCAAGCTGGCGAGCATCGCCGCCATCTGTCGCGCGGTCTCCAGCCGGACCGACGCCCGCTCCGGCTCCAGCCGTTCGTCACCGATGCTGTCGCTCACGACATCGACGAAGGTCTCGCCTCTGCGCGACGACGCGCGGCGCTGCTCGCGGACCTTGTTGGCGGCGATCCCGAACACCCAGGCCGTGACCGGTCGACCCTGGTCGACGTACCGAGGAAGCGCTGACAAAACGGTCATCGCCACCTCCTGAGTCACGTCGTCGGCCGTGTGCGGGTCGAGCACACGTGCAAGGACGTAGCGGAAGACCCGGGGCCGCAGCTGCGCGACCAAGTCCTCCATCGCCGCCCGGTCGCCGGCTTGTGCCTGCGCGACGAGAGCGGCGAGCGCGTCGTCCTCGCTCATCTCAGAGATGGTTCCAATCTGCCTCAGCGTTACAGGTGGCGGCAGTGAGCCGCCGATGACTATCTCGTCAGAACAGGCCCTCCAGTTCAGCCTGTAACGTCCGAGCCTCGACAGGTCATAGACCTGGCGAGCGCGGTCATCAGGCCGCAGACCGCCGCAACACGGAGGTACCGATGCGCACTCCTTCCCGCGCCACACTGGCGCTCGCCTTGGGCGTTTGCACCACGACCGGGATCACCGCGGTAGCGGCCACGGCGGCGAGCGCCGCTTCGAGCCACCCGTCGCTCGTTCGCCCGGCCTCGGTGCACCCGACCAGCACGCTCTCGGTGACGATCCCGGGCACCGACGTCACCCTGTCCTCGACGATGGACGACCAGGGCGACGTCACCACGACGTCCGCCGGCAACGACCAGGGCGACGAGGTCGGTGTGGCGCAGGACAACGCCGTCGAGCTCGGCGACGCCCAGGACACGGCCGACCCGGTCGAGACCCCCGACGCGCAGTCGACCCAGTCCAGCGACACCCAGAGCACCAGCACCGACAACCAGAGCCAGTCGGGCGACAGCCAGGGCCAGGACAGCCAGTCCGGCGACAGCCAGGGTGAGGACAGCCAGTCCGGCGACAACCAGAGTGGAGACAACCAGGGCGACAGCTCCGGCTCCAACGACTCGGGCTCTGGCGACAGCGGCTCGGGCAGCGGTAGCGGCGACTGACCCGGTGCTCCTCGTACGACGGCGAGGGGCGCGGCCGGCGGTCGCGCCCCTTGTCATTGCTCTCGCGGCCTTCGCCGTCGGGTTGAGCGGATGCAGCGGGTCGAGCTCGCCGTCGGCGACGCCGACCCCGACCGTTCGGCCCGCTGCGTCGTCCGCGGCGCCGACGCTTCCTGCGGCCGATCCTGCGGCGGAGCGGGTTCTTGCCTCCGGCCTTCGTGCCATGCGCACCGTCAGGTCGTACAGCTTCGACGTACACGAGCAGCTGGCCGCGGGACGCGCTCAGTCGAGCCGGCTCGTCGGGGCGGTCGTGCGCGGCGAGGGACTGACCTACCGCCTGACCGTCGGTCGCCGTACGACGCAGGTGGTGCGGTTGCGCGCGGCGACGTACGTCCGGGTGGTGCCGGGGCGCTGGTCGCGCCTGCGCCACCCGCGCAGGCTCGCCGACCCGACGGCGAGTCTGTTGCAGATCTTGGGCGCGTTGGTGCCGACGGGCATGGGGCACGCGCAGGACATCACCGCGGTGCACGGATTTCTGCCGATCGCGGCTGCCGCGCGGGCCGGACTTCCGGCGACGCGCCCGGCGGATGTCACCGTGACGATGGACGGCCGCCGGCGAGTTCTCGCCCTCGACGTCACGACGAAGACGCAAGCCGCCGGGCGCGACGTCACGGTCACGTTGCGGGCGACGTACGACGCCTTCGGACGTGTTGCGAGGATTCGCAAACCGGTGTGACGGGAGTGCGTGACGCAGGTCACTGAACGGGTGCTTGCCAGCCGCTTGCAATAGTTAGCAGCGCGGACTAGCGTCTGCTCGTGGCCAGGCTGGACGTTCGCAACGTGCGCAACCTCGGGGACTACATCCGCGAACAGCGCGCCGCGGCGAACGTCTCCCTGCGGCAGCTGGCCAAGCTCGCCGGCGTCTCCAACCCCTACCTCAGCCAGATCGAGCGAGGGCTGCGCAAGCCCAGCGCCGAGATCCTGCAGCAGATCGCGAAGGCGCTGCGGATCTCCGCCGAGGCGCTCTACGTGCAGGCGGGGATCCTCGACGAGAGCTACGCCGACAGTGACGTGCCGGCGGCCGTTCACGGTGACCAGGCGCTGACCGAGCGGCAGAAGCAGGTACTGCTCGAGATCTATGACTCGTTCCGTCGCGAGAACGACGAGAACGCTGTTGCTCCGGACGACGGTTCGGCGGCTGCGGACGCCACCGCTTCCTCAGGTACTTCCGACACCGGCGCCTGACGCCGGCGTCGTCTTCTCTTTCGAATCGTGGAGGTTTTTCCCATGCCGACAGTCCCGTCTCTCGACACCAAGCCGCTCTACGCCCTCGCGGGCGCCGGTGACGCTGCGGTCAACGCGCTGCGCACCCGGGTGGTCGCCCTTCCGTCGCTCGTGCAGGTGCTGCCGGCGCAGGTGAAGGAGCTTCGCGCCCACGTCCCGGCGCAGGTGAAGGAGCTCCGGACCCAGGTCCGCCAGCAGGTCATCGAGCTCGCCGGCAAGGCCGAGCAGGCCTACGACACCTTCGCCGCACAGGGTGAGAAGGCCGTCGCCGCTCGGCGTGGCGAGACCACGACGAAGCCGGCCGCCAAGCCCGCAGCGACCAAGCCCGCGAGCAAGCCGGCCGCCAAGCGCACGGCGAAGCCCGCCGCCGCGAAGGCGCCCGCGACGACCGCAACCACCGAGCCGACCACGACTGCGGGTCTGCCCGAGTCGCCGGTGGCGACGAGCCCGGCAACCGCGGCTGCGACGCAGCAGACGCTGAACGGCTCCGCCTCCGCCTGACGCACCGCTCGGCCGGAACGGCCACCTTGCTCCCTCGGCGCCGGGCGCGACCCCCTCGGCGCCGAGTGGGACCTCACGACTGCGGATCCCCTGATGTCCCAGGGGTCCGCAGTCGTGTCTGCGGGTTCAGTCCTCGAGGTCGAGATGCTTGCCGGCGAAGAACATCAGCTCGTCGCTCAGCAGCTCGATGCCGATGCCATCCGGGTCACGCAGGTAGATCGACTCCGGGATGCCGCGCTGCGGCCCGTCGTAAGGAATGCCTTCGTCGTCCAGCTTCTTGCGCAGAAGCGCATGCTTGTCCGGCGGCACGGCGATGGCGATGTGTTGCACGGCGCCGATCCGCTCCTCCGCAGGTTGCAGGCCCAGCCCGGGGAAGTCGAAGAACCCGAGCAGTGTCTTGTTGCCGAGGTCGAAGAAGAAGTGCGACGAGCCGGGATAGTCGCGGTTCTCGGTCAGCTCGACGAGGGGAAAGCCGAGCAGGCCGTCGTAGAAGTTGATGGTCTGCTCGACGTCGCTGCAGATGAGTGCGGCGTGGTGGATGCCGCGCGCGTTCGACGGTGCGCGTTCGGCGAGCGGCTTGACGTAGCGCTTCTTCAGCTCGGCACGTCGTTCGGCGAGGCGGGCGCGTTCGGTGTCGTCCGGTGTGGCCATACGCCGTAGCCTGCCACCGCATGAGCACCCGTCGCGCGGCTGCGGTCGGAGTGCTACTGATCGTGGCGTTTGTCGTCGTTGTCGTGTTGACGACGCCATGGCATCCCTTGCCCGGTGCTGTGCCCGGGGGCCACGTCCGGCCGGACGCGACGCGCGACTTCACGGCTGCGCAGATCGCGCGGGAGTCGGCGTACCACTCCGCAGTGCGGCCATGGTCGTTGTCGTCGCTCGTGCCGTGGCTCGTCGTCGCGGTGGTTCTCGGCTTCACACCGGTCGGTGCGCGGGCGGTGGACCGGCTGCCGTTCCGGAACTGGCGGGCGCGCGTCGTCGTGGCGACCGCCGGCTACCTGGCGGTCGCGACGATCGTGCTGCTGCCGTTCTCCGCGCGGTTGCACGTGATCCAGCGCGACTACGGCCTCTCGACGCAAGGCTGGGCCAGCTGGTTCGGCGACGCCGGTCGCGGATACGCGGTCGGCCTCGTCAGCACGTTGCTCGGAGTCCTCGCCGTCATGCTGCTCGCTCGCCTCATGCCGCGCCGGTGGTGGATCGCCAGTGCAGCTGCCGGCGCTGCGCTCGTCATCGCGGGCTCGTTCGTCTATCCGCTGGTCGTCGAGCCGGTGTTCAACCGGTTCCAGTCCTTGCCTGCGGGGCCGTTACGCACGCAGCTGCTTGCGTTGGCCGAGTCCGACCACATCCATCTCGACGACATCCTCGTCGCCGACGCAAGCCGTCGTACGACGACCGACAATGCCTATGTCTCCGGTTTCGGTGCGAGTCGTCGGCTGGTGCTCGACGACACGCTGCTTCGCCATGACTCACCGGCGGAGGTCCGCGTCATCACCGCCCATGAGCTCGGGCACGTGAAGAACAACGACGTGCTCTACGGCACCCTGCTCGGGGCGCTGGCCGTCGCCGCAGCGATGTGCGGGGCGTTCATCCTCTTCCACGACGGCGCGCGGTTGCCGCGTCGGGTGGGTGCGACAGGCGCAGCCGACCCGCGTGCCGTGCCGTTGCTCCTGGCGACGTACGCCGTCGTGTCCTTCGCGGTGACCCCGGTCTCTACCCTCGTGTCACGGCACATCGAGGCGCGCGCTGACGCCCACGCTCTGATGCTGACTCGCGACCCGACCGACTTCATCTCCGCGCAGCGCAAGCTCGCGGTCAACGGGCTGGACGACCTCGATCCGCCGACGATCCTCTACGTCTTGTTCGACACGCATCCGACGGCACCGCAGCGGATTGCGATGGCGCGTGACTACGAGCGCCAGCACCCTCACTGAGCGAGGACGATCCCGAGGAAGAGTGCGCCGAGTGAGAACAGCATCGCCGCGGCACCGCCGACCGCCAGGGCGGCACGTGAGCCACCGCGTTGGTGGACGTAGGCGGCGACACCGGAGAGCGCCACGAACGCCAGCTTGAGTCCGATCGTCGTGTCGTATCCGTGCTTGTCCTTGCCGTCGTACACGGCCATGTTCCAGATGCCGGTCGCGATGAGGACCGCGAACGCCGTCCATGCGACGCGGCCGAACTGCCGTGCGACCAGCCGTGGCAGGTCGGCGCCGGCCCGACGGAGGACCGGCACCAGTGCCCCGAGTGTGATCTGGCCACCGACCCAGATCGTTGCGGCGAGCACGTGCAGGAAGAGCCGGACACTCTCGACATCGATCGGCAACATCCCCTGGATCCTTTCGTGTCGGCGTAGCGTTGCCGAAGGAGGGGTCGATGCGCATCTTGTTGTTCCCGCTGACGGCGGCGTTTCTGGTGATCCGGCTGGCGATCGTCATCGTCTGCCTCGTCGCGTTCCTCGACTGCCTTCGTCGGCCGGAGCGCGCGTTCGCGCTGACCGGCAAGCAGACGAAGCAGATCTGGCTGGCCATCACCGGAGCGTCCGCGTTGTTCGCGTTGCTGGGTTTCTTCGCGCTGATCGCGCTGGTCGCGGCGATCGTCTACCTCATCGA
>DASSEX010000033.1:0-19749 GCA_035695045.1 Mycobacteriales bacterium | reverse complement strand
GCGCTGGACGGGGCAGCACGCGGGCGGCGTCGTGCTCGTCAACCCGTTGCACGCTGTCGCGCCGGGGGTGCCGGTGCAGCCCTCGCCGTACTTCCCGGCGAGCCGCCGGTGGACGAACCCGCTCTATCTGCGGATCGAGCGCACGGCGGCGTACGCGAATGCTCCCGACGACCTGCGCCGCCGCGTCGACGCCCTCCGCGTCGCATCGGAGGGTGACCGGATCGACCGTGACCTGGCATGGACCGCAAAGCTCGCCGCGCTCGAGCTGCTTTGGTCGGAGCGCGCCGTCCCGGCGGAAACGGTCGCGGAGCTCGACGCCATCGAGCCGGGACTTCGTGACTTCGCCACCTGGTGTGCCCTGGCGGAGCTGCACGGCGCCGACTGGCGCCACTGGCCGGAGTCGTTGCGTCAGCCGCACTCGCCGGCGGTCGACGCGGCTCGACGGGAGATGTCGGAGCGGGTGCGTTTCCACGCATGGCTGCAGATGTTGTGCGACGAGCAGCTCGCGGCCGGCCAGCAGGCTGCTCGCGACGCCGGCATGGACGTGGGTGTCGTGCACGACCTGGCAGTAGGCACGGACCCCGGCGGCGCCGACGCCTGGGCGCTACAGGACGCGCTCGCCCTGGGTGCGCGGGTCGGTGCGCCGCCGGACACCTTCAACCAGCAGGGCCAGGACTGGGGCCTGCCGCCCTGGCACCCTCGCCGGCTCGCGGAGCTCGGCTACGCGCCGCTGCGCGACATGGTCCGGTCGCTGTTGCGGCACGCAGGCGGCGTACGGATCGACCACATCCTGGGCATGTTCCGGCTCTGGTGGATCCCGGAAGGGGCGACGGCGCGCGACGGCACCTACGTCTCGTACGACGCCGACGCGCTGCTCGGCGTCATCGCTCTGGAGGCCGAGCGGGCCGGAGCGATCGTCGTCGGTGAGGACCTCGGGACGGTTCCCCCGCGAGTGCGGACCGTTCTGTCCGAACGCGGCGTTCTCGGCAGCTCCGTCCTGTGGTTCGAGCGAGACGAGGCCGAGGCCGGCGACACAGGGGCACTGAGCGCGCCGGGGGAGTGGCGCGAAGGGGCGATGGCGAGCGTCACGACGCATGACCTGCCCACTGCGCTCGGCTGGCTGCGTGGCGAGCACGTGCGAGTACGCGCCGAGCTCGGTTTGCTGGACGACCCCGCGGCCGAGGAGCGGTCGTGGAGAGCGGAGCGCCAGGAGCTGCTCGAGCACCTCGTCTCGGCGGGGGTGTTGCGAGCGGTGGACGCGCCCGAGGACGACCAGGTGCGAGCGCTGCACGCCTTGCTGGCGGCGACACCCAGCCGCTACGTCCTCGCCGCTCCCGGCGATGCCGTCGGTGACCTCAACCAGCCCAACCTCCCGGGCACGGTGGACGAATACCCCAACTGGCGGCTGCCCGTCATGGACTCCGACGGCCGTCCACTTCTGCTCGACGACCTGCTCGCTGATCCGCGCGTCCTCCGCCTCGCCGACGAGCTGGCGGACGGCGTTCGGTAAATTTCCGTCCCGTGAAGACTCGGATCGCGTCACGGATCGCCGGTGTCGTCGGCGCCGCTGTTGTTCCTGTCCTGCTGGTGGCCACGCCCGCTCTGGCGAAGCTCGACGACGGCGAGACCAAGGGGAAGGCGCTCGGCGCCGGCCTCGTGATCCTCTACTACGTCGTGATCCCGCTCGGCATCTTCGCCGTCATCAGCTTCTTCTCGGTGCTGCCGTCGATGCTGCGACGCCCTCGCTACCGACCGGGCCGCGCGTGGAACTACGACCCGTTGTGGTTCTCCGGCCCCGATGATCCCGACCGCGCGCTGGGCTCAGCGCGCCCCGGGGCGACCGCACGTGGAGGCGCAAGTGCCGAGTGGTGACAACGAGCCGTTCAGCGACGCGCAGATCCGCGAGATCAGCCGCGCCTGCAACACGGCCTCGTCCGAGAGCGGTCTGCACTACTCCGTCTACATCGGCGCGGTCGAGGGGGACATCCGCGACCACGCCGAGCGCCTGCACGCCGCTCTCGGAGCGCTCGCGACGCGTGGCGTCCTCGTGCTCGTCGCCCCACAGGACCGGCAGCTCGAAATCGTGACCGGCAAGGAGTCGAGCCGCCGGTTGTCGGACCGTGCGTGCGCGCTCGCCGCCCTGTCGATGACGACCGCGTTCGCCGGTGGTGACCTCGTCGGCGGCATCGTCACCGGGCTGCGAATGCTGTCGGAAGCCTCCGGCCGAGAGCTGACCTCCGGCCGCCACTGACGCCAGCCTCTACCGGCGTCGCCCACCGCAGATGTTGCGCTGTTCAGCCCGCTGCGGGCTCAGGGTTGCTGGTCGCGGCGCTGGGCGCGGAGCGCGCGGGCGAGGTTGTCACGGTTCTCCGTGATGAGCCGGCGCAGTGCCGGGACCGGCTTCGCCGTCCGCAGGAACTCGTCGGTGCGGTCGATCGTCTCCTGTGACACGCACAGGGCCGGGTAGAGGCCGATGACGATCTGCTGGGCCATCTCGCTCGTCCGCTGCTGCCAGGCCTCGACCACGACGTCGAAGTAGCGCTCGGCGTAGGGGGCGACCAGCTCGCGGTGCTCCTGCTGCTGGAAGCCACCGATGATGGCCGCCTGCTCCGCGTTGGGCAGCGTGTCGTCCTCGACCGCGAGCCGCCACGCCTCCGCCTTGGCTTCCGCCGTCGGCCGCGCCGCCCGCAACGCGAGCGAGTGACGCTTGCCGGCGGCCGTGTTGTCGCGCGCGAGCTCGGCGTCGATCTCGGTGTCGCCCGCCCGACCCATCACGACGAGCCGGTTGAGCAGCGTCCAGCGCAGCTCGGTGTCGACTGCCAGTCCCTCGACCGTCTGCGTGCCGGACAGGATGTCCGTCACCATCGACAGCTGCTCGTCGGTCGTCGCGTTGGCCGCGAGGGATCGCGCGAACGCCAGCTGGGTGTCGCTGCCGGCCTCAGCCGCATGCAGCAGCTCAGCCGCGCAGGCGGCGAGCCGGATCACTCGCTCCTCGCGTTTCGCCGGGTCGCCGTAGGGATCCGCGGCGGAGCGGGCGAGGCGCAGCAGAGTCTGCACGGTGCCGATGTCGGTCTCGTGGGCGATCCCGCCGAGGACGAGGTCGAGGAAGTCGCCGGCTGCCATCTCGCCGTCGCGCGTCATGTCCCACGTCGCCGTCCAGCACAGGGCACGCGGCAAGGTCTCGCGGAACTCGCCGATGTGGTCGACCAGCAACCGCAGCGACTCGTCGTCGAGCCGGATCTTCGTGTACGCGAGGTCGTCGTCGTTGATGAGCACGAGGTCAGGACGCCGTACGCCGACCAGCGCAGGCACCTCGGTGGCGTCCCCGCTGACGTCGAGCTCCACCTGGTCGCGGCGGACGATTCCGTCGTCGGTGCGGTCGTAGAGGCCGATTCGCAGGCGGTGCGAGCGCAACGTCGGGTGGTCGTCCGGAGCCTCCTGCAGCACCTCGAACGACGTGAAGGCCCCGTCGTCGCCGACCGCGAAGCGCGGCCGCAGCGTGTTGAGGCCGGCGGTCTGCAGCCACTCCTTCGACCAGGTGGACAGGTCGCGACCGCTGCTCTCGGCGAGGGCGTCGAGCAGGTCCTGCAGCGTCGTGTTGTCGAACTCGTGTCGCCGGAAGTAGCCGCGCAGGGCAGCGAAGAACGCGTCCTCGCCGACGTAGTGCGCGAGCTGCTTGAGCACCGAGGCGCCCTTGGCGTAGGTGATGCCGTCGAAGTTGACCTTCACGGCCTCGATGTCGACGATGTCGCTCGCGATCGGGTGGGTCGTCGGGAGCTGGTCCTGCCGGTATGCCCACGCCTTCTCGACGTTGCAGAACGACGTCCAGACGTCCTTCCAGCGCGTCGCCTCGGCGGTGGCGAGCGTCGAGGCGTACTCGGCGAACGACTCGTTGAGCCACAGGTCGTCCCACCACCGCATGGTGACGAGGTCGCCGAACCACATGTGCGCCATCTCGTGCAGGATCGTCACCGCGCGGCGCTCGTAGGCGGCGTCGGTCGTGCGCGACCGGAAGACGTAGTCCTCCAGGAACGTCACCGCACCGGCGTTCTCCATCGCTCCGGCGTTGAACTCCGGCACGAACAGCTGGTCGTACTTCGGCCACGGGTAGCGGTAGTCGAACACGCGGTGGAAGAAGTCGAACCCCTGCTTCGTCACAGCGAAGATCTCGTCCGCGTCGAGGAACTCGGCGAGGGACTTGCGGCAGAAGATGCGAAGCGGGATCCCGTCGTGCTCGTCGGTCGCGACGTGGTACGGACCGGCGATGAGCGCCGTGATGTACGACGACTGTCGCGGCGTCGGCTCGAACGTCCAGTGGGACAGATCCTTCGTCCCGGGCATGTTCGACACGACCTGCCAGTGCTCCGGGCAGTCGACGGCGAAGGTGAATGTGGCCTTCAGGTCAGGCTGGTCGAAGCACGCGTACATCCGATGTGCGTCGAACGTCTCGAACTGCGTGTAGAGGTAGGTCTCGCCGTCGACCGGGTCGGTGAAGCGATGCAGCCCCTCGCCGGTGCGCATGAACACGCACTCGGCGACGATCCGCAGCTCGTTGCTCTCCGCCAGCGGCGGCAGCTGGAGTCGCTTGCCGGTGAACGAGGAGGTGTCGATGCGCTCCCCGTTGAGCGTGGCTACGGTGATCGCGTCGGCGGTGATGTCGACGTGCGGGGTTGCGCCGGGCTCCGTGCAGCTGAACCGGATCAGCGAGCTCGACGTGAAGGTCCGTGAGTCCTTCTCCGCGGTGGTGAGATCGAGGCTGACGTCGTAAGACTCGACAGTCAGGATGCGGGCGCGTTCCTGCGCCTCCCCGCGGGTCAGGTTCTCGGCACTCACGATTTGGAGTCTGTCACGCCGGGGGAGGATGTCGGACATGCCGACCGCTGACTTCTGGTTCGACCCCCTCTGCCCCTGGGCCTGGATCGCTTCGCGCTGGATGCACGAGGTGGAGCAGGTCCGCGACGTCACGACGCATTGGCACGTGATGAGCCTCGCCGTTCTCAACGAGGGTCGTGACCTGCCCGAGGACTACCGCAAGCTGATGGACAAGGCGTGGGGGCCGGTGCGCGTGTGCATCGCCGCCGAGCAGAAGCACGGCGCCGACGTCCTCGGTCCGCTCTACACCGCGCTCGGCACGAGGTTCCACAACGAGAAGCGCGAGAAGGACCGCGAGACGGTGCTCGAGGCGCTGGACGAGGCGGGCCTGCCCGCCGACCTCGCGGACGCGATGGAGTCGACGGAGTACGACGCCGCGCTACGGCAGTCTCATCACGCGGGCATGGACCCCGTCGGCATGGATGTCGGCACGCCAGTGATCCACGTCGAGGGCGTCGCCTTCTTCGGCCCTGTCATGACGCCGATTCCTCGCGGCGAGGAGGCCGGCCGGCTCTGGGACGGCGTACGGCTCGTTGCCGGAGTCGACGGGTTCTACGAGCTCAAGCGCACTCGAGACCGCCCGCCGATCTTCGACTAGCGGGCGGCCTCGAGGGTGGTCGGTGGCAGCGTCACCAGTAGCGACGGCGGGCACCACCGCCGACGCCGGCTCCCGCCCACGGACCTGGTGCGAAGTTCATGACCAGGCCGACGATGAGCAGGATGATGCCGATCCACAGCAGGATGCTGATGCCGGCGATGGCGCCGATTACCGCGAGAACTACTCCGAGCAGGATCACTGGGCCTCCTTGTGGTTGCTCGCGATATACCCGCTCGCGGAGCGGCCACTCGCTGTGACGTCGCGCCCGCAGAAGCCCGCCGATCGGATGGCATCTCGCCGAATCACTAGACGAGCGGGATTCGGTGCGCCACGCTCTGCGCATGGGGGACAAGCCGGGGCATTACTGGGATCTTCGCGAGGCGCGCTGGGTGCGGTTCGAGCCGGTCGTCGTCGAGCTTCCTGAGCAGGCGGAGCCGGTCGACGACCAGTTGGAAGCAGAGCTCTAGCGGCACGTACGCTCCAGGTGACGACGCGTCCCTGGAGGCTTCCCGTGGCAGACCTGATCGTGCGCGACTCGCTCTACATCGACGGGGCCTGGGTGGCCTCTGACGGCAACGAGACGATCGACGTCGAGAACCCCGCGACCGAAGAGGTCATCGGCCGCATCCCCTCCGGCACTGCAGGTGACGTCGACCGCGCGGTGAAGGCGGCGCGCGCTGCGTTGCCGGCGTGGGCAGCCACGGATCCGGAGGAGCGGGCGAAGTACCTCTCCCGTCTGGTCGAGGCGGTCACCGCCAAGCACGAGGAGATCGCACGCACGATTGCTCAGGAGATGGGCGCGCCGATCAAGATCTCGCAAATGGTGCAGGCAGGACTCCCGATCGCCGACATCGCGACCGCGGCGCAGGCGGCGACGGAGTTCCAGTGGGAGCGCCAGATCGGCAACTCGACGGTCGTCATGGAACCTGTCGGTGTCGTCGGCGCGATCACGCCGTGGAACTACCCGCTGCACCAGGTGACGGCGAAGGTCGCCTACGCACTCGCCGCCGGTTGCACGATCGTGCTCAAGCCCAGCGAGATCGCGCCGCTGTGCACGTACCTCTTCTTCGACGCCATTCACGAGGTGGGGCTGCCGCCGGGTGTCGTCAACCTCGTCCCGGGCTATGGGCCCACCGTCGGTGAAGCGATCGCGTCGCACCCCGGAGTCGACATGGTGTCGTTCACCGGCTCGACGCGCGCGGGCCGTCGCGTCGCCGAGCTCGGTGCGCAGACCATCAAGAAGGTTGCCCTCGAGCTCGGTGGCAAGTCGGCCAACGTGATCCTTCCCGACGCCGACCTGGCCAAGGCCGTGAAGACGGGCGTCAGCAACTGCTACCTCAACAGCGGCCAGACCTGCACCGCGTGGACGCGCATGCTCGTGCACGAGTCTCAGTACGACGAAGCCGTGGAGATCGCGCGCCAGACGGCGGAGACCTTCACGATCGGTGACCCGTTCGACGAGTCGACCCGGCTCGGCCCACTCGTCTCGAAGGCGCAGCGCGACCGGGTGGCGTCGTACATCGAGAAGGGCAAGCAGGAGGGGGCCCGCGTCGTCACCGGTGGCAATGCGCAGCCCAAGGTCAAGGGCTACTTCGTCGAGCCGACCGTGTTCGCCGACGTCACGACCGACATGACGATCGCGCAGGAGGAGATCTTCGGACCGGTCCTGTCGATCCTGAAGTACCGCGACGAGGACGAGGCACTGCAGATCGCCAACGACAGCGTCTACGGCCTCGCCGGCGGTGTCTGGTCAGGGGATCCGGAGAAGGCGAAGGCGTTCGCTCGGAAGATGGAGACCGGCCAGGTCGACATCAACGGCGGGTCGTTCAACGTCGCAGCGCCGTTCGGAGGCTTCAAGCAGAGCGGCGTCGGCCGCGAGCTCGGACCGTTCGGCCTGGAGGAGTTCACCCAGCCGAAGTCCCTCCAGCTCTGACACTGCATACTCCCGCACCGTGCGCGTCTACCTCGGTTCCGACCACGCCGGCTTCGATCTGAAGGCTCAGCTCGTCGAGCATCTGCGTTCGCTGGGGCACGAGCCGGTCGACTGCGGTCCCCACGCCTACGACGCCGAGGACGACTACCCGCCCTACGTCCTCCTCGCGGCGACGCGCGCGGCGGGGGACCCGGACAGCGCAGGGATCGTCCTCGGCGGCAGCGGCAACGGCGAAGCGATCGCCGCGAACAAGGTCCGCGGTGTCCGGTGCGCCCTCGCCTTCAGCGACGACACCGCGCGGCTCGCGCGTGAGCACAACGACGCCAACGTCTTGAGCCTCGGCGCCCGCATGTACGACGCCGCCGACGCGCAACGGTTCGTGGAGATCTTCCTGTCGACGGCGTTCACCGGCGAGAGCCGGCACGTGCGCCGGCTCGGGATGCTGACCGACTACGAGGAGACCGGCGAGCTGCCCCCGTTGCCGTCGGAGTGAGGCTGCGCTGAGCTCTTCGGTCGCGGCCGGTAGGACACCTGCACCAGGTCCTCGGCAGCAGCGACGTCAGCGACCCGCGGACGAGAGACGTCGCGAGCCCGCATCGACCCCTCGATCCCGAGCTGCGACGGGCCGCCTCCGGTGAGCGCCGCCGCCGCGCCCTCCTCGCCGCGCGACCCTCGGCCGCCGCGCTCTCCGCGACGTCCACCGGAGCCGCGCGCGCCTGCCATGGCCGAAGCGTAGAGGGTCGAGGGCGCGCGAGACCCTGTGCCCCAACTGTCCCAACAGTTACGCTTGTCGTTGATCATGACCGACCGGAGAAGCACGCCGGGCGGGGGGCCGGTCGCGCGTCTGCGCGCCGCTCGCCGCCGGATCGCGCTGTTCGACGCGCCCGAGTCCCCGCGGGCAAAGGCCGTCGTGCTCACCTCGCTGCTCGTGCTGGTCGCGGTCGCAGGGTTCCTCACCACAGGCGTCGGCGTGCGGACCGTGCCGGTGACCGCTCTCGCCGTCCCCCTCGTCCTCGGGGCGTTCCTGCTCGACCGTCCGGCCCTCCGCGTGTTGCTGGTCGCGACCGGCCTCGCCGCGGCCGTCGAGTTGGCCGAGGTCGGCTGGCAGGCGGCGCGGATCGGCTCCATCGTCATACTCGCGATCCTCGGAGTCATCGCCATCGAGCTGGTCCGCGACCGGGAGCGGCTCGGGCTGTCGGTCGGACGTGGCGAGTCGATGCTGCTCGAGCTGCGCGACAAGCTGCAGGGCCAGGGTGAGCTGCCGCCGCTGCCGGCCGGATGGCATGCGGCTGTCGCGCAACGCTCGGCCGGCGGGTCGACGTTCGGCGGTGACTTCATCGTGTCGACGCTGGCCGACGGCGGGAAGCGGCTCGAGCTCGGTTTGGTGGACGTGTCCGGCAAGGGGCTCGATGCCGGAACTCGCGCGTTGATGCTCTCGGGTGCGCTGGGCGGGTTGCTCGGCGCCGTCGCGCCGGAGCGGTTTCTCGCCGCCGCCAACGACTACCTGCTGAGGCAGGAATGGGACGAGGGCTTCGCGACGGCATTGCACGTCACGATCGACCTGCACACCGGTCACTACCGGTTGACCAACGCCGGCCACCCGGCGGCGGTGCACTACGCCGGCGGCAGTGGACGGTGGCAGCCGATCGAGCTCGGCGGCACCGTGCTCGGACTCGTGCCTGACATCGCTGCCGGAGTTGCCGAGGGGCAGATCCAGCCGCACGACGCCTTGCTGCTCTACACCGACGGCCTGATCGAGGCGCCCGGGCGTGACCTTGCCGTCGGCACCGACCGCCTGCTGGGCGCCGCCGAGAGCCTCATCCCGCGCGGCTTCACCAACGGCGCGGAGGTGCTCGTCGACATGGTCGCGCCGGATGCGCAGGACGACCGCGCCGTCGTCTTGCTCTGGCGCACGTGACCCCGCGTCACGGGCGATAGGACTGCGGCGGCTCGACGCGCGGCGTCACGCCCAGGACGTCGTATGCCGACGCCACCCAGTCGCACAGCAAGGGCCGCGTCTGCGCCGGGTCGACGACGTCCTCGACGAGAAACGCCTCCGCCGTCTTGTACGGCGACCGGACCGACTCCAGTCGTTCGGCGATCTCCGCCTTGAGCCGCACCGCGTCCTCTCCGGCCTCCGCGAGCATCCGCTTGAACGCGACCTCGAGGCCGCCCTCGACGGGCAGCGATCCCCAGTCGCCCGACGGCCAGGCGATCCGGAACGTGTGGCGATGATGTGGCCGGTGCGCTGCCCCGGCGACTCCGAAGACGCGCCGGATCAGCACTGACGCCCACGGCACCGTCGACTGGTAGACCGCGGCGAGGGCCCGGGCGCCGTGGCGGATCGTCCCCGCCCGCTCGGCCGCGCTGCCGATGACGAAACCCGGCTGGTCGACGAGGTGGACGACCGGGAGCCGGAACGTCTCAGCGAGGTCGACGAACCGCGCCATCTTGTCAGCGCCATCGGCGGTCATCCCGCCGCCGTAGACCTTCGGATCGCTCGCCAGCACGGCGACCGGCCAGCCGTCCAGCCGAGCGAACGCGGTCACCGTCGACCGTGCGAACGTGCGCCCCAGCTCCAGCACGGACCCTTCGTCGAAGACCGTCGTCATCGCGCGACGGATGTCGTACGGCGCCCTGCGGTCGTGGGGCACCAGGTCACGCAGAGCCTCGTCGACGCGCTGGGGGTCGTCCGCGACCTCGACGGATCGTGTGGGCAGCAGCTTCGTGTTCGACGGCAGGTACGTCAGCACGCGACGGGCGACCTCGAACGCCTCGTCCTCGGTGTCGACGACGACGTCGACCGTGCCGGCTCGCGCCACGACGTCGATGCCGCCGAGACCCTCTTTGTCGACCGACTCGCCCATTCCCGCCTCGACGACGGCCGGGCCGGCGACGAAGACCTGCGCAATGCCGCGAACACCGATCGCGACATGGCTCGACACGAGTCGAGCGGCGCCCAGGCCGGCGACCGGGCCGAGCGCGAGAGCGACGACCGGGATCCGCGCGAGGTTGGCGACGACGTGGTCCCAGCCGGGGTTGTGCGGGACGTAGGTGCGGCCGTGCTCCTCGAGGGTCTTCACGCTGCCGCCGCCGCCGGTTCCGTCGATGAGCCGCAGCAACGGCACGCCGAGCTCACCCGCCATCCGCTCGGCATAGACCTGCTTCTCGTGGATCGAGGCATCGGCCGCGCCGCCGCGGACGGTGAAGTCATCGGCTGCGACGACGACCCGTCGGCCGTCGACCCGGGCACGTCCGGTCACGAAGTTGGTCGGTGTGAACCTGGTCAGCGTGCCGTCGTCGTCGTAGGACGCCGAGCCGGTGAGCCCGCCGACCTCGGCGAAGGACTCCTTGTCGACCAGCCGCGCGATGCGCTCCCGCACGGTGAGCCGCCCGGCTGCGTGCTGGCGCGCGACCCGTTCCTCGCCGCCCATCTGCGCTGCAAGAGCGCGCCGCCGCTCGAGCTCCTCGAGCTCGTCGCCGCCCCACTCACTCATCGGCAGTCCGGCACTTCACCGGGCCTCGCCATAGACACCGCGTTCGGGATCGTCCGGCTGCGCGACGACGCCGTCGGCGAACAGCTTGTCGACCTCGTCCGCGGCGAATCCCCAGTCGAGCAAAGTGTCGCGGCTGTCCTCGCCGGGCTGACGCGGCGGCCGGCTGATCGCGCCCGGTGTCCGTGAGAACCGTGGCGCAGGTGCCGGCTGCACCAGGCCGTGCAGCTCGACCAGGGTCTTCCGCGCGGCGACGTGCGGGTGTTGCGGCGCCTCGCCGGCGGACAGCACGGGCGCGACGCATGCGTCCACGCCGTCGAAGAGCGAGGCCCACTCGTCTCGTGTTCTCGTCGCGAACGTCCGCTCGAACAGCGCACGCATCTCGGGCCAGCGCGCCATGTCGTGCTGTTCCGGCAGCTCTTCCGCGAAGCCGGGCGTCGCTTCACCGAGCACGCGCACCAGCTCGGCGAAGAACTGCCGCTCGAGCGCGCCGACCGCGATCCACTCGCCGTCCGCGCACTCGTAGGTGTCGTAGAACGGCGCACCGCCGTCGAGCAGGTTGCTGCCACGCTTGTCCTGCCAGATGCCGGAGGCGCGGTGGCTGTGCAGCATCGCGAGAAGGGTCGAGACGCCGTCGACCATCGCGACATCGACGACCTGTCCCTTGCCGCTCGTCGCGCGTTCGAGCAGCGCTGCGAGCACGCCCGTCACGAGGAACATGGAGCCGCCGCCGAAGTCGGCGACGAGGTTCAGCGGTGCGACCGGCTTGCGGCCCGGCTCGCCGACGGCACCGATCGCCCCGACGATCGACGCGTAGTCGATGTCGTGGCCCGCACGCTGCGCGAGCGGTCCGTCCTGGCCCCACCCCGTCATGCGCGCGTAGACGAGCCGGGGGTTGCGCGCCAGCAGCTCGTCGGGCCCGATGCCCAGGCGCTCCGCAACGCCCGGCCGGAACGCCTCGACGAAAACGTCGGCAGTGTCCGCGAGCCGCCGTACGACGTCCGCGCCGCCAGGAGCCTTGAGGTCGACGGCGACCGATCGCCGGCCGCGAGCGAGGATGTCCTTGCGGTAGGGCACGAGCGACAGACCGGGCCCGCTGGAGCGGTCGACCCGCACGACCTCGGCGCCGAGGTCGGCGAGCACCATGCACCCCAGCGGAGCCGGGCCGATGCCGGCGACCTCCACCACACGAATGCCGGCCAGCGGCCCCGACGTCATGCGGGGATCCTGCCATCACGCGTTCCCGCGCCTGCAGATCGCTCGAAACTTCCGGACAATCCGCCACAATTGCTGAATGCAGGAACGGTCCACGCTCGCGGCGCGGCAGTTCGCCGTGCTGTTCGCGGTCGCCGGCCTGCTCTCCTTCGCCGCGATCGCCGAGCGAGGATCCGAGCCGCTGGAGTTCGCGGTCATCGGAGTCGTGGGGCTGGCGTTGGCTGCCCTGACGCTGTTGTTGCCGTGGGCGCGATGGAGCAGAGCCTCCGCGCTGCTGCTCCTCGCACCAGCCTTCCTCCTCATCGGCGTCGCCCAGGGCGCGGCTTTGCTGCCCGCACGCACGTTCGGGTCGCTGTTCGTCCTTTTCTTCGCCTGGGTCGGTGCGCACCAGAAGCCGCGCACGTCCTTCTGGGTGCTGCCGTTCGCGGTGGTTGCGTACGTCGTCCCGATCGTCGCCGCACCTCATGACGCGCCGTTCTCGGTTGCGGGCTTCGTCGTGACGATGTCGGTCTGCGTCCTGATCGCGGAGACGATCTCGCGCGCGCTGGCCGCGACGGCCGACTCGCAGCGGCAGGCAGCGCGCAGCGCGTTGATGATGCGGCTCATCCTCGACAGCTCGGCCCAGGCCACGGTCGCCCTCGATCTGTCGGGGGTCACGACGATGGCCAACCGCGCGGCGGCCGAGGCGCTCGGCTTCGAAGAGGGCGAACAACTGGTCGGGCTCGAGCTGCACGACGTGATGCACCACACGAAGCGCGACGGGACGCCGTACCCCGCCGTCGAGTGCCCTCTCTACGCCGCGCTCGCCACCGGTGAGTCGGCGCACCTCGAGGCGGAGCTGTTCTTCCGGCGGGACGGAAGCACGTTCTACGCGGACTTCCACCTCGAGCCGGTCCGCCACGAGGGGGCGACGGTCGGTGCGGTGTCGACGTTCAACGACGTGACGCAGCGCCGGCGGGTCGAGCGCGAGACGTATGCACGGCTGGCCGACTCCGAACGAGCGGCGCTCACCGACCCGCTGACGGGTGTCGGCAACAGACGTCGAGCCGACGCGTTCCTTGCTGCTCTGGTCCCCGGTGACGCCGTCGTCCTCGTGGACATCGACCACTTCAAGCGGGTCAACGACGAGCACGGCCACGCGGCCGGAGACGACCTTCTTCGCCGTCTGGCTGAGCATCTGGCGCAGCAGATCCGTGCCGGCGACCACGTGGCTCGCTTCGGCGGCGAGGAGTTCGTGCTCGTGCTGGCCGGCGGGTCGTCGACAGCGGTGACTGCCGTCGAGCGGATCGCCGAGGCATGGGCCCACGTGTCGGACGGCGTGACCTTCAGCGCTGGTGTCGCCGCACACACCGCGGGGCGACCGGTCATCGAGACCCTCGCCGCTGCGGACCGGGCGCTCTACCAGGCGAAGTCACAAGGGCGTGACCGGGTCGTAGCGGCTGCGTCCGCCGACGCTGTGCGAGCATGACGGACCACCGCACCAGGGAGGCGCCATGACCTCGACCGTCACCGAGAGTGTCGTCTCGACGGCGACCGACGCTGTCGACGCACCGTCTGCGATCGACGACGAGGTGCTGGCCGAGCTGCTCGTCGAGGAGATCTCGATCGACGGCATGTGCGGCGTCTACTGAGCCGATGACGCGGTATGCGCTGCACCCGCAGGTCGGGTTGCGCGACGAGGCGTTCGGCGCGCTGGCTTACCACTACGGCAACCGCAAGCTGACGTTTCTCAACGACGCGCGGCTGGTTGAGGTCGTACGAACCGCGGCGGACCACGAGGACATAGAGACCGCCCTCAACGCGGCGGGTGTGCCTGAGCAGCAACGCCCTGCCTTTCTGACTGCGCTGCGGCGCCTGGCCGACGCGGAGATTCTCACGTGCGAGTGACAGACCGGCTGAGCCGCGGCCTCGACGCTCCGATCTGCCTCACCTGGGAGCTCACCTACGGCTGCAATCTCGCCTGCGTCCACTGCCTGTCGTCCAGCGGTCGACGTGACCCCCGCGAGCTGACGACGGAGGAGTGCGCGACGGTCATCGACGACCTGGCGCAGATGCAGGTCTTCTACGTCAACATCGGTGGTGGCGAACCGACGCTGCGGCCGGACTTCTGGGAGCTGCTGGACCACGCGGTCCACCGCAAGGTCGGCGTGAAGTTCTCGACCAACGGGTCGCGTGTCACCCGCTCCTCCGCGGCGCGGCTGGCCGCGACCGACTACGTCGACGTGCAGATCTCGATCGACGGTGCCGATGCCGCCACCAACGACGCGATTCGCGGTCCCGGTTCCTTCCACGTGGCGACGACAGCCATGCGACACCTGACCGACGCCGGCTTCGGCGAGTTCAAGGTCTCCGTCGTCGTCACGCGGGACAACGTCGGTCAGCTCGATGACTTCGCGGCGCTTGCCGACTCCTTCGGTGCGCAGCTGCGGCTGACCCGGTTGCGGCCGTCGGGCCGCGGCGCGGACGTGTGGGACCGGTTGCACGTCACGGCCGAGCAGCAGCGCGACCTCTACACGTGGCTGCTCGGGCATCCGAACGTCCTCACCGGTGACTCCTTCTTCCACCTGTCGGCGCTCGGCGAGCCCTTGCCCGGTCTGAACCTCTGTGGCGCCGGTCGGGTCGTCTGCCTGATCGATCCGGTCGGCGACGTCTACGCCTGCCCGTTCGTCCTGCACGACCAGTTCAAGGCGGGGAGCGTCCGCGACGACGGCGGCTTCGCGTCGGTCTGGCGCACCTCGCCGCTGTTCCTGTCCCTGCGCGAGCCGGACTCGCCCGGTGCGTGCACGTCGTGCGGCTCGTACGACGCCTGCCGTGGCGGCTGCATGGCGGCGAAGTTCTTCACCGGCCTGCCTCTCGACGGACCGGACCCCGAGTGCGTGCACGGACACGGTGAAGCCGCGCTGCTCGCCGCGAGCGGCTCGGGTCGGCCCGCGGTCGGTGCCGGGCACACGCGCAGCGGCCCGGTGCCGGTCGCCATCGGCCGCCGGCCGGTCTGACGGTGCCGGCGGACGAGATGACAGGCCGCGTCGCACTGGTCACCGGCGCGGCGCGCGGTATCGGTGCGGCGACGGTCCGCCGCCTGGCCCGGTCGGGCTGGTCGGTCGTCGCCGTCGATGCCTGCACGGACGACCCGGCGCTGACATATCCGATGGCGACGCGGGAGGACCTCGAGCGGCTGAGTCAGATGGACGGGGTCACGGCCGCGGTTGCGGACGTCCGCGACGTCGACGCGCTGGCGGCCGCAGTCGCTCTGGCGGAGTCGACGTACGGCGGTCTGGACGCCGCTCTCGCGGTCGCCGGTGTCGTGGGTGGCGGTCGGCCGCACTGGGAGAGCGATGCCGCGACCGAGGAGGCCGTCCTCGACGTCGACCTGCGCGGTGTCCTCAACCTCGCGCGCGTGGCGGTGCCTGCGCTGCTGCGACGACCGGCGCCGCGAAGCGGACGCTTCGTGGCGGTCGCGTCGGCCGCTGCGACTCGCGGTCTGCCGAAGCTGGCGGCGTACTGCGCGGCGAAGGCAGGCGTCACGGGCTTTGTCCGCGCGCTGGCCGTCGAGCTCGGCGACACCGGCGTGACCGCCAACGCCGTCAGCCCCGGTTCGACGAGAACCGCGGCGCTCGAGGCCTCCGCGTCGCTCTACGAGCTGCAGGACACCAGCGGATTCATCGAGCAGCAGCCCGTCGGCCGGCTGCTCGACCCCGACGAGATCGCTGCCGCCCTCGCCTGGGTCGCCGGCGCCGACAGCGGCGCGATGACGGGATCGGTGATGACCGTCGACGGGGGCCTGTCGGTTTGATGCCCCCCACGCGCCCACCGCTGCCCGTCGGCTTCCGGTTGCAGGCCGACACGAGCACGCACGCCAGCGACGACGGTCTGGTCCTCGACGGCGGGTCGCCGTGGCGGATGCTGCGGCTGACCTGGCGCGGTGCGGGGCTGGCGGAGGCGCTCCTCGGCGGAGCGCCCGTCACCGACGTCAGGGAAGGCGCGCTGGCTCGTCGGCTTGTCGATGCGGGCCTTGCGCATCCGCTGCCACCTGCCGGTGCGACACCACCCATGACCGCCGTCGTGCCGGTACGTGACCGCGCGCGGGAGCTCGATCGATGTCTCGCAGAGCTCCAGTCGCTGCCGGTGGTCGTCGTCGACGACGGCTCGCGGGACCCGGACGCCGTTGCTGCAGTGGCCACGCGGCACGGTGCGCGGCTGGTGTCGCGCGCGACGAGTGGCGGCCCGGCGGCTGCGCGCAACACCGGCCTTGCGGCCGTGGACACCGAACTCGTCGCGTTCGTCGACAGCGACTGCCTGGCGAGCGCCACGGCGTTGCGCGCGCTCGCGCGGCACTTCGCGGACCCGGTCGTCGCCGCAGCGGCTCCCCGTGTGCTGCCGTCACGAGATGTCGACACGACGAGCCCGCCGGCCGGCCGAAGCCCGCTGGACATCGGAGTCAGGCCCGGTGGCGTCGTCCCGGGGTCCCGGGTCGGCTACGTGCCCTCCACTGCTCTTGTCGTACGTCGCGACGCCGTGGCGGCGATCGATGCGTTCGACGAGTCGCTGCGATTCGGTGAGGACGTCGACTTGTGTTGGCGGCTGCACGAGGCCGGCTGGTCGATCCGGTACGACCCGCGGATGTGCGTGCGCCATCTCGAGCCGGAGGGCTGGCCGGCGCTGGTTCGGCGGTTCCACTACGGGACGAGCGCAGGTCCGCTCGCACGCCGGCATCCCGGCGCGCTCCGCGGCCCGTCGCTGCGCGGTTTCACCGCCCCGCTCGCGCTGGCCGGGGCCCGCGGCGACGGCAATGCCGCGCTGCCACCCGAGGTGCTGCGGAGGGTCGTGCGCACCGCGCCGCTGGCGACGTTGACGGGATTGGTGCGCTGGGCGACTCCGGTGTGGTGGCCGGCGCTCGCCGCAGTAGGCAGCCCTCCGCGACGGGCCGTGTCCGCGGTCGCTGATGAAGCGGCGTACGGCGCCGGCGTGTGGTGGGGCTGTGTCAGGGCGCGGACGCTGGAGCCCGTGCTGCCTGCTGTCAGTGCGCGACGGCCGACATCGTCCCCATGACGATGCGCGGTGATCGCGACGGGTCGAGCCAACGCAACACGGCGAGCAGCTCCGGCTCCGGCAGCGAGACGCAGCCCGAGGTCGCACCGGTGTGGGCCACGTGCAGGAAGATCGCGCTGCCGAGCCCCGGGGTCCGCGCGGTGTTGTAGGCGATGACCGCGCCGTAGCGGTAGGACGGAACCTGGTGCATCGCCTCCGGGTCGCGGCCGGGGTCACCGAAGCGGCTGTCGACCCACTCGTTGTAGTGCGGGCTCGCAGGGTCGTCGTCCCACCAGCTGGTCGCGAGAGCCCGGCGGTAGGAGTAGTGCACGCCGGGGTCTGGCTCGACGCCGAACATGAACTGCACGCCGAACGATCCGGTCGGAGAACGCCCGTCGCCCTCACGCTTGCGGTGCGGCGGCGCGAAGCCGTTGTAGCCGATGCGCGCGGCCCACGGACCGAAGACCTGCCGCCAGCCGGACGCCGTACGCGCGAAGGCCGTCAACGTCGCGTACGACGTCCCGTAGCCGCTCGCGGCCACCGCGACGACCTGTCGTGCGTTGCCGACGCCGTCGAGTCGATCGACCAGCAGTCGCGGCCGGCTCGGCGCTGCGACCGAGCGGGCCGGAGTCGCACGCGGCGACGCGGCCGGGCGTGGCTTGCGGGGCGCTGCTGCCGCTCGCGAGACGGGCGTGGTCGGGGACGGGACCGATGTCGGTGAGAGGGTCGCTCGTGGGCTTCCCAGTGCGGTTCGGGGCGCGGGCACACTGGATGACGCGCACCCCGTGACGAGTGCGCACGCGAGAACGGCTAACAGGCCGCGCGCTCTCATCACCCGAATTACGCTAATCGCCGAAGCGGGACAGGAGGTGCCAGATGCGGCAATCGGCCGTCGCGGCCGGGTTGGCCGTCGTGGCACTCGCCGCTGCCGGATGCCGGTCGAACCAGCCGACTGCGCATGCGGCGCCGCCCGCGCCGACTGCATCCGTCGTCAGCGCATCGCCAAGCGTCACGCCGGCCGAGGCTCCCCACAGGAAGAAGCATGCGCGGCCGTTGGTGACCGCGCCGGCGGCCACGCCGTTCAGCTACCGCACCGCGGCGGCGACGACGGCCGAGCTCGGCAAGAGCTGGCGCTCCGGATGCCCGGTCGGGGCGAACTCGCTGCGCGCGGTGACGATGACCTTCTGGGGCTTCGACAACGTCACGCACCGCGGCACCCTCGTCGTCAACGGGTCGGTCGTGCCGGCGGTGGTGTCCGCGTTCCGCAGCATGTACCTGGCGCGCTTCCCGATCCGTCGGATGGTGCCGATCGCCGCCTATGGCGGCAGCGACGACAGGTCGATGGCCGCGGACAACACCTCCGCCTTCAACTGCCGGCGCGCCGTGTCCAACGGCCCGCCGTCGTGGTCGATGCACGCCTACGGCGAGGCGATCGACTTCAACCCGTTGGAGAACCCCTACCGGCTGGACGGCAAAGTGTTGCCACCCGCGGGAGCGCCGTACATGGACCGCTCCAACGTGCGTCGCGGGATGATCGTCGCGGGCAGCGCGCCGGTCGCTGTCTTCAGCGCCCTTCACTGGGGCTGGGGCGGCAACTGGTCGAGCACGCCGGACTACCAGCACTTCTCGACCAACGGCCGCTAGAGCCCGGCCGCGGCTCAGCTACGCCGGAAGATCCCGAAGCCGACCGGCATCCACCGCTCCTGGCCGTCGGCGCAGTAGTTGCGGATCGACAGCCGGCCGGTGCTGGGCATCCGCGCGATCATCTCCGCCGATCCGGAACCGTCCCACATGTACGCACGGCTGGAGCCGAGCTCGACCATCAGCGCCGACATCTGGTTCTCGTCCAGACCGTGCACGTCGGTGCCGGGCTTGTCGGTGACGACCGCGATGATCATCTTCTTGTGGCTGTCGGTCCAGCCGATGGCATTGCGCGCCGGCATCGGGTACTGCTGGCGACAGGACAGGCCGGTGCGGATCACGCCCTTCTGCTGCACGATCTCGGCGCCTACCTGGTAGGCCTGACGGATCGTGACCGGAGCATCGGTGCTGTAGCCGAGGTGGTGCGCCACCGTTGTGCCGCGCGAGAGGGACTTCAGCCAGTTGACCCAGGTCGAGCCGCGCGCGACCAGCATCGACTGTCCCGGCTGCGGCGGAGACGTGTAGCGGTTGACCTTCGACGAGATCACGCCGTTGGTCAGGTAGACGGATACGCCGTTCCACGGGACCTGCACCTTCTCCGAACCCCAGCGCGGGGTGTACAGCGAGAGCCCCCTCGGCACCGTCAGCGAGTTGAAGCCGTTGAGCGGGTGCGTCACCCCGTGGACGGTCACCGTGCTCGCCAGGTGGAGCTTGCCCGTGTAGACGCGGTGGTTGGAGCCGATGCCGACGTAGTTGCTTCCGGCAGTCGTGCCGGTCACCGGCCGCTGCTCGTAGACGACGGGCCCGAACGGCGCACCGACGTTGAAGTCGAAGTAACCCGTGTTGGTCGCGGCGACCAGCCGCCGCCTGCCGCTGGCGAGCTGTGACAGCGGGGACCGCTGCGCGACGTGCCGCATCAGCGGGCCGAAGGCGATGTTGGTGTTGGTCATGTCGACCGTCAGCACATG
>DASSEX010000032.1:0-6883 GCA_035695045.1 Mycobacteriales bacterium | reverse complement strand
AAGCAGGCGCAGCGCGTCACCAGCCGACCGCGCCGTCCACGAGCTCGCGGATGAGGTCGGCGTGCCCGTTGTGCCGGGCGTACTCCTCGATCATGTGCGTGTAGATCCACCGCAGCGACACCTCCTCGCCGCGACGCAACCCCGAGTCGTCGAGGCCCCGGCCCGCGGCAGCGCGCCGGCTCCGCTCACACTCCTCGCGCCAGATCGCCAGGTCGGCTTCCCAGTCGGCGTCGTCGAGCGGGACGAGCTCGCTGTCCTCGACCTGCGGGTCGTACCAGATCGCCGGAATCTCGGGCTCCCGGAGCAGCACCCGCTGGAACCAGTTGCGCTCCACCTCCGCCATGTGCCGGACCAAGCCGTGCAGGGACAGGTTGGAGGTCGCGACGGGGCGCGCCTTGCGGCCGTGGTCGTCGAGCCCCTCGCACTTCAGCAGCAAGGTGGTGCGGTGGAACTCCAGCCACTCCTCGAGCATCTCCCGCTCGCCCAGCGCATACGCCGGCTCGCTACGTCGCTCGTCCTGCATGTCCTCGACCACGCTGCGAGTATCGCCGATCACGCGGGACGCTGGGTGACCACCAGCATCGTGTCGGCCCCGACCTGGAACTCGTAGGGCACCCGCCGACGCTCGGTCCGCAGACCTGACGCGTGGAGGTCGACCATGAGGTCGTCCCAGAACGGCACCGGGTCGCCGGCGCCCTGCAGGACCGTGGGAAACACACGCACTTCGTCCGCCACCCGGCTGAGCTCACGCAGAGCGGCAAGGTGCCAGTCGCGCCCGAGCTGGTCGGCCCAGGTGAACAGCAGGTGCGAGCACAGCGCCAGGTCGAAGTGCCGGTCCGCGAACGGCAAGGCCGGCAGCGATCCGCTCACGTAACGCTCGGGGTGTTCGGCCAGGTCGAGCACGAACTCCGCCAGCGCGCGCGTGCGCATCCGCTCCCGCGACTGCACCGAGCCGTACCAGTCCCAGGTGAAGCGGCCCGGGAAGCTGTCCGTGATCACGTTGCCGTCGCGCAGCCCACGACCGGCAACCTCTGCGAGCTCGTCCGGATCCAGTGCGTACGCGGGGTCGACGGCGACGGCGTCCATCCCCTCGCGACAGGCTCGGGTGACGAAAGACGCCGCCCCGGCGCTGCAGTCGAGCACTCGCCGCCCGGCGAGCTGCGTGACGTCGAGGTCGAAGAACGCGACGTACTCGTCATAAGCACGGCTCGTCACGAGCACGGCAGGTCCAGTAACCAGCCGACGTCGACGTCGGTCAGCGCCCTCACCAGATAGCGCCCGGGCGCGGCGGCCATCGCCGCGATCGAGGGGATGGCCACGACGACGCAGCCGGCGGCCTCTGCCGACGCGACACCGTTGGCCGCGTCCTCGAGCACGACACACTGCGCCGGGGCTACGCCGAGGCGCTGGCAGGCGACGAGATAGGGCATCGGGTCCGGCTTTCCGCGCTCGATCTCGTCACCTGCGACGCTGACGTCGAAGCGCGCGGACCCGAGGACGTCGAGCGCGGCGTCCATCAGCACACGGTACGACGACGAGACCAGCCCGGTCGCCACGCCCGCGGCCCGAACCGCGTCGACCAACGGCAACGCACCGTCGTGCACCGGCAGCGCGGCCCGGAACCGGCGCACCATCTCGGTCAGCAGCCGGTCGCTGAGCTGCTCGACCGAGATGGGCGAGCCGGTCAGGTCGAGCATGTAGCGGCAGCTCGCGTCGAGCGTGCCGCCGATGCACGCGGCCTGATGCTCGTGCCCCCACTGGCCGCCGAGCTCGGCGACCGCCGCGCTCTCCACGTCGTACCAGACGGGTTCGGAGTCGATCAGCAGCCCGTCGAGGTCGAACAGGACGGCCGCGGCCGTCATCGGGCGTTGAAGTACTTCGCCTCGGGATGGTGCACGACGATGGCATCCGTCGCCTGCTCGGGATGCAGCTGGAACTCCTCGGACAACGTGACGCCGATGCGCTCCGGGTGCAGCAGCTCGACCACCTTCGCGCGGTCCTCGAGGTCGGGGCAGGCCGGGTAGCCGAAGGAGTAACGCGAGCCGCGATAACCCTGGTGCGCGAGCAGGTCGGACAGCTCCGGAGAGTCCTCGGCAGCGAAGCCGAGCTCCTCGCGGATCCGCTTGTGCCAGAACTCCGCAAGCGCCTCGGTCAGCTGGACCGACAGTCCGTGCAGCTCGAGGTAGTCACGGTAGGAGTCGGCGGCGAACATCTCTGCGGTCACCTCGGCGATCCGGGCACCGACCGTGACGAGCTGGAAGGCGACGACGTCGACCTCGCCGGACTCCTCCGGCCGGAAGTAGTCGGACAGGCAGAGGAAGCGGTCGCGGCGCTGCCGCGGGAACGTGAACCGCACCCGCTCCGACCCGTCGTCGCGCAGGACGATCAGGTCGTCGCCCTTCGACACGCACGGGAAGTAGCCGTAGACGACGCCGGCGTCGAGCATCTGCTCGGCCTGCAGGCGCTCGAGCCACATGCGCAGCCGTGGCCGGCCCTCGGACTCGACCAGCTCTTCGTACGACGCACCATCCGCGCCGCGGGACGGCCGCAGTCCCCACTGGCCGAGGAACGTGGCGCGCTCGTCGAGCATGGATGCGTAGTCGGCGAGCTTGATGCCCTTGACGACCCGGTCGCCCCAGAACGGCGGCGACGGGACCGGGTTGTCGGTGGCGACGTCCGAGCGTGCGGGCAGCTCGACGGGCTCGTCGTCGCGCCGGTTACGCGCGCTGACGCGCCGTCCCCGAGGTTCGGGCAACGCAGCACCGGGCTCGCCGCGCTTGACCGCCATGACGGCGTCCATCAGCCGCAGACCTTCGAACGCGTCGCGCGCGTAACGGACCGCACCGGTGTAGACGTCGGCGAGGTCCTCTTCGACGTAGGCGCGGGTGAGCGCGGCGCCCCCGAGCAGCACCGGCCACTTCTCGCCGACGCCTCGGGAGTTCATCTCCTCGAGGTTCTCCTTCATGATGACGGTGCTCTTGACGAGCAGCCCGCTCATCCCGATCGCATCGGCCTTCGCGTCTGTGGCAGCGTCGAGGATCGCCGAGATCGGTTGCTTGATGCCGAGGTTGACGACGGTGTAGCCGTTGTTGCTCAGGATGATGTCGACGAGGTTCTTGCCGATGTCGTGGACGTCACCTTTGACCGTGGCGAGCACGATGGTGCCCTTGCCCCCGCCGTCCTCCGACTTCTCCATGTGCGGCTCGAGGTAGCCGACCGCGGCCTTCATGACCTCGGCGGACTGCAGCACGAACGGCAGCTGCATCTGGCCCGAGCCGAACAGCTCGCCGACCACCTTCATGCCTTCGAGCAGCGTGTCGTTGATGATCTCCAGCGCGGGACGCGTCTGCAGGGCCTCGTCCAGGTCACCCTCGAGCCCGTTGCGTTCGCCGTCGATGATCCGGCGCTTGAGGCGCTCCGACAGCGGGAGCGCGGCGAGCTCCTGCGCCCGGCTCTCCTTCGACGACTGTGCGGTCACGCCCTCGAACAGACCGAGGAACGTCTGCAGCGGGTCGTAGCCGTCACGTCGGCGGTCGTACACCAGGTCGAGCGCCACCTCGCGCTGCTCGTCGGGGATGCGTGACATCGGCAGGATCTTCGACGCGTGCACGATCGCCGAGTCGAGCCCGGCCTCAACACACTCGTGCAGGAAGACCGAGTTGAGCACCTGGCGCGCCGCGGGGTTGAGTCCGAACGAGACGTTGGAGACCCCGAGCGTGGTCTGCACCTCGGGGTAACGGCGCTTGAGCTCGCGGATCCCTTCGATGGTCTCCAGCCCGTCGCGCCGCGACTCCTCCTGCCCGGTGGCGAGGGTGAAGGTCAGACAGTCGACGAAGATGTCCTCGACCGCCATCCCCCAGTCGGCGACGAGGTCGTCGATGATCCGGCTCGCGATGCGGACCTTGTGCTCGGCGGTGCGCGCCTGGCCCTCTTCGTCGATGCACATGACGACCACGGCCGCGCCGTGTTCGCGGACGACCTCCATCTTCTTCGCGAAGTTGCTGTCGGGCGCGTTGCCGTCCTCGTAGTGCACCGAGTTGACGATGCTGCGACCGCCCAGGCACTCCAGGCCGGCTTCGATCACCTGCCACTCGGTGGAGTCGATCATCAACGGCAGCGTGGAGGCGGTGGCGAAGCGGGACGCGGCCTCGCGCATGTCAACGGCGCCGTCGCGGCCGACGTAGTCGATGCACAGGTCGAGCACATGCGATCCGTCGCGCACCTGTTCGCGCGCGATCTCCACGCAGTCGTCCCAGCGCTGCTCCAGCATGGCCTCGCGGAACGCCTTCGACCCGTTGGTGTTGGTGCGCTCCCCCACCGACAGGTAGGTCGTGTCCTGCCGGAAGGGCACGTGCTGGTAGAGCGACGAGGACCCGTGCTCGGCACGCGGGCGGCGCGGCGTCACCTCACGACCGCCGACGCGCTCCACGACGGCGCGGATGTGCTCGGGTGTCGTACCGCAACAGCCGCCGACCAGGCTCAGGCCGAACTCGCGGACGAACTGGTCGTGCGCGTCGGCCAGCTGCTGCGGGGTGAGCGGGTAGCGCGCGCCGTCGGAGGTCAGCTCGGGCAGGCCGGCGTTGGGCATGCACGACAGACCGGCGCGCGAGTGCCGAGCCAGGTAGCGCAGGTGCTCGCTCATCTCCGCGGGTCCGGTGGCGCAGTTGAGCCCGATGAGGTCGATCTCGAGTGGTTCGAGAGCCGTCAGCGCCGCGCCGATCTCGCTGCCGAGCAGCATCGTGCCGGTGGTCTCCACCGTGACCTGCGCGAACAGCGGCAGCCGCCGGCCAGCGGCGCGGAAGGCGCGCCGGGCGCCGTTGATCGCCGCCTTGGCCTGGAGCAGGTCCTGGGCGGTCTCGACGAGGACCGCGTCGGCACCACCCTCGATCAGGCCTGCGACCTCGGCCTGGTAGGCGTCCCGGAGCGACGCGTAGGGCGCGTGCCCCAGCGTGGGCAGCTTCGTACCGGGACCGACGGAGCCCAGCACCCAGCGCGGCCGGTCGGGTGTGGACCAGCCGTCCGCCACCTCCCGCGCCAGCCGCGCGCCGGCGACGGAGAGCTCGAAGATGCGGTCGGAGATGCCGTACTCGGCGAGGTTGGCGAGGTTGGCGCCGAAGGTGTTGGTCTCCACGGCGTCGCACCCGGTTTGGAAGTACGCGTCGTGGACGTCACGGACGACATCGGGACGGCTGACGTTGAGGATCTCGTTGCAGCCCTCGTGCCCTTCGAAGTCGTCGAGGTCGAGGTCGTGCGCCTGGAGCATGGTGCCCATCGCACCGTCGGCGACGACGACCCGCTCGCTCAGCGCGGCCAGCAGGGAACTTTCGACAGGATTGCTCGTCAAGGTGCCGAGTCTACCGGCGTGAGCGTGACCGACTCGACCGGATAAGTTCGACCTCGCGCAACGCCGAGACAGCCCGAGAAGAGGGGGCCACGTGGCCAGCTACAAGACGATCCTGGTCGGGACCGACGGCTCCGAGTCATCGTTTCGCGCCGTCGAACGCGCCGCAGCCCTGGCCGGGGACGCCGGCGCGACGCTGTTGATCGTGTCGGCGTACACCGAGATGAGCGACCGCGACCGGGCGCGGGCGGCGTCCGCCCTGGGCGAGGAGGCCTACAAGGTCGTCGGCTCGCACCCGGCCGACGACATCCTGCGCGAAGCGGCGGACAAGGCGAAGCAGGCGGGTGCGAGCGACATCGACACGTTCTGCAAGGCGGGCGACCCCGTCGATGTGCTGGTGCACGCCGTCGACGAGCGCAAGGCCGACCTCTGCGTCGTCGGGAACCGCGGGCTCAACAGCCTCGCCGGCCGGCTGCTCGGCTCGGTTCCGGCCAACATCAGCCACCGCGCGTCCTGCGACGTCCTGATCGTGCACACGACCTCCGGTCGCGCCCGCTGACCTCGATGCCCCCCGGCAGCGCCATGCCGGGGCCGCTCGGCGTCGTCCCCCCACCGGCCGGCGGCCTCGACCTGTCACTGCCCGGCGACGGGGTACGGCTGGCCGCGACCCGCTGGCCGGGCACGGGCACGCCCGTGGTCCTGCTCCACGGGCTCGCCTCGCAACGCCGCTTCTGGAATCCCGTCGCGCGCCGGCTGACCGGACCGACCCGCGATGCTCCGGCGATCCTCGCGCTCGACCAGCGGGGCCACGGCGACACCGAGCGCCCGGACGGCCCGTACGACGTCGTCAGCGTGGCGCGCGACCTGGCCAACGCGATGGACCCCCTCGGCTGGTCGCGGGCAGTCGTCGTCGGCCACTCCTGGGGGGCCGCGGTGGCGGCGACATTCGCGGCCGAGCATCCGGAGCGCGCCCTTTCGCTCGTGGTCATCGACGGGGGGTTCAGCGCTCCGCCGGTCGGCTTCGACCGGGCGGCGGTCCGCAAGCGGCTGGAGCCGCCGCGGCTGGCGATGCCGCCGGAGCAGCTCGTCGACATGCTGAGCGGCCGGTCGCCCGCGGGCGAGTGGACCGACGAGATCGCCGGCGCGGTCCTGCCGATCTTCGAGGTCCACGCTGACGGGCTGGCGCGCGCCCGGCTGCCGTTCGACACCCACATGAAGGTGCTCGACGGGCTGCTCGACTACGACGCCACCCACGTCCTGACCCGGGTCCGCTGCCCCGCATGGCTCGTCTCCTGTGAAGCGTTCGACGCCGACGACGAGTGGACGGCGCACAAGCGGCACGCGCTGGAGGCCATCACCGCGCAGCTCGTCCGTCCGCGCGTTCTGCGCTGGGCCGGGGCCGTTCACGACGTACCCTTGCAGTGGCCGGATCTCGTCGCCGGCCTGATCCGCGCAGCCGTCCACGACCCCGACATCGGCCCGGCCCGGGTAGGAGGACCACCGGCGTGACCACCCGCGCCATGCTCGCCGCCTTCGAGGGCT
>DASSEX010000031.1:0-6354 GCA_035695045.1 Mycobacteriales bacterium | reverse complement strand
CGGGTCGCTGATGCCGGAGCGCGCGCGCCGCACGGCGTCGGACACCGCGCGGACGGCGTCATCCTGACCGACGACCCGTTTGCCGAGCTCGTCCTCCATGCGCAGGAGCTTCGCGGTCTCGCCTTCGAGCAGACGGCCGGCGGGGATGCCGGTCCAGGACGCGACGACTTCGGCGACGTCGTCCGGCCCGACCTCCTCCTTCACCATCGGCCCGCCGGACTCGGTGTCCTCGGCGGTCGCCGCTGCGTCCGCGAGCTCACGCTCGGCGGCCGGGATGTCGGCGTACTGCAGCCGCGAAGCGGTCTCCAGATCGCCGTCGCGCTGTGCCCGGTCCATCTGAGTCCGCAGGTCGTCGAGCCGCTGCTTGAGCTCGCCCACACGGTTGAGGCCGCTCTTCTCCCGCTCCCATCGAGCGTTGAGTGCAGACAGCTGCTCGGAGCGGTCGGCGAGCTCGGCGCGCAGCTTCTCGAGACGCTCGCGCGAGGCGGCGTCGTCCTCCTTGGCGAGCGCGAGCTCCTCCATCTTGAGGCGGTCGACAGCGCGCTGCAGCTCGTCGATCTCGACCGGGCGCGAGTCGATCTCCATGCGCAGTCGCGACGCCGACTCGTCGACGAGGTCGATCGCCTTGTCCGGCAGGAACCGTGCGGTGATGTAGCGGTTGGACAGCGTCGCCGCCGCGACGAGAGCAGCATCCGAGATCTCGACGCGATGGTGCGACTCGTAGCGGCTCTTCAACCCGCGCAGGATCGCGATCGTGTCCTCGACGCTCGGCTCACCCACGAGCACCGGCTGGAAGCGGCGCTCGAGAGCCGGGTCCTTCTCGATGTGTTCGCGATATTCGTCGAGCGTCGTCGCGCCGACCATGCGCAGCTCACCGCGGGCAAGCATCGGCTTCAGCATGTTGCCGGCGTCCATCGCGCTCTCGCCGGTCGCGCCCGCGCCGACGACTGTGTGCAGCTCGTCGATGAACGTGATGACCTGACCGTCGCTCTCGCGGATCTCGGTGAGCACCGCCTTGAGCCGCTCCTCGAACTCGCCGCGGTATTTCGCGCCCGCGACCATGGCGCCGAGGTCGAGCGCGACCAGTCGCTTGCCACGCAACGACTCCGGCACGTCGCCGGCGACGATGCGCAGCGCCAGGCCTTCGACGACCGCCGTCTTGCCGACGCCGGGCTCACCGATGAGCACAGGGTTGTTCTTCGTACGGCGACTCAGCACCTGGACAACGCGGCGGATCTCGGTGTCACGGCCGATGACGGGGTCGAGCTTCCCGTCACGCGCCCGCGCAGTGAGGTCGACGCCGTACTTCTCCAGTGCCTGGTAGGTCGCCTCGGGGTCCGGCGAGCTCACCCGCTGGTGACCACGCACGTCCTCGAACGCGGCGAGCAACGCGTCGGCCGCAGGGAGCAGACCGGAGACGGGAGCTCCGCCGTCCTTGGCCAGCCCCACCAGCAGATGTTCGGTCGAGACGTAGTCGTCACCGAGCGACTTCGCGAGCTCCGCTGCCGCGTTGACGACGGCGATCGCAGGACGCGAAAGCCCAGGAGCCGCAACGGTTGCACCCGTAGCCGCAGGAAGCCGGCCGAGCTGCGCCTGCGCCAGGCTCGCGACCGTCGACGGGTCGCCGCCGGCGGCCTGGATCAACGGCCGCGCGATGCCGTCGGTCTGCGAGAGGAGCGCGAGCAGGAGGTGCAGTGGCTCGACGTGCGGATGTCCTGCGCTCGCCGCGGACTGCACGGCGGCGGAAAGCGCATCCTGGCTGCGGGTGGTGAGCTTGTAGCTGTCCATCTATGTCTTCGATACCTGGTTTCAGTGTTGTGGGGGTTGTGGACGCCAGACGACCATCGAGCCGCGGTCGACCGGCACGAGATCACGCCGATAGGACTGGTGGACCTGCGCCTCGCGACGAGCGATCTCGGCGCGGGTCGCGTCGAGGTCGGCCAGCAGCTCGGTCATGCGTGTGCGCAAGGCGTCGACGTGCGCCTCGAGCTCGAGGATGCGCTTCACTCCAGCGAGGTTGATGCCCTCATCCTGGGACAACCGCTGCACCTGGCGGAGCAACGCGATGTCCCGCAGCGAGTAACGGCGTCCACGACCTGGAGTCCGGTCGGGTGAGACGAGGCCGAGCCGGTCGTACTGCCGCAGCGTCTGCGGGTGCATGCCGGCCAGCGTCGCGGCGACGGAGATGACGTAGACCGGCGCATCGTCCGGCACCGAGCCGGCCGGCGCGAAGCCGAAGTCGCCGACGTCACTCATCGCCACTCACCATTGCCGCCAGATGCGCACGCGGGTCATCGGGCTGCGCTTCGGCGTACGCCGTCAACGCGTCCTTCGCCTTGTCGCTGAGGCGCTGCGGCACTGCGACCTCCACCGTGACGAGAAGGTCTCCCCGCGTGCCGTCCCGGCGCGTGGCGCCCTTGCCACGTACTCGCAGAGTGCGGCCGGTCGTGGTGCCGGCGGGAATCTTCACCGAGACGGGTGCCCCTCCGAGTGTCGGCACCTTCACCGTCGCACCCAAGGCGGCCTCGGGGAAGGTGACCGGCAACGCCAGCGTGAGGTTGTCGCCCTTGCGTCCGAACACCTCGTGCGGCCGCACGTGCACGAGCACGACGAGGTCACCGGCCGGGCCCCCGCGCTCACCGGGAGCGCCCTTGCCCTTGAGCCGAATGCGCTGCCCGTCCTTGACGCCCGCCGGGATGCGGGCGCGAAGCGTCCGGGTGGTCATCGCCTGGCCGGTGCCCGCGCAGGTGGCGCACGGGTCGTCGATGAGCAACCCCCGACCGCGGCACTCGCGGCACGGTTCGGCGAAAGCGAAGCCGCCTGCGTTTCGGCTGGACATGCCGGTGCCGGTGCACGCCGGGCAGACCCGGGTCGCGGTGCCCGGCTTGGCTCCGCTGCCCTTGCAGGTCGGGCACGAGGCGTGCCCGGTCAGCTGCAACGGCACGGTCGCGCCGTCGATCGCATCGGTGAAGGACAGGGTGACCTCTGCCTCCACGTCGGCGCCCCGCCGTGCCGCATGAGCGCGACCGCCACGACCGCCGAAGATGCCACCGAGGATGTCGCCGAGGCCGCCACCGCCGGCCCCTGCACCCCCGAAGAGGTCGGACAGGTCGAACGGGACGCCGCCACCGCCGCCGGGAACACGGAAACCGCCGCTGCCGAACAGTGCGCGCGCTTCGTCGTACTCCTTGCGCTTCTTCTCGTCGGACAGGACGTCGTAGGCCTCGGAGATCTCCTTGAACTTCTCCTCCGCCGCGGCGTCGCCCTTGTTGGCGTCGGGGTGGTACTGCCGCGCAAGCTTGCGGTAGGTCTTCTTGATGTCCGCCTGCGAGGCGTCCTTCGGGACGCCGAGAGCGGCGTAGTAGTCCTTCTCGACGTAGTCGCGCGCACTCATCGGCGTCCCTCCTCTCTCATTCGCATGTCACTCGCTCGACGGCTCCGCATCACTCGGGGCTCGGGGCGTCCGGCTCTCCGGGTTCGACGACACCGACCCGCGCGGGGCGGAGCACGCGGTCACCGACCCGATAACCGGGTTGGTAGACCTGGCCACAGCTCGGTTCATTGACGTCGGGAGACAGCGCGTGCGTCAGAGCCTCGTGAACGTTGGGGTCGAAGGGCTCGCCGGCAGTGCCGAAACGCTCGAGACCCAGCTTGGTCAGCGTCGTCTCCAGACCGTCGGCTACGAGTTTGAAGCCACCTTCGACCTCACCGTGCTCGCGCGCCCGCTCGATGTCGTCGAGCACCGGAAGCAAGCCGATGAGCACCGACGCAAGCGCCTGCTCGCCTACTGCCTGCCGGTCACGCTCGACGCGACGGCGGTAGTTGGTGAACTCCGCCTGCACGCGCTGCAGGTCACTCGTGCGCTCGTCGAGCAGCTTCTGGATGTCATCGCTGACGAGCTGGGCCAGCTCTTCCTCGACCGGGTCCGCCGGGGCCTGCCCGGAGGCCGCGGGCTGCGCGGCCTCCGGACGGAGCTCACCGGTGCTGGGGTCGATGCGGCGCTTGTCGCGGATGACCGGGCCCTCCCCTTCGGTGGGGGCATCGGTCACGACTGGCTCCCGTCTTCATCGACGATCTCGGCGTCGACGACCTCGTCGTCACTCGACGCGGAGCCGGCGTCGCCGGTCGGCGCGCCCTCGCCTGTCGCCTGGGCGTTGGCGTACATCGCCTGGCCCATCTTCTGGCTGACCGTCGCGAGCTGCTCGGAAGACCGCTTGATCGCGTCGATGTCGTCGGCCTCGAGTGCCTTCTTCACGTCGCCGACCGCGGCAGTCACCTCGGTCTTGACGTCGTCCGGCACCTTGTCGCCGTTGTCGGCGAGGAACTTCTCGGTGGTGTAGACGAGCGTGTCCGCCTGGTTGCGCGCCTCGGCGGACTCGCGACGCTTGCGGTCCTCCTCGGCGTACTGCTCGGCATCGCGCATCATCCGGTCGATGTCGTCCTTCGGCAGCGCCGAGCCGCCGGTGATCGTCATCGACTGCTCCTTGCCGGTGCCCAGGTCCTTGGCGGACACGTGGACGATGCCGTTGGCGTCGATGTCGAAGGTGACCTCGATCTGCGGCACGCCGCGCGGCGCCGGCGGGAGGCCGGTCAGCTCGAACATGCCCAGCTTCTTGTTGTACGCCGCGATCTCGCGCTCGCCCTGGAAGACCTGGATCTGCACCGACGGCTGGTTGTCGTCGGCCGTCGTGAAGATCTCGCTGCGCTTCGTCGGGATCGTCGTGTTGCGCTCGATCAGCTTGGTGAAGATGCCGCCCTTGGTCTCGATGCCGAGCGACAGCGGCGTGACGTCGAGAAGCAGGACGTCCTTGACCTCACCCTTGAGCACACCGGCCTGCAGTGCGGCACCGACGGCGACGACCTCGTCCGGGTTGACGCCCTTGTTGGGCTCGCGACCGCCGGTCAGCTCCTTGACGACGTCGATGACGGCCGGCATGCGGGTCGAACCACCGACCAGCACGACGTGGTTGATGTCGTTGACGCTGATGCCGGCGTCCTTGATCGCCTGCTGGAACGGGCCCTTGGTCCGGTCGAGCAGGTCGCTCGTCATGCGCTGGAACTCCGCGCGGGTGAGCTTCTCCTCGAGGTGCAGCGGGCCTTCGGCGCTCGCGGTGATGTAGGGCAGGTTGATCGTGGTCTCGCCGGACGACGACAGCTCGATCTTCGCCTTCTCGGCCGCCTCACGCAGCCGCTGCATCGCCATCTTGTCCTTCGACAGGTCGATGCCGTGACCGTTCTTGAACTGCGTCACCAGCCAGTCGACGACGCGCTCGTCCCAGTCGTCGCCGCCGAGGTGGTTGTCACCGCTGGTCGCCTTGACCTCGATGACGCCGTCACCGATCTCGAGCAGGGACACGTCGAAGGTGCCGCCACCGAGGTCGAAGACCAGGATCGTCTGGTCGCTCTCCTTGTCGAGGCCGTAGGCCAGCGCGGCCGAGGTCGGCTCGTTGATGATGCGCAGAACGTTGAGACCGGCGACCTGGCCGGCTTCCTTGGTGGCCTGACGCTGTGCGTCGGAGAAGTACGCCGGCACGGTGATGACCGCGTCGGTGACCTGCTCGCCGAGGTAGGCCTCAGCGTCGCGCTTCAGCTTCTGCAGGACGAACGCGGAGATCTGCTGGGGCGTGAAGTGCTTGCCATCGATGTCGATCGACCAGTCGGTGCCCATGTGCCGCTTGACCGACCGGATCGTGCGGTCGGGGTTGGTGACGGCCTGGCGCTTCGCGACCTCGCCGACCAGCACCTCGCCGTTCTTGGCGAACGCGACGACGCTGGGAGTCGTCCGTGACCCCTCCGCGTTGGCGATGACGTTGGGCTCGCCGCCCTCAAGAACCGTGACGACGCTGTTGGTCGTCCCGAGGTCGATGCCGACCGCTCGTGCCATGTGGAGTCCTCCGTTGAGCCGTGCTGACCCGGGCAGTCCGCCCAGGGGAGCGACTCAGCCTTGAGCCGCCTTCACTCATGCTCAACGGCCGGAGCCGACCTGTCAATTCCCCTTGAGCGGACCTGACTCAACTTTTTTTGGCGGGGACGCTCAAGGCACCGAGAGGGCGACGGCGGCGTACGCTCCGGCCATGTTGGGTCGGCTCCAGGACCGCAGCGGAGAGCCCAACCTGCGCACTCGTGCGCTGGCCGGGCTCGTCGTTCTGGGCATGGTGGTGCTCACGGCGCCGCTGGTCGTGCTGCCGATCCTCCGGTGGCTCGCCGGCATGCTCTAGCGGCCGCCGGCGGCCGGTCAGCCGATACGAACGGTCGCGTAGGCGTAGTTGCTGGGCGCGAACGGCGTCTTGCCGGGCATGCGGACGCGGTAGTCGTAGGCCGTGGTGTGGGTCCGGCTCCAGTGCACGTTGCCGT